>NZ_JBVVPL010000070.1:0-19923 GCF_055807615.1 Bradyrhizobium sp. MV1.5 | reverse complement strand
CCCCTCCACGCTCTCCTGTCCTGCGGGCGGCCGGCGCGCGGGGCGCGCCGCCCCGCCCCCCCCGGGCGGGCCCCCCCCCCCCCCCGCCCCCCCCGGGGGGCGCCCCGGCCCCGCCCCCCCCCCGCTGCGGTCTCCGGATGCGGAGATAGGGTTCGCGCCCGAAACGATCGCGCCTCATTCGCGATCTGCCGCGCATTTCTTTGTCGAGGAGAGACGATGACGGCCTATTTGATATCGCTCGCGCTCGCGGGCCTGGTTGCAATCGCGCTGTGGGAGACGTTGTCATGAGCGAGGACATGGAAATTGCGCTCGTGAGCGAGCCGGTCCGCGCGCCTGCGCGACGGAAGACGTCCAGCGCGCGCACCCTGACCGAAATCCGCTCGCTTGCGCGCAGCCACACCAGAACCGCGCTCAGCGTGCTGGTCGGCATCATGCGCAGCGACGACGCGACGCCGGCCGCCCGTGTCTCCGCCGCCAATGCAATCCTCGATCGCGGCTGGGGCAAGGCGGCGCAGCCGATCGAGAACAGCGGGGATGGCGTGCTGGAATTGATTCACCGGATCGAACGCATCATCGTGTATCCGGGGAGCGCGGGCGGCGGTGCCGCTGGGCGCGACGCGTGAGCCGACGGCTCTGAAAAAATGTTTCGAGCTCAGATTAGCCCTTCTTCTTGGAGTCGCTATACATGCGCTGCGCGTTGTCCGGACAATAGGCCATCGAGCCGCCGGATCGCTTGAACTTCCCGTCCTGGGTCTCGCGAGTGAAGATCGTCTTCTCGTCGATCTTCTTCATGAGAATGATCTCCTTGTACGGATGTCCTTCCCTGTCAGCGGACTCGCAGACCACGTCAGGTCTGATGCTGCCGGGAGCGGTATCCGATAATTTGGTAATCTTGCACCCCTCTTCGCCTCCCGAGGTGAAATTATCGCTCCAGTCGATCCGCATGTCGCCGTACTCCCCGCATCTTGCATCGAAATTGGGGCCCGGCGTTGCATAGATGCCGTCCCTTGGGCGCCATTTGCCGGGCGAACTCATCTTGGGCGAACTCTTGGGCCCTTCCTGGGCCTGGGTAGGCAAGCCAGCGCACGACAGCAAAAGCGCGGCAAGCATCGACAACGAGGTGAGGTCCTTCATCCGATTCAGTCTCACGAATCTGTTCCTGTGCGAGGTTTGCTGATGAGCGGTCAGAGGGGGCAAGCTCAGAATCGTCCATCTATCAGGGGTTGAGCAAGTAAGTGTGCAAATTGGCATTGCTTGGTTCGCCTCGTGGCGTGGATGGGAATTTATAACGTAGTTCCAAACGGACAGCAGGGGATCAATCTGAGGCATCCCGCATTGCGATCTCCGATTGATGGCATCGTGACGAATGCCGGCGAAGGATCTGCAGGTCGAATAGCGATCAGGGATGCGGATGGCGTGTCACACGAATTGCTGCACACGCGCAGGCAATATGTCAGCATCGGCGATCGGGTTGTCGCGGGGCAGATGCTCGGCACGATGGGCAACATGGGCGTGGACAAGAAATACGTGGAAGGCGGGGATCATCATCTTCATTATCAATTGATCGACGCCGCCGGGAATCGTCTCGATCCTCAGGCATATTGGAAGCAACGAGAGGTGCCCTCGCCGAGCAAAGCGATTTCGAGAGGCGATTCGGATCGTGGCCTTCGCCTTCCGGCGCAGGTGTCTTGGCCGGCTCTAATCAGGCTCCGCAACGACCATCCGACACAGCAAACAACGAAGACTGGTCCACGATGTGGCGCAGGCGCACCGGCCTGCCCTAGGGTGAGCGAGCGCATCCATTGTCCATCCTGAAAATTCCGACGGCCAAGATCTTCGAGCCGCTGCTCAAGCCCGCGCGCTACAAGGGCGTTTACGGCGGGCGCGGCTCGGGCAAATCGCATTTCTTCGGCGAGCTTCTCGTCGAGACCTGCCAGGCCGAGCGCGGCACGCTGGCGGTCTGCATCCGCGAGGCGCAGCGGACGCTGGCGCAGTCTTCCAAGCGGCTGATCGAGGGCAAGATCGCCAGCCTTGGCCTCGGCCACGGCTTCAACTTCTTCAGCGACAAAATCGAAACGCCTGGCGACGGGCTGATCATCTTTCGCGGGCTTCAGGATCACACAGCCGACTCGATCAAATCATTGGAAGGATTTCGCATCGCCTGGATCGACGAGGCTCAGTCATTGAGCGCGCGCAGTCTTGCGCTGCTGCGGCCGACGATCCGCGCAAAAGACTCCGAGCTGTGGGCGAGCTGGAATCCGCGTCGCAAGAGCGATGCGATCGACGATTTCTTGCGCGGGCGGCGGCCCGAAGGAGCTGTCGTCGTCAAGGCGAACTGGCGCGACAATCCCTGGTTTCCGGACGTGCTCACGGAGGAACGGTTGCTCGACCAGAAGCTCTATCCGGAGCGCTACGACCACATTTGGGAAGGCGAATATGCCCGCGCCTTCGACGGCGCGTATTTCGCCTCGCTGCTGTCGGAAGCGCGCGCGCAGGGGCGGATCGGAAAGGTTGCGGCGGATCCTTTGCTGCCGCTGCGCGCCTTCATCGACATCGGCGGCGCTGGCGCCGCGGCGGATGCCTTCGCGATCTGGGTCGTACAGTGGGTCGGCAACGAAATTCGCGTTCTCGATTATTACGAGAGCGTCGGGCAGGTGCTGGCGTTTCACGTCAACTGGCTGCGCTCGCGCGGCTATGACCAGGCCATTCTTTATCTGCCCCATGACGGCATCGCCGCCAACAACATCACCGGCAAGCGCTATGAGGATCATTTGCGCGAAGCCGGCTTCACGGTCGAGCCGCCGGTGAAGAACCAGGGGCCGGGCGCCGCGATGATGCGGATCGAGGCGCTGCGGCGACTTGGTCCGCAGCTCTGGTTCGACGCGGACACCACCGAGCCCGGCCGCGAGGCGCTCGGCTTCTATCACGAGCGCAAGGACGGGACGCGCAATATCGGGCTCGGCCCCGAGCACGACTGGTCGAGCCACGCCGCTGATGCGCTCGGGCTGATGGCGATCTGCTACGAGCAGCCGGGCAAGACGGCCGCGTTCAACCGGCCAATCCGGTATGCCGAGCAGGGGTGGGTATGAGTGAGAGCAACAGGCGAGGTGAAACCCAGGGTTGACGGAGTTCCTGCTTTGTTCTAAAAGAGCACTCTCTACCTCTGCGTGAGTTTTGGCATGTCGGTTTTGGGAATGCTGGTAGAGTTGATCGGCTACACGGTGGCGCGTGCTGCCTTGCCGCTCCTTTCATTCGGCAGGATCTACGTCGAACCCTTTCATGCAACTCCGCAGCCATTGCGGTGGCCCGGCTATCGCCGCGACGGGAGCGGGCGGATTGAACTACAACAAGTCGCTGCCGGGTGGATCGGGTCTGGAATCTGCCTTCTGGTGCTGCTCATGATCGTTGCCATATTTCACGGTATGCTTATCTGAGTTGCCGGCAGGAGAGGCGGATGACACTGCTGGTGCAGCCGGAGAGCAACGACATGGATAACTTCGTCTCCAGTTTCATCGCCTTTCTCTACGAGGCGTTCGTCGAGTCAATAGGATGCACGGTCGCGCGACTTGTCTTTCCGTTGCTGTCGCTTGGTTGGGTTCGTGTCAAGCCATTCAATTCGCCGCCGCAGCGCTTCAAGTGGCTCGGCTACCGGCGGGATGAAAGCGGCCGAATTGAACTGGAGGAATCAATCGCCGGAGTTGCGGGGCTTTTCCTCGTTTTCATCGTGCTTCTTGCGATCGCCTTGCTGTTTCGTCTCTCTTTCTGATCCCCGCATCGTCCGGCCGATCAGCGCTACCGAGCTCTGCCATTCGAAATGGGCGGGATGGCCGCATCGCTCAATTCGGTAAGGAATGCCCATGTTGAATTTTCGAGTTGATCAACTGCTCAAACAGGGTGGAAGAAGTCTTGCGAGCCTCGCGTTCACCAAGGAACTGAACATTGCAAAATCAACAGACCAACACTGCCAACTGAAGGCTCATTGATGGCAAGAATGTCGATTTCTGAAGTCAAGGCGATGCTCGCCTCCGAGAAGGCCAACGCGCTCGCTGCCATGTCGGCAGCGCGACTCGCCGAGGAGCGGGCCGACGCGATGGACTATTACCTCGGCGACATGCGCAAGGACATGCCGTCGCAGGACGGCCGCTCGCGCGCGGTATCGACAGACGTCGCCGACACCGTCGAAGGCCTGATGCCACAGCTGATGGACATCTTTGCAGGCTCCGACGAGGTCGTGCGCTTCGAACCGGTCGGTCCGGAAGACGTCGCCGCCGCGCAACAGGAGACGGACTACGTCAACCACGTCTTCATGCAGCAGAACGGCGGCTTCATGGTGCTCTATTCCTTCATCAAGGACGCGCTGCTGTCGAAGGCTGGCATCGTCAAGGTCTGGTGGGAGGAACGTGAGGAGGAGAGCCGCGAGACGTATTATGATTTGACCGACGACCAGTTCGCACTGCTTGCTCAGGATGTCGCGGAATCGAGCGGCGCGATGAAGATCGTCGCGCACACGGTGCATGACATGGCCGGCCCGCAAGACGTGTTGCAGACCGCGTCCTGAGAACAGGAAGGAGATTCGCTGTCGCACGCTATTGGGGGCGGCCTCGTGCTTTCAGGCACGATGTGAAAGCGGCCAGCTCTTGTTGACCACGTTCCCGTTGCGTACGATCAGAGATCGCGGCTCATATATTTGCCTCGCGAGGCCTGGTTCACCGGAGGACATCATGGCAGCTCTCTTCACCGTCTTGACGGGGATAGCCGCCATCTGGAGAACCGTCACGTACCTTCACGTCTCCAATGCCGTAAGCGAGTATCTTCCGCCACAGTTTCAGGACTATGAGAGTGCGCGTTATGCATTCTCGGTGTGGGCGTTGCAGCATCCAACGCCACTCCCTGTGCAGGCCGAGTATGTCCGGTTTGTCAAAGGATCCATCCTTATGGGTCTCAGCGGAGGACTAGCCCTCCGGTCAGCCGGTCCAGATGGTCTTTGGCTGCGTGTGTCTGGCAGTTTTTCTCTACGGCGTGTTTTACGCAATCAGGTGTTCGAGAATTTACGAACAGAATTGCAAGAGGGCCGAAGCCCAGAATGATGAGCAGAACCAATGAGCGGCAGAGGGATTTCCGGCGCTGGGAGGAGCGGGCATTGGGGCCTATTTGGACAATTCCGGCAGGCTGTATCCGCAGCTCTATTACGGTACGCCCGGTTTCGGCGCCTCGGCTGGATTGACGCCCCGGGAGCAGGATTGGAAGCCGAACGCGTGGCAATTTTTCGACGATCAAAGTGGCATCCTGAATTCTGTAGTTGAGTTGATCGACCTCACGATCGAACAAGTTCAGCATGCAGCATATGCCGTGTTCAAGGTCGCGGCGAACCGGGAGGCCACCTATGCAATTGCCATTGTCCGTTGACACGAACGACTTCAGCGGGCCAGTCGACAAGTTCGGGATCGTTGCCGACGCGCCAAGTCACCTTTACCGATAGACGGTCGTCGCTTTCCCAGCGGACGTATTCCCAAAGCTCATAGCCCTTAGACCTGTAATGAAAGGCAGGCTCGGTGGAATCGACGTTCGTCGGCACGATGTCAATTCCGTTGTTTCCATCGGAAGGGCCTTCGGTCCAGAAGACCGATGCGAGCCACTTCTTGCCGGGCGAGTAGCGTGGGGGTGCGACGATGTGTTCCTCCTTTCCATCCTGCTGCCGGACCAGAAGCCATTGGTCGCTTTCGTAGTACATGATGTGCACGAGAAGGAACCGGTGTTCGGGGAAATAGTCATAGAGCATGTAGGTCTTGCAGCTTTCGTAGGGCCCTTTTTCGCAGGCCTTCTTGCTCTGATTGTCCTTGTAGAGTTTCACGGCTCCATTGCCTAACATCAGGCGAAGTTCGCCGCCCCGACGTGCCGCCAGTGCTCCGGTCTTTGGAATGCAGGCTTTTTCCAATGCGCGCGAGAAGGGGTCACTCTCGTAGCGTGTCGATTTCGCCTGTTCGTCGAGGACGATTGCAGGATGCGGACAAGCACCGTCTCGCGGCTCGGAAAGAGAACAACTGAAGCCCGCCGGACATGGAGCGTCTAACGAGGTTTCCGCGGATGCGTTGCTTGCCCCCATTGAGGTGGACAGCGCGCCAACAAGAAACATCCGCATCGTCATTTCTCGGAACGTGAGAACGGCTGAAATGAACTTCAACTTGCTGTCTCCGTGGAAGCCGGAAGAAAAGCACGGCGCATATCGATAACGGCCACCGGCCGCTGCAGCCGAAAGCTAATCTTCTGGGCTGGATAACCTAGAGTAGTACCGGAGCGATGGAGATATCAAGTCTCACTTCTTCATCGCATGCGCGGGCGATCATAGCCGGATCAATAATTGAGGGAATCAAGAGATGCCTGAATATAGATATCCTGGCTATGGTCCGACCACCGAAAATTGGCTGACGTCTCGCGCTGATACCGAAGGTGGCTATCACGGCGGAAGTGACAATCCAGCCAGGCCGGGAACGCCGGTCTACGCCCAGCACGGCGGAGAAATATTCAGAAGCGGGAAGATCAAGGGCTATGGAATGTCCGTTGTCGTCAAATCAAAAGCATCGGACGGCACGGTCTTCTATCAGCTCTATGGCCATCTCGGACCGGATCCGTTGCCGGCACCGGGTACACCGGTCCTTGCAGATCAGCCTATACCGGGTGCCGTCATCGGCACCAAAGAATACGTTAAAGGTCTGGGCGGTCGCACGTCCGGCCCGCATCTGCATCGTGAGATTATTTCCGGCAAGGCACCTTTGAATGCCGATCCGAACAAGGGATTCGGAATTTATTCCAGCGACATCACGCACAAGGCTGATCCGGACACTTTTGATATCGATCGCCCGGTCTTTCCGTACCAGAACGGGGAGCCGAAGCCGGCACTTCAACCTGGTCCGACAACTGCGTCGCCTCCATCTCCGCAGGTTCGACCATCGCTTCCGGGCGATACACCGCCGACCAATAATCCTCGTCCGGAAACTGCGCCCCAGCCATCGTCCGGTATCGCCATTCCTGGTGCGGAAGGTCCTACGTCGCTTGGTGGACCGAACGGTCCGGCACTGCTGCGGGCACCTGCGTTTTCGCGCTCGCAATCACCTGGCAATTCGGCACCAATTGCCGACCCGACGCTGTCACCGCTGCACTTCGCGCCCGAGGTGCCCCGGAATTTTGGCCCGTTCGCGATGCCGGGGGCATTCGGTGGGCCAGGCGTCACATCGGCTGCATCCGGAACCGCGTCGGTTCTTGGGTCTGGCGCTCGCGGTCCCGGGAATACGCAATCCGGTTCGAACGCACCATCGTCGGCTCCGGCGCTCTTTCCGCTCGAGGCGCTGCTGACACCCGATCTCAATCGGGCATTGGGTCGATGGGCCGCGTCCCCGCTGCGGCGAGACGCGTCACCGCGCACGCCGGGTGTTGCCGCCGGCCCGCCGGCTCCAGTCGACTCGTCCAATCCAGATCAAGCATCCGCAGGCGGATTACTCGGTTTGATCCAGGATTATACGCGCAACAACGGATACTAGGCCGCTGCTGCCTTTCCGCCGTCTGCCACCACGCGGCAAAATCTCAGAGATCAATCAGACATGCCCATTCCCTTGCTAGCCCCGGCGCCGCCTGCGCCGATGGGGTCTCTCGTCACGCACGACGTCACCATCGTCACCACGCGCAAGCTTGCGCAGGCGCGGGTGATGGGGGTGCCGCCGGAGGAATTCGGCATCGAGCGCGGTGCGCGCAGCATTCGCGACTGCAATTACTGTTTCCACGAGGTCGTCACCAAGACCGAAGCGGAGTTGATCGCGGAAGGTTTTGATTCCGGCCAGATCAGGGGCTTGTTGCCGCATACCGGCACGACGGAAATCGAGACGCTGGCGCGCGACACCGTGGAGGAGCATCTGTCCGCGACCGCCGGCGGTGGCAGCGCCAATTCGGCGGCGCGGTTGGTGCGCATCACCGAGCACTATGTGCGTATGGATTTTGAAGGCTCGGGCCGGCCTTGCCTATATCAGGTTGTCACCGGTGGCGACCAGGCCGAGATCCTGCGCAAGGACGGCAAGGACTGCATCACGCCGTTCGACGAGGTGCCTTTTGCGGCGACCACGCCCGTGCCGGTGACCCATCGCTTCTTCGGCCGCTCGATCGCAGATCTGGTGATGCCATTGCAGCGGGAGAAAACCGCATTGAAGCGCGGCGCGCTCGACAATCTCTATCTGCACAACAATCCGCGCGTCGAGGTCGCCGAGCACAACGCCGGGCCGAACACGCTGGACGATCTGCTGGTGTCGCGGCCGGGCGGGGTGGTGCGCACCAAGACGGCGGGCGGACTGAACTGGCAGGTGGTGCCTGACATCACCACGTCGATCTACCCGATGCTGCAATATATCGACGCCGAGCTCGAGATCCGCACCGGTCTCGGCAAGCAGACGCAGGGCATCGACGCCAACGCGTTGCAGAACCAGTCCGCGACGGCGGTCGCGCAGGTGTTCTCGGCCTCGCAGATGCGGATCAAGCTGATCGCGCGCATCATGGCCGAAGGCGTGCGCGACATCTTCGCGCTGCTCCACGGCACCATCCGCAAGCACGGTCGGCGCGAGGAGACGGTTCGCCTGCGCAACGCCTGGGTGGAGGTCAATCCGCGCAACTGGAAGACCCGCGACGACATGACCATCAATGTCGGTCTCGGCGCCGGCGGCAAAGCGCAGCAGTTCGCCCAGACCATGGCGATCGCCAACGTGCAGAAGGAGCTGCTTGCGGGAGGCAAGATCAACCTGGTCGGCGACCGCCAGCTCTACAATACGGCGGCCGAGTTGACCCGGATCATGGGACACAGGAATCCCGACCAGTTCTTCAACGATCCCATGGCCGTCAATCCGCAGAACGGGCAGCTGCTGCATCCGCCGCCGGCGCCGCCGCAGCCGCCGCCAGATCCGAAATTGCTGGCGCTGCAGGCACGGGTCCAGGTCGACGCCGCGCTCGCCGCGCACCAGGCGCAGCTCCAGCAACAAAAGGCGCAGAACGACGCCATCCACCTGCATGTCAAGACGCAAGGGGAGATCGAGCTCGCCAAGATCAAGACTGCCCTCGAGGCCAAGATGACGGTGCTGGAGACGCATCTGAAGGCAACGATCGAAGCAGGGAAAGTGCCGCGATCATATCCACCGGGCGCGCGCAAGGCGAGAGACGGCTACCACTATGTGCCGGACGCGAGCCGTCCCGGCAAATATCTGCTGGTCGTTCATCATGGATGAATATTCTCTTGTGCCGGTCGAGCATCAGCCGGACTTCGAGAATGTCTCTCTCGTTCCAGTCGACCACGATCCGTTCAGTGCCGATAGGATAACGCAACAGGCGCCGAGCCAACGAGCAGAGAGCCAAGAGGCACAGAGTCAACCAGCACAACCTCCGCCGCAGCAACCAGCGACGGGAGTTGGCCGACTCTATGTCGGTCCGGCAGCAAAGAGCACCCAGGCTTCAGAGGAGGGCGAGTCCTGGGATCCGAGGCCGCGGTCGGACTGATGCCGGGTGCGAAGGGCGTCGGGCGCGTCGCCGTCAAAGAAGCACGCGCACTAACCAGTAAGGTTCGGCTCTCTCCGGCGGCTTGGGCATCTAAAAAGGGATACGCCGGTGTCGGAACGACCGCCAACGGCGGGCCCACTTTTGCTGGAACGGAGCATCTCTATCCTGGGGCACAGGGGCAGCGAAGCGTTGTAAGAATAAAACTTACTGGCAGCCGAAGAGGTGACGAGAATCTTGCGAACGAGTGGGGCGGGTTCACTGAAACACCGCCCGGATATAGGTGGCACCATGTCGACGACTTCGATCAAGAGAGTGGAGGGGCCTCACTTTAGCTTATACATAAAAACGCGCACAATGCTGCTTTACCATATGTCGATTCGGTTGCGCAGTACGAGAAGCACCACGGAGTGCGGTACAAACTTTGAAAAGGAGACCGGTCATGGTTGTCTTTGAGCGGACTGCTCCTCCGCTTTCTGAGTTGGACATAAAGCGTGTCGAGAACCGCCTGGGTATTCGCCTGCCGCAGGATCTCAAGGAGCAGTACCTCGTGCACAACGGTGGAAGACCGCGTCCTCGGTTTTTCGTTAAGGACGGTGAGGCCTATGATGTCGACTGTTTCTATCCCATGAACACTAGCTCGGATGGATTAAGTTTCGAGCGGACCTACGTAATGATGGTGGATCAGACTCCCCAGTTTCCTCGAGGGTATATACCGTTCGCGGACACTACGGGCGCGGGGTTTTTTATGTATAGCGTGAACCCCGATTCTTTCGGGAGCATAATGTTCAATCAACCTGAATATTATGGCGACGATGAGCGATATGTTTTGTTTCTCGCCCCAACACTGAAACAGTTTATCGATTCTCTCACTGAATTACCTGACGGGTTGTAGCTGCGGTAAAGCGCTGTGGTTCGTGGGTCTGCAGCTCGGGCTGACTCTACGTCGCTTGGAGATTTGAACGAAGGCAGGCTCGCGCTTGTGTGGCCGGATGCGTCTGGCATGAAATCCCACGGGCCGAGCGCTTGTTGAAAAACCTGCCACACCCCGCCTGCTGTCATCTGCCCTGAATCGGTCGGCCATAAAGGATTGAGCCCAAGTGGATCAGGTCACCGCTCTCCGCACGGGGCCAGCCCGAGCAGAAGAGCGCACGGAACGACGCGATCCATCTTTAGATCAAGACGCAAAAAAGATCGAGCTCACCAAGATCGAGGACACCTCGATGCAAACATGGCATCGGCGGCCGAACAACGAGAAGGAAACCGATGTCTGACGAGAACACACTCGAGCGCGCGGCGGCGAAGGCGGTTCGGGCCGAAGCGTTGCTCGAGGATGAGATCCTGAACGAGGCGTTCGACACGCTCGAGAAGAGCTACGTCGCGGCCTGGCGCGCCACCACGGTCGACGATGCCGCTGGCCGCGAAAAGCTGTTCCTCGCCATCAACATCGTCGGCAAGGTGCGCGATCATCTCTCAGGTGTGGTCGCGAACGGCAAGCTGGCGCGCGCTGAGCTGAAGGAGTTGGCGGAGACGGCGGAGCGGCGGAAGCGGTTCGGGATCATTTAGGCGGCACAACCTGAAAGAGTGTAGATGTTGTTCCTTGTTTGTTCTATTATATTGCTGCTTTTCGGCAGTCAAAACCGTGCGGTGTCACTTTGCGGTCGTTGAAGACGCTGTGTTCGTACATCTTCGCTGTTCTTCTCGGTTTGAATGAAGTCCATGCCAAAGAAGAGGAGCCCGACAGAGAGAGCTACTATCGCGCCGTTGATCATTGTCGAGGCGTGGCTTCGCAATCAATGGCTCTCAACGTCGATCAGTCGATTCTATGCTTCGATGGCCGGATCGAGAAGGGCATGGATGTCTCGTCGGCTGCGAACCTTCGAGAGGGTGGGCTTTTCGTCGTCCGGAGTCCAGGAGGGGACATTGCATCCGCAATCGCTCTGTCTGATTTCCTTCGTGGACGGCACGCGACGGTCCTCGTGTCGGCAGGATCCGATCCTCGGCTATCCCGGCTACTACATGCCAGGCTTTTTCCCATGGCTGCTTGGCGAGATTCCAAGATTCGGCTTTCCGGATTGGGGTCCCATTTCGCAGCTGCCGCGTGAGCGGCCGGTTACGCCTCCATCTCGGCATCCGATTCTGCCGCCGGCGCACGAAGTTGATCCTCCGGATCGGCCTCCTGAATGGCTGTTCGGTCCGCCGCGCATCGTCCAAGCCCGCCTGTCTCACGTCAGGCGATTGACCAGACTCCTCCTTCGACTGCAACACAACGCTCTCCGGAGCCGCTAGCCGATCTCATCACGTACCGCATTCGGCGCCTGCAACAGCGAAACTCAAGTCAACCTGGATCGCTTGCTTTCGATACCGGACCTGCATCGCTGCCGTTCAGCGCCACGGCCGCGCTCGCGCCGCAAGGATACGAGCCCGGTTGAAGACGATCTCTCTCGACCCCCGTCCCCCGTTCGGCGCTTGACGCGTGTCCAACCAGGCTGACGTCGCGTAACAACGCCGATCAGCTCAAGCAACGTAGTTAGGCCGACCCTGCGCGATACGCGCAGGCGCCCGGCAAAGATGTCTCGCTGATCCGCGAACCGGAAACCTGAGTTTCCGCGCCATCGTGTGAGCGGGAACAGAAGCCGCCAGCAACTCAGGCCGCAGTTTCCAGGAGAGGCGCAGCTTTGCGGCTGCGCTGTTGAAACGGCACGGCCATTATAAGGAAACATCGATGTCTCTACCAACCTCAACTTTCGTCACCTACTCCGCGGTCGGCAACCGCGAAGATCTCAGCGACATGATCTATCGCATCGACCCGGTCGACACACCGTTCATGAGCGGCGTCGACAAGGAGAAGGCGACCGCGGTCAATCACGAATGGCAGACGCAGGCTCTCGCCGCCGCCGACAGCGCCAACGCGCAGCTCGAGGGCGACGATCCCAACACCAACACGACCACGCCGACCATACGGCTCGGCAACCTCTGCCAGATCTCCTACAAGGTCGCGCGGGTCTCGGGCACGCAGCAGGCGGTCGACCATGCCGGCCGCGACAACGAGCTCGCCTATCAGGAGATGCTGAAGGGTCTCGAACTCAAGCGCGACCTCGAAACCATCCTGTGCGGCACCAACCAGGCCAAGGTCGTCGGCAACACCACGACGCCGCGCAAGAGCGCTTCCGTCCTCTCCTGGGTCGTTTCGAATACCTCGAAGGGAACGGCAGGCGGTGCGGCGGATCCGGCCGCCGCCGACGGCACGGCGACGCGGACGGACGGCACCCAGCTCGCCTTCACCGAAGTACGTCTGAAGACCGTGCTGTCCTCGATCTGGAGCAATGGCGGCAAGCCCGGCACCATCATGACCGGCGCTTTCAACAAGCAGGTGTTCTCGACCTTCACGGGCCGGTCCACCGCGATCGAAGAGTCGAAGTCGAAGAAGATCGTTGCGTCCGTCGACGCCTACGAATCCGATTTCGGCAAGCTCAAGGTGGTGGCCAACCGCTTCCAGCGCCCGCGCGACGTCCTGGTGCTCGAGCTGGACAAATGGGCGGTCGCCTATCTCAATGGCCGCAACATGATCTCGATCCCGCTGGCCAAGACCGGCGACTCCGATCGCCGGCAGATCCTGGCCGAATACGCGCTGGTCTCGCGTAACGAGAAAGCCTCCGGCGGCGTGTTCGACAACACCACCTCCTGAGCGATCAGGATCATCCATCTCTCACTCGGGGCGGTCTTCGGGCCGCCCCTTTCATTTGGAGACACAAGATGCCGCTTCCCGGCAATCGTACCCTCAATACCGCCGATCTCACGGCCTACACGCCGTCTTGCGGCGCAAGTCCCGTCGCTTCCTATGTCCGCGTCCCCTTTCGCTGCCGGTTGCTGAAAGTGGCCGGCATTCTGGGGGGCGCTATCACGACGGCCGATGGCACCGTCACCGCGGCGGCCAATGCGACGACGCTCGCGACCTTCACTGTGACGCAGGCGGGATCCGCTGCGGGCCAGTTGTTCTCGGCCGTGCCGCCGTCGCCGATCTATCTCAACGAGGACGACGTGATCGTCCTGACGCCGTCCGGCGCCTCCGGCGCGGCGATCCCGATGCATTTTTCGATCTCCGTGAGGACCGCCTGACATGCCGTTCTTCTCCAAGCAAAACTCCTCGCGCGTCGGTCCCAGCCAGACGATCGCCTATGACAGCAGCGTCGGTGCCACCAATGCCTTCGGTTCGGAAACCTTTCAGCTCCGCCTCGTCTCCAATTCCGGCTGCTGCTACCGGATCGGAGACGGCGCGCAGACCGCCACCGTCTCGGATCCCTATCTGCCGGCCAACGTCGTCGAATACGTGACGGTCAGTCCGGGTCAGCGCATTGCCGCACTGAAGGCCGCGACCAATGGCCTGGTCACGGCGACTGCCGGCACCCTGTGGGTGACGGAGATCTCGTGATGGCGGGCGTCCTGATCAGGCCTCATCTCGCCAGCAACGGCCGAGAGCTTGCGATCGAGCATGTTCAGGACGTGGCGCCGATCCTGGAGTGGAACAGGCAGGCGCGGCAGGGTGAGCAATGTGGTGACTGGGGGCGGCACGTCGCCCGCATTCCCAACGTCATCTACGTTCAATGGCTCAACGAGGAGCATGCGAAGGGTAACACCTCGCTGCGGCTGTTCACGCCTGAATTCGACGCGATCGTACAGCGGAAGCTCGACGATTCCGAATGGGCCTATTTGCGAACCGACAGGCCGAAACTGCAGTGCGGCTGGTCAGCGGAGCTCAAATGACTGAGATCACCGACTATACATCGCTGCAGGCCGCAGTGATTGAATATCTCGCGCGCGACCAGGACACGACGCTGATCGCGCGAATCCCGACCTTCGTGCAGCTCGCGGAAGCCAAGTTCAACCGCCAGCTGTTCGTTCGGCAAATGGAGCAGCGGGCGACCGCGCTGGTCGATCTCGGATCGAACGAGCCGGAGTTTATTTCGCTGCCTTCCGATTTCCAATCCATGCGCCGGGTCCGGCTGTCGGGCATGACAGGAAAGCCATGCCTCGAGTTCAAATCGGGGACGCAGATGGACGAATATCGCTTCGCGACGTCCGATGTCGCCGCGCGGCCGCGCTACTTCACCGTGTTCGGCAACGAGCTCGAACTCGCACCGACCCCTGACGCAGCCTACACGATCGAAATGGTCTACCGGCAGAACGTGCCGGCGCTGGCGTCGAACGGAAGCAACTGGCTGCTGACCATGGCGCCAGATGTCTATCTCTACGCCGCCCTGCTGGAGTCTGCGCCCTACATCAAGGAAGACGCGCGCATCCAGACTTGGGGGCTCGGGTTCACCTCAGCCCTCGCAGATCTGAACAATCTCGGGCTGACGTCGACATTCAACGCCGGGCCGATGACGGTGCGCGTTTCCGGACAGGTCATCTAGGACATCTTGGGAGAGCAGCCATGGCAAGTTTCAACAAGTTCTTTTGTTTCGTGCAGGATGTCGCCAACGCCCTGCACGACATGAAAACCGGTACGGCGCAGGTCTACAAGGTCTATCTGACGAACACGGCGCCGGTAGCCGCCAATACGGTTTACAACACGCCGGCCGATCTCGCTGCCGGTAACGGATATACCGCAGGCGGCAACAGCGTCGGCACCATCACCGGCGCGCAGACGACGGGCACGTTCAAGTTCGTCGGGGCAACCGATCCGGCATGGACCGCATCGGGTGGCTCGATCGGGCCTTTTCAATATGCGGTGCTCTACAATTCGACATCGCCGACCAAGCCGCTGATCGGCTGGTGGGACTATGGCGTTGCGCTCACGCTCACCAATGGCAACACCTTCACCGTTGATCTGGATCAGACCAACGGCATTTTGACGATGACCTGATATGGCAGCCTTTCTCGACGTTTGCAGGTTCTCGCCGTCGGCGGGCGGCACGACCGACTGGACCTATTCTGCGGCCGTCACGGGCTATCAGAGCCCAGCCGCCGCAGGTGTGGTCAATGGCCGGCTTTACAAGTATCGCGCCGAAAGCGCTGACCTCAGCCAGTGGGAGGTCGGCGAAGGCGCCTACAACACCTCGACAGGCGTCCTGGCGAGGACGGCGGTGCTGTTCAACTCGATCGGCGGCACCTCGAAGATCAATTTTGCCACGACGCCGCAGGTCAGCATCGTGGCGCTCAAGGAAGACCTGATCTCGGTCGAGGAGAGCAACAGCTTCACAACGGCGCAACAGGCGCAGGCGCGAAGCAATATCGGCGTGACAGCCGTCGGCGCTGCGGGCGTCGGTCAAATTCCGGGGACGACCGGATCGACGCAGCCGTCGGCTGGAAATATCGGCGAGGTTATCACGATCAATTCCTCACTTACTTTCGCGGGGTCCGCAGTCAGCGGGAATGTCGGAAGCACAAGCGTCGCACCTGGCGTTTACGACGTGACGATCATCGGAACGTTCGGTGGTCCCGGAGGGACGGCGTCGTCAGACTGGAATTTGGCCTTCGGCACCACCAGTACGTCCGTGAGCGTGAGCCAGGCCATACAACTCCACGAGCGAATCAGCAGCGCGTCGCCGCTCGGAGACATGTCGATCGTGCTGACTTCTGCCTCGGTTCGCATCGCGGTCGCGAGCACGACGACCTACTATCTCTGTGCTCAAGCCGGGTACACCGGCGCCGGGGGCTACGCGGTGCAGGCACAAGCTTACATTCGGCGCGCAAGCTAGGTAACCAAGACATGGCATATCATCCCAAAGACTTTGTACTCGCGTTGCTGACCCTGCGCCCCGGTCTCGTGGCAAACATCGACTTCGAGGTGTCCGATCACGGCGATGGGCCGTTCATCTCCCGCTGGGAGCGCGCTGACGTAGCCCAGCCGACGGTGGCAGAGATCGAAACGGTTGATACGGCCGTGCTGCTCCAATCGCAAGCGAGGTTCGTTGCGCGCGACATGCTGGCGCAACTGACGCCGGACGACTACGCCAGGATCCACGCGGCGATCGCAACGAGCGCTGCGCTTGGCCTGTTGTGGGCGGCGTTGCTTGGGCAGGGCGAAGCCCCGATTTCGGTCGGCTCCGATCGATTCAGGCAAGGCTGGGCCGGCATGGCCTCCGCGCTGGGGAACGACCGTGCGCACGCCATCGCCTCCGCGATCGGCATTCCGGTCTGATCGATGTCGCTTCTCGGGTTTGATGCTGTCGGGCGCCATGCGCTCGGGCAGTTGCCGACGCTTGGGCTGACCAACACGGTCCTGCTCACAGTCGCGCGCAGCTACGCGGTTGCAGGAAACAGCGCGGCCTTTCAGGCAAGGGAAGGCAGCAGCGCTGGCCTGTGTGGGATCTCCGGAAATGCGGCGATCTTCAGCCAGCGGCTGTCTGCTGCGGCAGGCAGCTACGCTACGACTGGAAGCGCAGCCCTGTTCAGGCGAGCGCTTGCGGCAAGTGCGGCCGGTTACGTGGTGAACGGGCTGCCCGTCACAACCGCTATGCGGATGCCCTCGCTGACCGGCGCTTCCCTGGTCACAGGCAACGCAACGTCGATGGCGACCTCCGCAGCCCTCGGCGCGGGAGCCTATCTCGTCGGCGGATATCCCTCGACTTTCGCCAGGGATTTCGAAGCGTGGTTTCCGCGGCCATACGATTTCGACGAGTGGACCGGTACCGTCGCCGAAGCCGAAACCTGGACGCCGAACGATCATGCCGCCGCGGCTTGGGCCGCGGAAGCCGAGCCATCCAGTCCGTGGACGCCGGCGATTATTCAACCTGAGTCCTGGACGACTGAATAAACCGGGTGACAGAACCATGCCCCTTCTTTCCTATGGCGAATACCGCCCCGACGTCAGCGACTACGAAGGGCAGGCCACGCGCAACCTGCTCAACGTGATTCCACGCGGCGACGGCTACGGGCCGTTTCCATCCTTCTCGGCTTACACGTCGGCGCTGCCGTCGCCGTGCCGCGGCGCATTCTACGCGCTCAAGTCGGACGGCACGGTCATCACTTTCGCCGGCACGAGCACCAAGCTGTACCGGCTCAACAACATCGACTTCACCTGGATCGACGTCTCGAAGGGCGGGGCGTCTTATTCGGCGCTTTCCGGAACCGCGCAATGGCAGTTCGCCCAGACCGGGAATTTCGTCTTTGCGACGCACGCCAATGCGGTGCTCCAGATCTTCGATCTTTCATCGTCAACGGCGTTTGCCGATGCGCTGGGTACGCCGCCGCAGGCCGCCTATATCAGCGTGGTCGGGCGCTTCCTGGTGCTGTCGGGCCTGCTGTCGACACCGTACCGGATCCAGTGGTCCGGGCTGAACAATTTCAACGCCTCAGATAGTTGGACCAGCGGCATCAAATCGTCGGACTTCCAGGACTTCCCGGACGGCGGCATTGTCCGCGGTGTGGCCGGCGGCGAATCCGGCGTCATCTTTCAGGACCAGGCGATCCGCCGCATGTCCTATGTGCCGGGCTCGCCGATCATCTTTCAGATCGATCGCATTACCCAGGACAAGGGACTCTACGCTCCCTACTCGATCATTCGTGCCGGTGAGCGCATCTTCTTCTACGCCGGCCAGGGCTTTCACAAGATCGAGCCGGGCGGCGTGCCGCAGCAGATCGGGCGCGAGAAGGTCGATCGCAGTTTTCTCGCCGATCTCGACAAGGGCAACCTCCAGCTCTTCATGGGAGCGGCCGACCCGCGTGCGACACGTGTTTACTGGGCCTACAAATCGGTATCTGGCACGGTCGGCGCTTTCGACAAGCTGCTTGGTTATGACTTCCTGCTCGATCGCTTCTTTCCGGTGTCGGTGACGGGCGAGTATCTGCTCGGGATCTCGCAGACTGGACTGACGCTGGAAAACCTCGACAGCATCTCGTCGTCTCTCGATGCACTGACGCTGAGCCTCGACGCCTACGCGACCGCGGTGCAGCCGGAGATCGCGCAATTCTCCAATGCCCACGTGCTCGGCTTCTTTCGCGGCCCCAGTCTCGAGGCGACGCTGGAGAGCCCCGAGCAAGGCACTGACGAAAACCGTATCACCATCCGCGGCTTTCGTCCCGTGACCGACGCGTCGACGCTGTTCGGCTCGGTGTCCTGGCGCGACACGCCATCCGCGGCAGCGATGCCGGGGGCTGAAGTTCTGGTCAATGCTCGCACCGGCCGCTGCGACGTTCGACGCGACACCCGCTATTCCCGCTTCAAAGTGCGCATACCCGCCGCGACCTCGTGGTCCTTCTGCGCCGGCATCGTTCCCGACCTCACACCCAACGGCACCCTATGACGGCTTACGTCCCCGGAATCACCGAGACCGATCTGAAGAAGATCGTTCTTGCGATCCAGCAGCTCGCGGCGGGACGATCGAATGCGGTCGGAAGCGTGACGCTGGCGACGGGAGCGTCGAGCACGACCGTAACCACAGCGAATTGCGCGGCGGGTTCGGTGCCGATCCTGGTGCCGACGTCGGCGAATGCGGCGGCGGAGGTGGGCAACGGGACGATGTATGTGAGCGCGGTGGCGAATGGCGCGTTCACGATCGCGCATGCGAACACCGCGACGGCGGGGCGGGTGTTTTTGTGGGCGGTGGTGGGGTGAGGGCGCCTTGCCATCAAATCTCTAGTGCTTCTCCTTTGAATTGCCGTCCGTAGCCAGACCAACATCCATGTCTTTGTCCCACAGCGTGATGCATGCGCGCATACAGCTTCGCTCGACCGAGGACACTGATCCGAACGATCAAACTGACTGCGATCCAAAGCTAATTGACAAAATCCTGTGAGGAAAGTTCGATGTCGTATGTCGATCAACCTGAACGCCCGCACCGTTCAATTTCGGAGCGATTTCAAGATGTATGGGACCATCCAACTCCGTTCGGGCTCTTTGCCCAGGTCAAGGCATGGATGAATGCGCCCGAAACTATCCGAGGTTTGGTCGACGCCTCCCGCGTTGTTACCGGTCCGGCTCCCACTACAGAGGAAGAAGCGGACAGGTACAATCGAGCGCGCGAGTATCTGCCGCGCGCTGCCTTCGAGGTAGCAAGCGCAATTACTCCCACTGCGCCGAGAGTCGGTGGAGGTCTCATCAGGCCAACCGGTGGCTCGGCAATTCCGGTTGGGGGACAATTCCCGCCGGCAAGCGGAGTTTCTCGTAGCGGTTTGCCTCAAGCTCCGACGTACGCATATCAACCGCCTGCGGTTCTGGGGCCGGGTGTTCGCGAAGGGGGCGCGAGAGAAGTATCCGGCACATTGACTTCATCCCCGGCGGAGATGCCGTGGTGGTTGCAGGCGCTTCTGCCTCCGGGAGCCGCGCCGGCCGGCCTAGGTGCACCACTGGCCGTTGGTACCTTCGGGCGTCAGGCTCTCCCGCCAGGACTTCTTGATGCGAACAGGCCGGTGCGTATTTCGAATCCGCGCAGCGAGCTTCGAGGCCCACAGACGCCG
>NZ_JBVVPL010000069.1:0-20306 GCF_055807615.1 Bradyrhizobium sp. MV1.5 | reverse complement strand
CCGATTTTCATCAATCTGACAGGGGCGCATCGACGAAATCCTGCGCCGAACGAGCGAATTCGATCGTTTGTGTTAGCGCGTTTCGACGCATGGGCCGCTCAGGGGCCCGTCATCTGGAAGAGCTTTTCACTAACTCTTCGTCATCTCGCCCCACGACACCAGTCATTTGCACCGCCATGTGAAGGAGCACGCGATTGGTCGCTGATTGCGCAGTTGCCAAGCCTGCCGTGCTTGCGTCAGGATAACTTCTGACAAGACCAGCCGAGGCAATCAGTGCTGAATTCTGTTCGTTGTCGCGCGAGAGATCAACAAACATGCTGTAATCACCGAGAGCGAAGCGCAGCTCTCCTGGATTGGTCATCGTAAGCCCAAGACTTGACCGCCCGCCAATATCTATCCAACAGCGCTCCTCTTTTCTTGCTGGCAGTCCGCTCCTGGCTCTCGGAGCCTACTAGCAGTCCGCTGAAAACAGTGGAAATGCGATTTTTTACTCTCGCCGGTCATTGTTGAGGCGATGCGGGTTGGACGTAATTTTCTCGGCGGGGTTGGAGGTAGCCTGACGCGGGGGTAGCTAAGCGGCAAGCAGTTTGGGAATGCGGATCAGGTTGTAGGCGATCAGATTGAGCAGGAAGTCGGCGGCGACCCGAGCGATGCGACTATGTTTGGTCTTTCGCATGGTGCCGTGCTGCTTGCGCCACCCGAAGATACACTCGACCATGGCCCGGCGTGATTGCGACATGCCGTACCCCGGATGCCGCGTGGTTCGTTCGTCGATGGCGCTGTTGCGGATCTTACCGGTTTTGGTGACAGCCTGGTTCTGCGCCACATGTGGCGTCACGCCGATGGCGCGAAGATTGGCGACGTGATCGGCTGTACCGTACGCCTGTCCTCACCGATGGTGATGCGGCGACGGCCTGCGGCTTTGCGTCTCGCCTTCAGCATGGTCTCGAAGCCCGCCGTTCGGCGGTACCATTCGCATACGTGACGCTGCCGGCCACCGCCAGCCCGTGCCGGTTCTCCATGGTGGCGTGGCCCATATAGCAAAGCTTGGCCTCCCGTCAGGCCGCCTCGCGATAAAGCCTGCTGTCCGGGGCGCTGGTACTCGCATGAGTGTCGTTCTTGCGCTTTTGGCCGTGGAAATTGGGGCCGTCATCATCGTCGCCACGGCCGTGCTTGGGGCAAAACGTCTTCCGCGAAGCCCAGGCTCCGATCAGCGTTCCGTGCACCGAAAAATGCTCGTCCGATAATAGAGGTTTGACCTGAGAATGGTTCAGAAGCCTGATCATGAACTTCGTGAACACATCGCCGTTCTGCAGCCGCTCCCGGTTCTTGGTGAAGGTGGTCGGGTCCAAGACCGGGTCGCCCGCCACAGTCCCACGAACCAGCGATACAAAAGATTGTAGCCCAGTTGCTCCATCCAATGGCATAGCACACCTCCGTCGACTTGGCAGTCTAGTCTAATCAGAGCGAAGCGGCACATGTTCCAGTCGCACAGCACGCACTGGCATCCTGCCACGCTCCGCGCAATCTGACCCGGCCATTTTCGCGATCAAGTTAGGCCGTTATTTCTTCCCCCAGTGAGAGATCGCATCTGCTCGACGTCGCGAACAATTATGCGCCTGTGCTGCTCTGCGCGCAGAGTTTCGGCGTCAAGAGGGCAAAAATCGATCTCGAACGAATGCATTGACTGCCCATGATATAATGGAGCAGGAGATGTCTGCTCGCGCGTCGAAGAGTGCGAAAAGATCATCGAAAAGTTGGTCACGTATGAGGCCGCTGGGTGGAAGCAATGAACGGTGCGGAAAGTCTTGTCAGAACGCTGGTTGGAGGGGGCGTGAATGTGTGTTTTGCCAATCCCGGTACTTCGGAGATGCATTTCGTTGCAGCCCTAGACCGAGTCGAAGGCATGCGATGTGTGCTCGGCCTATTTGAGGGGGTCGTAACAGGTGCCGCAGATGGTTATTTCCGAATGAGGGGCGTGCCGGCTTCGACACTGCTGCATCTCGGCCCTGGCCTCGCGAATGGACTTGCCAATCTTCACAATGCCAAAAAGGCGCGCTCCGGCATCGTAAACATCGTCGGTCAACATGCCGGCTATCATATCGGCTACAACGCGCCGCTGACCACGGATATTGAAGGTCTCGCAGCGCCGATGTCGGCGTGGGTGCGTACTTCATCGGATGCCAAGTCGGTGGCCCGAGATGGCGCTGCAGCCATCGCTGCCGCTAAGGCTTCTCCGCCGCAGATCGCGACGCTTATTTTGCCTGCCGATACTGCATGGAAAGAGGCCGAGGGAGTCGCTGCGGTACCGACGAAATTGCAGATTTCGAACTACTCTTCCCGAGCGGTGGACCATGCGGCAAAAGTGCTGCGCGGCGGAGCACAGACGCTACTCTTGATTGCCGGCACTGCGCTGACCGAGCGCGGGTTGGCGCTGGCGGCGCAAATTTCGGGCAAGACCGGCTGCAGGCTGATGAACCCAACCCAGAATTCGCGCATAGCGCGTGGGAGGGCCCGCTTCGCAATTGACGGAATTCCTTATGTCGTCGACCGGGCGGTTTTGGCCCTGAAAGATTTCAAGCATATCGTGCTGGTCGAGGCCGACGAGCCCGTTGCTTTCTTTGCCTATCCAAACAAGCCGAGCGTGGTCAAGCCTGCCGGGTGCGAGGTTCACCGTATGACCTCAGCAGGCGAGGACTCGGTGGTAGCTCTGCAGGCCTTGGCACATGAGCTTCACGCGACACCTCAAGATGTGCGACCGCAAAAGTACGCCGAACTCATCAAGCCAAGAGGGCCGTTGACGCATATCTCGATTTCGCAAGCGATTGCGCGCGCGATCCCAGAAAACGCCATTCTGGTGGACGAATCCCTCACTGCTGGACGTGACTTAGTTCATCCGACGAGAGCTGCGGCACCGCACGATTGGTTGCAGGACATGGGCGGCGCGATCGGCTTTTCAATGCCAGCTGCAACCGGCGCAGCCGTGGCGTGCCCGGACCGCAAGGTCATCTCTTTAGTTGGTGACGGCAGCGCAATGTATACGATCCAATCACTGTGGACGCAGGCGCGTGAGGGACTAGACGTCGTGACCGTCATCTTCGCGAATAGGAGCTATCAAATTTTACGCGGTGAGTTCGACAAGGTTGGTGCAGGCGAACCTGGTAAGCGCGCCCAGGACATGCTCCAGCTCGACCGACCGACGATCGACTTTGTCGCGCTCGCCAAGAGTATGGGCGTTCCCGGTCGTGCGATCACGACGGCGGATGAGTTCAATAGTGCCCTCGAAGAAGCAATGCGCGAGCCCGGCCCTAGGTTGATCGAAGTGAAGATGTAGAGCTGATGGTGAAGAATTGACGGGGGCGCAGCGATCCCCAATCCGCAGCATTGGCCGAAGAGAAAATCCAAAATATAAAATTCAAACAACGGGATGTGAATCATGTTCGACTGGGATTACATCATCGTCGGAGGCGGCTCGGCCGGCTGTGTACTCGCCAATCGTCTTACCGAAGATGCGCGGGTCAAGGTGCTACTCCTTGAAGCCGGGCCACGCGACCGATCGATATGGATCGATATTCCCGCAGGCTATACCAAGCACCAACTCCGCAATACATTCAGTTGGAATTTCCAGATCGACGGCAAGACGAACGGCCAGCGCCTCCCGTGTACCAGCGGCCGCGGGCTGGGGGGCTCAAGTTTGATCAACGGCATGCTGTATGTGCGGGGCCAACCGCTCGATTACGACACGTGGAGCCAGTTGGGCAATCGGGGTTGGTCTTATGAAGACATACTGCCGTATTTTAAGAAATCGGAACACTACGAGGGCCAGGGCGACCAATCGCGGGGCAAAGGCGGATGCCTTAATGTACATGACACTAGCGAGCACCATGTGCTTGGCGATGCGCTTATCGAAGCCGCCGAGGTCAGCGGATTCCCGCGAAATGATGATTACAACAGTGGGCGGCAGGAAGGCTTCGGTTACTTTCAGGCGACGACCAAGAGAGGACAGCGTTGGTCGGCGG
This sequence comes from Bradyrhizobium sp. MV1.5, assembly GCF_055807615.1. Taxonomy (NCBI): domain Bacteria; kingdom Pseudomonadati; phylum Pseudomonadota; class Alphaproteobacteria; order Hyphomicrobiales; family Nitrobacteraceae; genus Bradyrhizobium; species Bradyrhizobium sp. MV1.5. The sequence goes on along the minus strand of NZ_JBVVPL010000069.1, from coordinate 16,287 downwards.
CTCGCGCCTTCCTAGAGCCGGCTCGCAGCCGGCCCAACTTGCGAATCGAGACCGACGCGCTTGTCACCCGTATTCTGATCGAGGGAAAGCGTGCGATCGGCGTCACCTATAGAATGCACGGCGAAACTCGCGAGGCGCGGTGCAAAGGTGAGGTGATCATAGCCTGCGGCGCTATTCAGTCGCCCGGTGTGCTAGAGCTTTCTGGCATCGGCCAGCCGGAAGTCATCAAAAAGCTCGGGATCGAAGTCTGCCATGAGTTGAAAGGGGTTGGGGAGAATTACGGAAACCACTATTATGTGAACTTAGGCTATCGCATCAACCAACAGGTCACGTTTAACGAACAGGCCCGGGGTTTGCGGCTTATGCGCGAGATCATACGATACTATGTTAGTGGAACTGGCCTGCTTACTCGACCCACGGCGCTAGTAGCTGGCTTCGTGCGCACGCTGTCTGGACTGCCGACGCCCGACGTTCAGTTCCATATGGCGCCTGGGACTAGGGATCCGGTGCGGCCGGGCCGTCTCGAGGATGAACCCGGCATGAGCGTCGCGATCAACCAGTGCCGGCCAGATTCGCGCGGTTCAATCCATATTAAGTCTGCAATATCCGGCAGCGAGCCAGCGATTCAGCCGAATTACCTGACTTCGAAAACGGACTGTGACTCCACGGTGGCCGGCTTGCAGATCGCGCGCGAGATTATGCACAATCCTGCCATCGCCAAATGGATCGCATTCGAGATCTGTCCCGGCAACGGAGTACAGAGCTACGAAGAATGGCTCGACTATGCCCGCCATGCCGGAGGGGGACTCCATCATTTTGTTGGCACCTGCAAAATGGGCAATGATCCTATGGCGGTGGTTGACAACCGTCTGCGTGTGCACGGCCTTGTTGGATTGCGTGTCATTGATGCCTCCATCATGCCGACTGTGCCTTCTGGCAATACCTACGCGCCGACCCTGATGGTGGCCGAAAAGGGAGCAGATATGATCAAGGAAGATGCGGAAAGATAGCATCAAGCTCAAGCGCCAAGGAGCAATCCATCCTTGGCAGGCTAGCATTGCCTGCAAGCACTGATCTGATCAGAGCTTAGTCAGATCGGCGCGCGCATCACGGCATTAGATTTATTCGGCTGCCACCTGGGCGTGCGCTGGCCGGCCTCGATCGCAACTGCCACAGATTGAATAATCGCGGCGAACGCACCGCAATCTGGATGGTGCCAGCCGCAATGCCTGCATCTTGCAGCACCTTCTCATGTGCGTCGATGCACGTACCGCAGCCGTTGATGGCGGAGATCGCGAGCGACCACAATTCGAAGTCGGTCGTGTCAACGCCCGAGTTGCCGATTGCGTTCATGCGTAGCCTCGGCGGCATCGTGCCGCATGTTCGATGCAAGGTGCACGAAGCGATAATAGATGTTGTTCATCGCCCTGATGGACGCCGCCGCCTTGGCGGCCGCGGCCGCGGCCGCTGCCGGAGTTAGCTTCTCGCCGGGGAGCCTCGCGAATGCCGACATCAATGCGGATTTCGGGTCGCAACCGCGCAGACAAGGAATAGACCGTATCGGGTCTGAGCCCCAAGTTGTTCATCAGACATCATGGATGAAGCCTAACGTCCCGAGCGAAATCAGGAATCACATTTTTGAGCTCATCAATTGACATGATCCATCACGCCACCTTCAGCGTTCCGGCGCCAAGCTTGCGATTGCACGCGCAGAGTTCGTCCGTCTGTAGTGCATCAAGCACGCGCAGCGTGTCCCTCGGCGAGCGGCCAACATTGAGGTTTGTCGCATACAGGTGCTGGATCGTGTTATCGGATCCACGATGAAGGTGTACCGGTAAGCGCTCCCAACCGGCGACCGCACCCCCGAGCCGTAGACCAATGATCCCCTTACGTCCGCGAACTGCTAGATCGGCAGCTTGTGGAGGTCCTTGTGATCGCGCCGCCAAGTGAGCTTGCAGAACTCGTTATCTGTGGAACCGCCGAGTACTACGGCTTCGCGGTCCTCGAAATCCTTCGACAGGCGAGCGAATTCGGAGATTTCGGTCGGGCAGACGAAAGTGAAATCCTTGGGATAAAAAAGATGACCTTCCACTTGCCCGGAAAACTCTTCTCGTTGAGAGTTTCGAATGCGCTCTGTCCGTTTTCTTCCTGTAGCTGAAATCCTGGCTTCACGCCGACCACTTCGAACGATGGCAGCTTGCTCCCAATTCCGAGCATAGTTTTTTCTACCTTTTCTGTAAATCTTCGATGTCCAGCGGGCGTTCATCTCCTCACAGCCTTAAGCAGTGTGACGGAGCCCCCCACGCGCGGGCGAGCCATGGCTTCCTACGGGGCTGGGGCATGCACACTTCCTTGCGGCGCAAGCTCGTGTCGCCTCCTACCCTGCTTATCAACTCTGAAGATGGCGCGGCAGCCCACCCGTGTCAGCCGCCGCGGCGCCACGCACCTCTCAGAGCTATACCCCCACTTCTTGTGGAACGACACGCACTCAGGATCCATGTCGCGCGTCGGAATCGGTTCATGCTTAAACGAGCGGACGGTATCAACTCCATGGACAAGCGCCGAGCGCGTGCTCGCGATCCAGCTGACGAACGTAGGTTGGAATGTAGCGAATGGCAAACCCGATCCGAAGCTGAGTCTTAGATCGGTTCGGAGCGGAGCCGCGAACTAATCGGACGTGATCCAGCGACATCTCACCCGGCTCCAATTCAAGCATCACAGACGAGACCGGATCAACGTCGACGGCGATCTCCTGCCCTCGCAGAGCACTTCTCCTTCGCGAAAGTGTCACGCTGCGGAAGCTGATCCTTAAGGTGCGTACCAGGGACGACTTCCAGCTCTCCATTAGCCCTATTGCTTTCTGTAAGCGCCACCCAAGCCGTAACTACATCAGGCTGGGAAAGACCCCAGTAGGTCGAATCCTGATGCCAAGACATGATAGCAGGGTCGCTTGGCTCCTTGATAAAAAGATCCGTGTACCAGACCAACAAGTTGGCGCCATACAAATCTTCGATCGCGTCGACAATCCGCTCCTCACGGATGAGCTCACTAAGGCAGGTAAATAGGAATTGAGATTCGTTGCTAAGAGGCCCCCTTAGCGTCCCCACAAGCACCCGGCTTGGCGAAACCGTTTGAGATCATTTGGAGCGCCGCCATGTCGCGATACACATGACAAGGATCTGCTTAGGACGTCAATGAGGTCGAATCGAATAGATCGCCGTTAGGCCAGCAAAGCTGGTCGCGCAAGTTATGTCCGAGCTCGCTCGCATGGCCCAGCTGATTTATGTTCCAGCATAGCATGCGTTCACAGCGAAATGAGGCCTGCTTTCAGGTTCTACGAAGCTGCATAAGGTCAGCAGGCGACATGCGCCTAATTTCGAGAACAATAAGTTCCTGGTTGCAGAATTTCTTCCTTCAGCAACCCTTTTTCGCGGCCCTTGGACTTTGAACCTTCTTTATGCGAGTGGCGTGGGCGGATGCACGAACGAGGCAGTACACGAGTGGAGGGAAAGGCTATTGCCCGCCGAGGCATATCTCACCCGGCAGGCCATATCTTGAGTGTCATCCAAAATGTGCGGCGCGCCAGACCACGCTAGAGAACTGTGGTGCAGCCAGGATTGAGGAACAACCAATGCGCAAATACCTGAAGTTCTACATCGACGGCCATTGGGTGCCCCCCGAGACTCCCAAGCAGATTAGCGTTATCAATCCGGCTAGCGAAGAAGTGTGCGGCTATATCTCGGCCGGCTCTATCGTTGACGTCAATCGGGCGGTGACGGCAGCGAAGAGGGCATTCGTTACCTTTTCGCGGACAAGCCGAGAAGAGCGCATCGAACTCTTGCAGCGCGTCCTGGCTGAGTTCCGGAAACGTTTGGGTCACTTCGGAAAAGCCGTCACCGAGGAGATGGGCTCGCCCGCAAGTCTTGCCGATGAGGCGCACGTGCCCTCTGGCATCCTTTACCTCAACGCCGGCATCGAGGATTTGAAGACGTTCAAGTTTGAGGAAGACCGTGGCACGACGCGCATCGTCAAGGAGCCGATCGGCGTCTGTGGTATGATCACTCCCTGGAACTGGCCGATTTCCCAACTCGTCTGCAAGGTGGTGCCGGCGCTCGCAACCGGTTGCACCATGGTTGTAAAACCTTCCGAACAAGCACCATTCAGCGCCTACATTTGGGCCGAAGTCATGGACGCGGCGGGCGTACCCGCCGGCGTTTTCAACATGATCAACGGCCTGGGGCCTGAGGTTGGAGCTGCGATAGCAAGTCATCCCGGCATTGACATGGTGTCATTTACGGGCTCGACCCGTGCCGGGATTGAGGTGGCCCGTGCCGCTGCCGCCACGATCAAGCGCGTGACCCAAGAGCTGGGCGGCAAGAGCCCGAACATCATCCTTGAGGACGCCGACTTCGAAACCGCTGTCAGCCATGGCGTTCGCTCGGTCATGAGCAACTCCGGTCAATCCTGCAATGCACCGACTCGCATGCTGGTGCCGACAACGAGAATGGAAGAGGCAGCCGCGATCGCCAAGCGGGTAGCAGAAGTCACTACCGTCGGCGATCCAAACGATGGCGTCAGCATTGGGCCGGTGGTTAATCGGAGCCAGTGGGAGAAGATCCAGCGCTTAATTCAGGTTGGCGTTGACGAGGGCGCCACCCTCGTCACTGGCGGCGTTGGACGTCCGGTCGGTACCGGCAAGGGTTTTTATGTAAAGCCCACCGTGTTCGCCAACGTGAAGAACCACATGACCATCGCGAGGGAAGAGATTTTCGGTCCGGTGCTGTCAATCCTCAGCTACGAGAATATTGACCAGGCGGTAGAAATTGCAAATGACACCGAATATGGTCTGGCGGCCTATATATCGGGTTCCGACACGAAAACGATCCGCGTCGTGGCCTCGCAGCTGCGTGCAGGGCAGGTCTCGATCAACGGGGGCGGCGATGCGACTGCGCCGTTCGGCGGGTATAAGCTTAGCGGCAACGGCCGCGAAGTCGGTGAGTACGGGTTCCACGAATACCTAGAAATCAAGGCTGTGCTCGGCTACGGGTCCAAACCGACGGCCAAGTAATTGTTATTGCCAGGCCGGCGCGCAGCGCCTGCCGAAACGGCGAGTTTTGTTCACCCCACCGTGTGAGGAGCATCGCTTACGCTCCTTCTTGCATCAATGATGGGGCGGCCGGGCTGCGTCAAAAAAAGAACCGCCTCGCAAGCACGGGGCATTTGAGAGCTACTAAGGACGTGTTCATGGGATCGAAGTCAAATGTTCGGCGATGACTCGCGAGCCTTCACTAAGCAGGGTATTGGAGAAAGGTGCGCAAGCGGATGGAGGGCTCAATCGCTAAGATACGGCGTCGCCGATTGCCACGAGCAAGCAGCGCAATAGCTCGGCAATGCACACATGCTGCACATACAAAAACGCTACCCCAAGGTTCCTTCGCTCGGGAAGCGGATCTACGGTCACTCCCTACCGCATAATCGGGAGGCTTGCAGCTAGGGGGCGGACTGGTCCAAGCCCAGAAAACGGCCGATCGCGTCATCAGGATGCGCGGCCGCCAGCGGCTCCGCTTGAGATGCCACCAGATGAACGCTATCGAAACGGAAGGCGCAGCAGTTCACTGCACGGAATCTGCTGCGCCGCCCACGCTTCCCATCGCGCTTCCGGCGTCGGCAGTCGCCCGCGTTCGCGAGCGCCAAGCGTTCTGCGTGATTGATGGGCTGGGACCAAGGCGCGCGGTCTTCGCCATCGGCACGAGCGCAACGAGTGACTTAGCGAAATCTAGATACGACATGCCCCATTGTGGCGCCTGCATGCCGCCCATCGAAGCTACGATAACGACGGCAGCAGCATTGATGAGTAGATGTGAAGCCAGCATGCGCTGGCTCATGAGGATGTCGCGGATCCTAAAGCGGGCAAAGTGCTCGCACGGCTGCCTCCGCCAATTGGATGGCGAACTCGATAGCCCGTTACCGAGCGCACCGATCAGCCGAATACATCAGCTAGTGCAGGGGATGACCCGCAATCCACACGATCTCAAGCGTACCCAGGCGGCTCCTCCTCGGGCTCGGCCGCGGACAAGACGGTAGCTTTAAACTTCAAGAAATGTCCTTTAGCAGTGCGAATTAAATCAACGCCGACACATCTTGTCTGCGCCAAGACATCCTGCCACTCGTGAAGTCGGTTGGTGGTGGACCCCGCCGTGATCAGTCGTTAACGAATATGCTGGATCTCTCTAGTGCTTACCTTTGAGAAAGTTCTGCAAATTTGAGGCAGCTGCGTCCAGCTCGCCCGCTCAGCGTGGTAGCCATGGGCATTCCATCGCAGGAGAGGCGAACTGGAGCACCCCGCAGCAGGCCGAGCAACCCAAAGAGCCGAGCCAGACAGTAGAACCAGAGGCGGAGGAAGCATACCCGTTCCGATAACGGATTCGGCGCGTCCGGCAGAAAAGGATTCGGGAGATCAGGGGGGGACGCGCCGCCGCGGTTAGCTGCGTCTCCGCGCCGCTTTCTGCGGGCCAGGAAGGTCGAAATGCGGCGTGGAAAGCCATTCTACTGCCGCATGTCGGTGTAAGTCCCGGCCTTCTTGCGCAAAGCCACATTGAAAAGTGGATAGCATAGAGGGGGTACAACAAGGAACCCTGGGGAAACATGAAAAGCGTGGTGAACATCGACGATCTACGCAAGGTGGCGAAGAAGCGGCTACCCAAGATCTGCTATGACTATATCGAAGGCGGCGCCGACGATGAGCTCGGTCTAATTACAAATGAACAGGCTTTCCGTCAGATGCGCATCGTGCCGCGTTACTTGGTCGATGTCAGTTTGCGCGATCAGTCGACTACCCTGTTCGACCGTACCTATTCGAGCCCAATTGGCATCGCGCCTACCGGCTTGGCGGACTTGTTTCGCCGCAGTGCCGATCTGATGCTGGCTCAGGCGGCACGCGATGCGAACGTGCCTTTCATCATGTCGGGCGCCAGCTCGAGCTCAATCGAAGATCTCGGCAAGCTCTCACCCGACCATGGCTGGTATCAGCTCTACTCGGCTAACGACCCGTCGATTTCGGAGGACATGATCAAGAGGGCGAGCGATGCCGGTTTAGAAACCCTGGTGTTCACCGTTGACGTACCGGGAAATTCCAACCGCGAACGCAATATCCGAAATGGCTGGCAAAGGCCGACTTGGAAGTCAAAGTTCGAAGCGTTGCGCCATCCGGCCTGGATGATGGAGTGGTTACAATACGGCACACCTTATTTCGGCAATTGGACACGGTACGCCGGTCCAAACGCCAGCGCCAAAGCGGTGGCCGATCTCCTCGCGAGCCAATTCAGCGCGCCGATGACCTGGAAACATGTCGAGCGCTATCGCGAGCTGTGGAAAGGCAATCTCGTGCTCAAGGGAATCATGCATCCCGATGATGCTGTGCGGGCGCATTCGCTTGGTGTTGACGGCGTGATGGTTTCTAACCACGGCGCGCGACAACTCGACAATGCGCCATCGCCACTCGAGGTGCTGCCTACGATCTGCCAAGCGGTGGGTGACAGGATGACCGTGATGCTGGACGGTGGTATTCGACGTGGCCTCCATGCCTTGATCGCCCTCTGCATGGGCGCCAAGTTCGTCTTCCAGGGCCGGCCGACGTTATACGGGGTGACTGCCGGCGGAGTAGCCGGCGCGGCAAAAGCATTGGCGATCTTCCGTCGTGAGATCGACATTGGCATGGCCCAAATCGGCGCGAACAAGATCAGTGATCTCGGCCCACAGTTCTTGATGTCGAGCAATGAACAGCAGTTGTATCGGACCGGGCGCTGAGGATGCGGTCACTTGATCTCGAAGCGAGACGATATCAGACTAAGGCTCCATTTTTCGGCATGTTATGGAACGACGTTGCCCCTCCTCGGAGAACGTTCAGGTGCCTCCGGCCGCCCAAAAAGAGCGCCTCGGGCGAGGCTTGCATCATAAACTTGTCAAGAATGTTCTCGGATTTTGACTAAGCAATCTCCGGCCGCACAGTAAAGTTCGAAAACGGCAACCCAACGTCGCTCGACAGGGCCGCCCTTGTAGACGGCTTGTTCAATCGGCCATCACCCCTTTGCGTTGGGCGTCGTCCCTCAGCCACGGTGAGTTGCGCGAACTCGGTATTGAAGTCCGCGCGCGTGATCGACAGAGTGAAGTGCTCGGCGAGTTTGGCGTCGAGATACTTCCGCGGCGTAGTGGAAAGTCACGCCGCGGATTGGCCCTACCGTATCCTCGCTGGAAAGATGAGGTTCACTGAATCAATTCGGTAATCGCCACCCGCCCGTCGGGCTCGGGGTGGACGCATCGAGCGAGCAGCGTATGGGTTGGACAGGCCTTCCGCCAGTTTGTGCCGCTCTGCCACCCCCTTGGAGGCCGAGTGGGGATGCGAATGCGACCCCGTTTTCAGTTGCATGTTCGATGTTAACGTCTACCCTAGGTCAGCCCAGCCGATAGAACCTGCGCGCAGCTTCCTCGAACAATGACGCCTTCTCGTCCGCGCTGGCTCCGGCAGTAATCAGCTTGAAGGCATTCCACACGGTCGCGTAATCGACGCACGGTGCGTCGATCGGATAATTACTCTCGAACATTGATCTCTCCGCACCGAATGCTTCAATGCATGTCTCGATATATGGCCGCCAAGCAGCAGCAACTTCCTTGGAGCAGGGCTTCGGCTTGCGCCCCCAGAATCCAAACGCGTCCATGCCGAAATATCCAAGGCCACCGAGTTTGACGTACACATTTTGTCGCTTCGCCAATTCCTCGATCGCCGGCCGCCAAGCGGCGAATACTTCATCCTGCTTATTTGCATACGGACCGATTGCAAGGGGTCCACCGCAATGATCGAGCACGATTCGGGCATTAGGAAAGGCATCGGCCAAGCGGACCACATCGCCGATCTGGGTGTGATACTGCCATGCATCGAAGGAGAGCCCGAGCTCTACAAGCTTGCGGAAACCTTCGCGGAAGTTGGGCGTGTCATACAGGCCTGAGGCCTTAGGATTAGTTCGCAACACGGCAAGATCCGGGCTCGCATCAAACGCGCCTGCGCAGCGAACTCCTTTAAAACGACCATTGCCCGCCTGCATCTGAGACTCTAATACGTCTGCGACCGCGGCACCCGCCCCGAGATCGGCGCGTCCAACTATGCCCTCGCAGATGCGTACGTTTCCGTAGCGGCCGCTAGCGGCTATCGCCGCCACGCCGCTAGCGAACTCCACTTCACCGACAGGCCTCATTAGGTCTGGTCCGCCGGCGCGGTAAAAGGCACCGCATTCGGCGTATATCAGGCTCTTGACGTTATGACCGCAGGAAAGGTCAGCAAGCAACTCCGGAAGCATATAAGGGTTCGGCGCTTCCGAATATGGCCAGGGTAGGTTGGGGGCGAAATCCCAGAGGTGGAAGTGTGTATCGCAAATCGCCAGGTCAGGCTCGATGATGGGCTCAACGTGCGCGCCGAATTCTTCCGTATTCATAGCCCCAGTTCCTCTGTTTTTGAATCACGACGGGGACGGAATGGGGTTGCCGTAGGCACGTGCGCTTCGTTAATCATAGTCACGGTAATTCCACGAGGGTTCGATTTCTTGCATCGGCTTCCATGCGCGGTCTTTCTTGTAATCGAAAGCAGCCGCGATTGCGCGTGAATGTCGCCCGAGCCCTCTTTGGCTAGGCGAGATCGGTCAGCTGGCAGCCCCGCTAGCACGTAGCTCAGCTATGTCGTCCTTCCGAAAGCCGAAACGCGCAAGCACTTCGTCTGTGTGCTCGCCTAACATTGGCGCGCGGCCACTTGAGCCGCCCCCGGTCCCCATCTCAACTGCCCTGCTCAGGCTTAGGTATTTGCCGACGCGTGGATGTTCGTGCTCGACGACGAGCCCCTCCGCCAAGATTTGGGGATGATCAAACATCTCCTCGATCTTTCGGACTGCAATGCAAGGCACCTTGCCATACATCAACTGTTCCCATTCCCGGGCTGTGTGCTGCTTCAGTGCGTTTTCAATGATAGGTATGATCTCGCCCGAACGGCCCTCACGTTTCTTCAAGGAATCGTACCGCGGATCTTGCGCCAGCTCTGGAAATCCAAGAGCTTCACAAAGGTGCTTCCAAAACGCCTGAGAGGGGGCTTGCAAATAAAGATAGCCTTCCCTGGTTGAATATATTCTCGCGTAACTCGCGCCCCAATCACGATTCGCGTCGCGCGGTTCGCTTGCAGCCCATATGAAGCGGCCAGCCGCCAATGCCATGGCGGAGCGCAATAGAGAGACCTTGACGTGCTGTCCCTCCCCCGTGCGGAGCCGATGCACGAGTGCTGACGAGACGCCAAAAGCGACCATGGAGGCCGCGTAATAATCCACGATCGAGCCGTTTAAGATTTTCGGTTGTTCGGCGCCGCCCCCCTGCATAACCGCCAGGCCGGTGAAGCACTGCAGCATCGTGTCGTAGCCGGGATGATCCCGGAGAGGACCGCTTTCTCCGTAACCCGTCACTGAGCAATAGATGAGATCGGGACGACGGCTTATCAATGTTTCATAGTCGATGCCAAGCGACCGGGGGACCGACGGACGGAAGTTGTGGATGACCACATCGGCCTGCTCGACAAGTCGATAGAAAGCAGCTCGGCCCTCATCGTGCTTCAGATTGAGAACAATGGAGCGCTTGTTTCTATTCACCCCCAGAAACGCCCTCGATTCCTCCTTCAAGCTGGATGGGTATTGCCGGAGCGTGTCACCGCCAGGAGCCTCAATCTTGATGATCTCGGCTCCCACATCCCCCAGTAGGGCGGAGCCATAGGGCCCCGCGATGTACGCCGTGAGATCAAGTACGACTATGCCCTCAAGCGCACCCGACATAATGGCCTCCCATATTCCGCTTGAATCTTCTTAGTAGGACGTCGCCAGACGGTCTCCGCTGGCCCACTCGAAACGAGGTCACCGTGATCTGGTGATGGCGCTCAATAAGCCGGGACCTCGAAGTCCGGCAAAGCGCCAACATCCATCCCGGCCGCCTGCGCCTTTTTCAGCAAGTCCATCGCGCTCCGAATGTGCGCATAATCAACCAACCCTGACTTGTAGCGCACCGCAGCCTCGCCCTTAGCAATCCCTTCGGCCAGCGCGAGCACGAGCTCACGCGCATCGTCGATTTCAGCCAGAGATGGCGAGTAAACCTCGTTGATGATTGGGATGTGGCTCGGGTGGATCGCTGAAGCCCAGGACGCACCCAAACGTTTCGACTTTTCGCTGATGCGCCGCACCAATTCGAGGTCATCAAGCTTGGTCGTCATGGCGCCCTCAACGTGCACAATTCCGGCAGCACGTGCTTGCAAGGCAGAATAGGCTCCGAAGAAAAGGGCCTCGCTCGCTTCCTCTTCGTAGTTCAGACCGAGGGAGCGCGCGCTGTCTCCGGCTGGTACCGGACCACCGGTCCCGCCAGCCCGCCTGATGCGCGACGAGGCCATGCAGACTTGATAAAAGTTGTATATAGAACTCGCACATTCCGTGTAGGGGCAAATTTCTATGTTCCCGACTGGCAAACCACGCGATCGTTCTAACTCACCAAGCACCGCGTCCAACGCGGCGACGTCTTCTGGACCTTCAGTTTTTGAGAGCATAACCCCATCGAGGCCACCAACGACAATCGCGTTGAGGTCGTTGAGCAGACAGCCCGTTCGCCAGCCATTGATTCTCACGAAACGGCCGAATGCCTCATTGCTAAATTCGCTAATGACATCCTTCACTGCGCTTCGGGCAGCAGGCTTTTCCGCAACGGGAACGGAATCCTCGAGATCGAAGAGCAAGGCATCCGCACCATACTTGGGCGCCTTCAGCATCCAATCGTGCCTATGCCCTGGAACAAAGAGCATCGAGCGGTACGATTTAGCGTCTCTGTAGCCTTGAGGCATTCGATTCCCTCGAAAATGTCGGTGTATTCGCAGCTTTGCCTAGCAAGGTAGCGATCGTCAGCAGAGCCGGAACTCTTGCGTTCTAATAGGCTGCTGCTAATGTTTTCATGCATTTTCCAGCCAGTCTGCGCCTAAATCTGGCGCGCCCCGCGCATCATTCGAAGAATTCGATCGGAAACGCACGCCGGCCGCCGCGGTAACTTGAGCATAGCCCGGCAAGGCAGCTTGATAGGGTGATTTTTAGACGGGTAGGCGCCAAGGCGAAACCGGACCTGGGACTTGTGGCGCAGTTATCGTTGACAATGTGAACATCGCGTTTTTCAGCAACTTCAGCATCGATGTTTTCTATAAAACTGCAAGATCTGCCTGGTAGCACTTGTCGCATTCGCCGATGACGAATAACAACGAGACGACATCGGCCGCGTGAAGACCGAGATCGCACTATGCTACACATTGCTGCACGCGCGACATACCGAAACATCAGCCATCATCGCAAAGATCGGTTACTCGCGATCGAGTTGGCTTTTCCCATCAATGCCGACTACAAGAGCGAGTTGCTGTGGAGATAAGTAGAGGCCTACGATATCGCACCTTCTCGACAAACGCGGATCGCCCGACAACTTGATTGTCTGGCTATGGTGCGGCTGTAAGCCGAGAGCCCTCACACTCGGGCGAATCGTGGCATTAAAAGCCAGCGTCCGCATCCATAGAGTCGATGAACACGTCGCATTGGTCGGCATCATACGCGGCGTCTGCTCGACCGCGACAGCAACCTAATTTGCTTGATGGTGCGAGAGCAACCAGGGCGGCTTCATCAAGCAGACCGTCGCAGCCGAGTCGGCAGCCACTGTGCTTGCCGATGCATCCGCAGGTGACTGGATCGCTCGGACAGCGAGGGAGCGCAGTGGGACGCACACGTCGCTCCTGACGACTCAGCATCAACGGCGCGATCGGCCGGCCTTTCACACCGGCCTTCGCTCTCCTATCGCGTTTGGAATAAAGTTTCGTCGAGGGCTGGGGATCACGCGCGTCCTGCAGAGCTCGCGTCCCCAGGGGTAAGGCGAGAAGGTCGGGCCTCATGTCCCGGGGCGTGCTATCTCGTTCTCCTTACAGGTGATGAATTCGAGCAGCACCGGAATGCCGGCCCGCGTCTTCTCGATGCCGCGCTTGATCGCGGGCACGATATCTTCAGGCCTCGTGATGCGCTCGCCATAGCCACCAAAGGCGCGCGCCATTGCGGCATAATCGCCGGAGATATCGGTCGAGCGATACTTTTCGGTGGAGACCGACATGATCTTTAGCTCGCATGCCATGGAGAAGTTGTTGAGCAGGATCGATAGAATTGGAATTCTTTCGCGCACGGCCGTTTCGAAGTCCATCCCGGTAAATCCGATGGCCGCATCGCCCCAGACATTGATGCAGAGCTTGTCCGGGCTCGCGAGCTTCGCGCCCATTGCAAGCCCCAAGCCGTAGCCGAGTTGCGTCGTCTTACCCCACCCGAGATAGGACAGCGGCTCCACTGATTTCCAGAACGGCGTGAGTTGGTCACGTGGGCTGCCCGCATCGTGAGTGATGATGGTGTTCTTGACGTCGACCGTGTGCTGAAGATCCCATAGCACCCGGTACGGGCTGAGCGGCGCGTCACTGCTCGTGAGCTTCGGCATCCAGCTTGCGAGCCACTCCTTGTGCGATGCAGCAACTTCCTCGGTCACCCCTCGCGCGTCGCGATCGGCTGTGACGCTCTTGCCGACCTCCTCCAACAACGCATCGAGGACGAGGCCGGCATCGCCAACGAGGCCAACTTTCGCTTCGACGTCCTTGTTGAGATGGTTGGGATCGAGCGTCGAGTGGATGATGGTCTTGCCTTTGGGCATGGCGATCCCGAAATCAGTCTCGGTGAAGGAGCAGCCGACACCGAAGATGACGTCCGCATCGGCCAAGAATTTTGACACGGCGCGCGGCAACGCGACCCCGCCGGAACCGAGCGAGAGCGGATGCGTTTCAGGAAAGGCAGATTTGCCAGCCAGACTCGTGGTTACGGGTATCGCAAGCCGCTCGGCAAGCCGTTTTAGTTGCGGCCAGGCTTGGGCATAATGCACGCCTTGGCCGGCATAGATCACCGGCCGTTTGGCACCGATGAGAAGCGCCGCCGCTTGTTTGATGTGCGCGGGATCAGCGCCATAGCGGGTGCGCAGCACCGGCGTGTAGTTCAGCGGTTCCGGCACCTCCTCATTCCACATGTCCGCGGGGATTTCGACGACGACCGGTCCGCCGCGACCGTTCTTCAGTTTGGTGAAGGCGCGACGGAAGATATTGGTGACTTCCGCGGCGAGCGTGATCGGCTCAGACGATTTCGAGAAAGGCCGCATCGCCTGGCTGGAGTTGAAATTTGGCTCGAGGTTGGCGATCCGACGAGGATAACCCATCGGCAGCACTAGCACGGGGACCGACTCGCCGAAACATTGCGCGACGCCCCCCATCGCGTTCTCTGCGCCGGGGCCGTGCTGCATGCAGAAAGCGCCGATCTTGTGACCTGAGGTCACACGAGAGATCGCGTCCGCCATGTGAATGCCCACGCGCTCCTGCCGCACCATGACAGGGCGAATGTCAGCTTTTGCGGCATACTCGATCAGGTGATTGACGGGATAGCCGCATAGAATTTCGATGCCTTCGCGCTTGAGAATTTCCGCAATCGCCACGCCCAGTTTCATGATAGTCCATCCCAAAATTATCCGCGTCTACTTCGTTCTGTCGCGTCTGACTTCCACCCTGCGACCGCCCGCCGGAGATCGCCGGAAACGGTTGTGGGGCACGCCGTCATCCGCGACGCAGGCAGCCTTAGCGCCGCCTCGTTCGAATTCTGCTGTCTGATTGGCGACACCCCCGCTAATCAACGACCGTACTGCCTCTGTCGCGCGTCGCTCCTCCTCCGCAGAACCATTCGAGGTCGGCGACAAACACTTTGATTTCAGAGTGGCGAAGCATTTTACCAACCTCCTGCTGTCTCAAGGAGGCCGCGGCAAGCCTCAAACAACGAACATGTAGGGCGCCAATGATGCCTAAAGACTGCAAACATTGGCGGATAAGGGCGGAATTACTGCGGAGTCTCGGGTCATCTTTTCGATTTCGTTCCTAAGGCCGCTGCTGCCGAGCGTCGGGGATCTCCGGCCTCTTTCTGTACCCGCTCACCTTGCGCAACTTCGGAAACGATCCTGCTTGTGTGCTAAGCCCCCGCGACTGCCGACTGTCTATGCCGTTTGATAGCCGGCTACACAAGCAGTTCGCCAAGTGCTCTTGAGACCGATGCCGCGGCGAGGCAAAGCCTCTTATATTTGCCTGGCAAATTCGGCCGCGTGGTTTCAATGACTTGATCAAGCGAGACATGCGTACCGCGGCTTTTATACCGTCAACGCAAGCGCGCGACGCGCAAACTTGGAAGTCATTCTTCCCAACGAATTCGCGTGTTGTATCCGAATAGTGCTGCCGCCTCTGGCGACCGCCCTCCGTCGCCGAACCGACTATATGCTCGAGCGTTAGGACCGAATGGAGCATGTTGACCGCAGCACCACGGCCGCATCATGCGAACTGGCACGGTTCGCTTGAATTATCTTGCCCAACGAGAAGGCCTCCGACGCTCCGCCGGCACGAGGCTATGGCGATCTGAAGCCGAAGCGTTAGAACTGCTGTCTGGGCGTCCTTTCCGGCAACGACGCGGATTGCGGACTTAATGACGCACACCTACCTTGCCCTTTCCGACGGCGTGCGAGAGACCACGCTCGTCGTAAACGCCCCGCGCGGCTGGACAAGCGCGCTTTCGAGCATTTCAGAGCCCGCTACGAGCGATGTTGCTGCTAATAACTACCAATCCGCTTCGTCAAAAGATGTATTTTTTCTGCCGCGACGGTCGCTCACCGCCACGATTGGCTCATTGACCAAACAGCGCATCGCGAGTGAAGGTCGAAAGCTACTGCAGAGTTGGCGTACGAAGGCAGTCAAAATTGATTGCCCGCGCAAGTGATATCAAAAACTGTTGCTGATCGATGCTCCGGGGGAGTTCGGAGTTCAATCCTGCGGCCGGCGGCGAAACGCAGCTCCATCTCTCGCCGCCAGTGGCCTGCGCAGCTTGATAGCCATCACTCTAAGGCTGCAGTGGCACCTGCGAATATTTTGCCCGTGCCGTCTCAGCCCGTGCGGGCACGATCGCCCGCACGAAACGATGGGGTGCGTTGAATTGAAGGGGGCGCGCCACGCCCATCCATACCCGTTTTCGGCAGCTGCCCACGGTTAAATCAATACCCAGCTACAGCATCTCGGCGAGAGCACCTGAGGTTCTTCGGATGAGCGTCGGGAACCGTCAGGTACTGCTGGTCCCGCGTAGTCGC
>NZ_JBVVPL010000068.1:0-20540 GCF_055807615.1 Bradyrhizobium sp. MV1.5 | reverse complement strand
ACTTCACCCTGTGGTTATGGGGCCTGGCCTTCGCCAGGACGACACCGAATGTTTGGAGGGACGGCACGTTTCGCCCGCGATCCCCCCCCCCAAACCCCCCCGAACCCCCGCCCAAAACGTCGCAGGAAAACCGCTGGACAGTATTTACCCAACGGGTTAATTTCTCCGCAACGAACAAGACGACCGGGAGTGAGACGTGGCTGAGCTGAAGCCGCAGAGTGCGGTGTCCAAGATGCTGAACGCGGCCTGGATCCGGCCGTTTTTGTTCCTGGTGTTCATCGTCGTGGCCTGGGATCTCGCGATCCGGCTGTTCAAGATTCCCGCCTACCAGATCCCGTCGCCGGGCGATGTCATTGCGGTGCTGCGCACCGATTGGCCGGAACTGCTGCGCCAGTCCTGGCCGACGACTTATGCGACCGTCTGCGGCTTCGCGCTTTCGGCGCTGTTCGGTATCCCCATCGCGATGCTGATCGCGGGCTCCAAGACGGTGGAGAGCTACGTCTATCCGCTGCTGGTGTTCTCGCAATCCGTGCCGAAGATCGCGATCGCGCCGCTGTTCGTGGTGTGGTTCGGCTTCGGCATCATTCCGAAAGTGATCTCGGCGTTCCTGCTCGGCTTCTTTCCGGTGGTGGTCTCCGCCGTGCAGGGCTTCAAATCGGTCGATCCAGATATGGTCGATCTCGCCCGCGCCATGCAGGGCAGCCGCTTCCAGGTGTTTTGCGCGGTGAACCTGCCGCATGCGCTGCCCGCGATCTTCTCCGGCCTCAAAGTGTCAGTGACGCTCGCCGTGGTCGGCGCCGTCGTCGGCGAGTTCGTCGGCTCAAACTCCGGCATCGGCTATGTGATGCAACGCTCGATCGGAACCTTCGACCTGCCGACGATGTTCGCGGCGCTTGTGATCCTCGCGCTGCTCGGCGTCATCCTGTTCTGGATCGTGGACCGGATCGAGAAGCTGGTCATTCCCTGGCATGTCAGCCAGCGCGAGGACGTGATTTTCGCCTCTTAACAACAACCAAAGCAACGAACGGCCGCCAAAGGCCGACGCAAACAACGACAAGGGAGAGTGACGATGAAGCGGTGGATAGGAGCTGTCTCGGCGGCGCTGATGGTGTTCGCGGCCATGCCGGCGCAAGCAGCCGACAAGGTCGTGCTGATGCTCAACTGGTACGTCTATGGCGAGCACGCGCCGTTCTATTACGGCAAGGCCAAGGGCATCTACGCCGCCGAAGGCATCGACCTCGAGATCCAGGAAGGCCGCGGCTCGGCCGCGACCACGCAGGCCGTCGCCGCCAAGACCGCCGATTTCGGCTATGTCGACGTGCCCACCATGATGCGCGCAGCGATCAAGGGCGCGCCGGTGGTTGCGACCGGCGTGCTGCTCCAGACCAGCCCGATGTCCGCCATGGGTTTCGTCGACAAGAACATCAGGAAGCCCGAGGATATCAAGGGCAAGACGGTGGCGATCACGCCGGCCGATTCCATGACCCAGATCTGGCCGCTGTTCCTGAAGAAGACCGGCCTCAAGGAAAGCGACTTCCAGACGGTGGCGGGCGATGGCCAGACCAAGCTCAACGCCGTCATCAATGGCCAGGCTGATCTCCTGCTCGGCTACGTCATGGACCAGTCGATGAAGATCAAGGACGCCACGGGCAAGGACGTCTATCCCATCAAGTTCGCCGACTACGGCATCAACATGGTTTCCTCGGGCATCATCGCCAACACTGATTATGTGAAAGCCAATGCCGACCTCGTCCGCCGCTTCATGTCGGCGACGACCAAGGCGGTCGAAGCCGCCGAGAAGGAGCCGAAGGCCGCTGCGCAGTCGATCCTCGATGCCAACCCCAAGGGCGGCAAGATCGATACGCTGACGCAGGGTTTTGAGCTGACCATTCCGCTGTACCGGACCGCGGAGACCAAGAGCAAGCGGCCATTCCAGGTCACCGACCAGAACATGACTGATACGGTCAATCTGATGGTCGAATATGGTGGGCTCGATGCCAAGGCCAAGGAGAACCCGAAGGCGTTCTACACCAACGACTATCTGCCGAAGAGCGGCTCGTGAGTCATAAAGTTCGGCTGTCGTCCCGGCGAAAGCCGGGACCCATAACCACCGGCCACACTTGTTGCGAAAGGTCCCCACCCGTGAGCTCAAACGCGCCGGCACGGCGTATGGGTCCCGGCTTTCGCCGGGACGACGGTCCGAGAGAGCTGCGATGAACGCTGCGACCCAACCAATCGAAACGCAACCGGCCGCGCATCTGAGGCTGGTGAGCGACCGGGCTGCCGGCGATGCATCGGGCATCAAACTGTCAGGTGTGTCGAAGACCTACCGGACGCGCGACGGCGATGTGCCGTCGTTGCGGCCGCTCGACTTCCATATCAACGACGGCGAGTTCTTCGTCGTGGTCGGCCCATCCGGCTGCGGCAAGTCCACGCTGCTCAAGCTGATCTCGGGACTGCTGCCGCCGACGACGGGCGAAATCCTGGTCGAGGGCGAGAAGGTGACGGCGCCGCACGGCAATGTCGGCATCGTGTTCCAGAACGCGCTGCTGCTGCCATGGCGCAACATCCTGTCCAACGTGATGCTGCCGATCGACATGAAGCGGCTGCCGCGCCAGACATATCTCGACCGCGCCAAGGCGCTGTTGAAGCTGGTCGGGCTCGAAGGCTTCGAGAAGAAGCTGCCGTGGCAGCTCTCCGGCGGCATGCAGCAGCGCGCCTCGATCTGCCGTGCCCTGGTGCATGATCCCAGGATCATGTTGATGGACGAGCCGTTCGGCGCGCTTGATGCGCTGACGCGCGAGCGCATGAATGTCGAGTTGATGCGGATCCAGCGCGAAACCCGGAAGACGGTCCTGCTGATCACGCATTCGATCCCTGAGGCCGTGTTCCTCGCCGACCGCGTGCTGGTCATGACCGAGCGGCCCGGCGCGATCGCCGCGATCTACGACGTGCCGCTGCCGCGGCCCCGTTCGCTGGACGTGATGGCTGATCCTGTTTTCACGGAGCTGGTGCAGCGCATCCGCAAGCACTTTTTCTCGCAAGGGGCATTGGATTAGGACGGATGGGATGTCCCTTGATCGTGACCGCAAGCACGGTGCGCTCCCTCCCCCGCCTGCGGGGGAGGGCTGGGGAGAGGGTGTCTCCACGCGCGAGAACCCCCCAGAGGAGAAAGCCCTCACCCGGCACTTCGTGCCGACCTCTCCCGCAGGCGGGAGAGGTGCACTGCCGCCTGAGCCGCGTCTCGGAAGCCAAGTAGCACCATGTCCCCGCGCCTGAAGCTGCGAGACATTACCTTCTTCGAACGTCCCGTGCAGTTCGCGCGGCCGTTCCGCTTCGGCGCGATCACCATCAACGCGACGCCGCAGCTGTTCGTGCGGGTCGAGATCGAGGTGGAGGGCAGGGGAAGCGCGGTCGGTGCCAGTGCCGAGCTGCTGGTGCCAAAATGGTTCGACAAGCGGCCGGAGCTGTCGCCGGCGCAGACCGTCGATGACTTGCGCCGTTCCCTGGAAATCGCGCGGGGGCTTTATCTTGCGCGAACCGGATTTCTGACGGCATTCGATCTGCATGCCTCTTGCATCGGTGCCCAGGTCGCAACTTGTGCCAAAAAGAACATTCCGGCGCTTGCGGCGGCTTACGGCCCCGCCGAAATCGACAAAGCGATCCTCGATGCGCTGCTCCGCGCTGCCGAGACCAATTTTTTCGATGGCATGGCCGGCAACATCGCCGGCATCGATGCGCGGCTTTCGCCCGACCTGAGTGAAGGGGATCTCACGAGGTTTCTATCCGGCCGGAAGCCGCTGTCGCGTGTTGCCATCAGGCATACCGTCGGCCTCGACGATTCCATTGAAGGTGAGGGCGGGGTTGCGGATGCCCGCGAGAACTCCGGTGCAAGATATTTCAAGCTGAAGCTGTCGGGGGACCCCGTCGCCGATGCAGCGCGGCTGGCGCGCATTGGCAAGGAGCTCGATGCGCTGGACCGTGACTACAAGGTGACGCTCGATGCCAACGAGCAATATGCCGATCTCGCGGCGTTGCAGGCACTGATCGACCGGCTCGACCATGATCCCGCCCTGCGATCGATTTCATCCAGGCTGCTCTATGTCGAGCAGCCGATGCCGCGCGATGTCACGAGGCAGTCGCCGCTCGGCCCGCTCGCTGCGCGCGGCTTCATCATCGACGAAGCCGACGATTCCTACGACGCGTTTCCTGCGGCACGGGCGCTTGGCTATCGCGGCATCTCGTCGAAATCCTGCAAAGGGCCTTACAAGTCCATCGTCAACGCGACGCGCGCAGCGAAATGGAGCGCGGCCGGCGAAAGATTTTTCGTGACCGGCGAGGACCTCACCTGCCAGGCGGGTCTTGCCGTGCAGCAGGACCTTGCGCTCGGCGCGTTCATCGGCATCACCCACGCGGAGCGCAACGGCCATCACTACGTGGACGGCTTCGGTGACACGCCCGCCGCTGAAGCCCAGGCCTTCGCCGCCGCCCACCCGGATCTCTACGCCGATGCCGGGCAGGGCATCCGTCTCTCGATTCACCAAGGCGATCTCCTGACGGGGTCGCTCAACCAAGCGGGCTTTGCAACGTCGGTTCATCCGGACTGGTCGGCGCTACGCCCGCTCGAACAGCCAAAATCACTCTGGGAGAAACCGGCATGACCACCCAACGCCTCGGCCTCATCATGAACGGCGTCACCGGCCGCATGGGGCTCAACCAGCATCTGATCCGCTCGATCGTCGCGATCCGCGAGCAGGGCGGCGTCCGCTTGAAGAACGGCGACCGCGTCATGCCAGATCCGATCCTGGTCGGCCGCAGCGCCGAGAAGGTCGAGGCCCTTGCCAAGCGCTACAACATCACGCGCTGGACCACCGATCTCGATGCGGCCCTCGCCGACAAGAACGACACCATGTTCTTCGATGCCGCGACCACACAGGCGCGGCCGGGCCTTCTGACCCAGGCCATCAATGCCGGCAAGCACGTCTATTGCGAGAAGCCGATCGCGACCAATTTCGAGGCGGCGCTCGAGGTCGTCAAGCTCGCCAACGCCAAGGGCGTCAAGCACGGCACGGTGCAGGACAAGCTGTTCCTGCCCGGCCTGAAGAAGATTGCCTTCCTGCGCGACTCCGGCTTCTTCGGCCGCATCCTCTCGGTGCGCGGCGAGTTCGGTTATTGGGTGTTCGAAGGCGGCTGGCAGGAGGCGCAGCGGCCGTCCTGGAACTACCGCGACGAGGACGGCGGCGGCATCATCCTCGACATGGTTTGCCACTGGCGCTACGTGCTCGACAATCTCTTCGGCGAAGTCGAGAGCGTGAGCTGCATCGGCAACACCGACATTCCCGAGCGTTTCGACGAGCAGGGCAAGAAGTACAAGGCGACCGCCGACGACTCCGCCTATGCCACGTTCCAGCTCAAGGGCGGCGCCATCGCCCACATCAACATGTCCTGGGTGACGCGCGTCTATCGCGACGATCTCGTCACCTTCCAGGTGGACGGCACGCTCGGCTCGGCCGTCGCCGGCCTTTCCGACTGCATGATCCAGGCGCGGCAGGCAACGCCCCGGCCGGTGTGGAATCCCGACGAGAAGCGGCTCCACGACTTCTATGGCGACTGGCAGAAGCTGCCTGACAACGTCACCTACGACAACGGCTTCAAGGAGCAGTGGGAGATGTTCATCCGCCACGTCTACGAGGATGCGCCCTACAAGTTCACGCTGCTCGAAGGCGTCAAGGGCGTGCAACTCGCCGAATGCGCGCTGAAGAGCTGGAAAGAGCGGCGCTGGATCGACGTCGCCCCGATCAAGGTCTGAGGTCTATTGGACAAGTGTCGATGTTATTGAGCCGTCATTGCGAGCGAAGCGAAGCAATCCAGAGTGCCTCCGCGGCGAGAGTCTGGATTGCTTCGTCGCTTCGCTCCTCGCAATGACGGGGAGAGGTCTGAAATCATGAACAAGCCCGTCCAGCCCAAGCCCGTCCAGCCGATGTCGTCGTTGTCGCTCAAGCTGCCGAAGGCCGATCGCTCGATCGAGACCTACCGGCTCGCGGCCTCGCGAACGTTTCCCGCAAAGCTCGAGGGACCGCTGAACCGCATTGCGTTCTCCGCCGTCCATACCGTGACCGATCCCTTCGCCGACAACGACCCGTGGCTCTCCGCTGCCGTCGACTGGGACAAGACCATCGCCTTCCGCGAGCACGTCTGGGATCTCGGTCTTGGCGTGGCCGAAGCCATGGATACCGCGCAGCGCGGCATGGGGCTGGATTGGCCGACCTCGCTGGAGCTGATCACGCGCTCGGTGTCTGCCGCGAAGCGGCGCAACGCGCTGGTGTTTTCCGGAGCGGGCACGGACCATCTCGCGGTCGAGGACGCCAAGAGTCTCGACGACGTGATCCGCGCCTATGAGGAGCAGATCTCGGCGGTCGAGAAGGTCGGCGGCCGCATCATCCTGATGGCATCGCGCGCGCTGGCGAAACTTGGCCGTAACGCCGACGACTACGCCAAGGTTTACGATCGCGTGCTGTCGCAGGTTCGCGAGCCTGTGATCATCCACTGGCTTGGCGACATGTTCGATCCGGCGCTGACGGGATATTGGGGCACCAACGATCTCGACAAGGCAATGGATATTGCGGTCGCCATCATCAACGGCAACGCCGCCAAGGTCGACGGTGTCAAGGTTTCGCTGCTCGACAAGCAGCGCGAGATCGACATGCGCCGTCGTCTCGACAAGCGCATCAAGATGTACACCGGCGACGATTTTAATTATGCGGAGCTGATTGCCGGCGACGAACAGGGCTTTTCGCACGCGCTGCTCGGGATCTTCGATGCGATCGCGCCGGCGGCGTCCTACGCCTTGTCGCGGCTGGCTGCTGGTGATGAGGCGGGCTTCCACGACGTGCTGGGGCCGACGGTGCCGCTGTCGCGGCACATCTTCAAGGCGCCGACGCGGTTCTACAAGACCGGCGTGGTGTTCATGGCATACCTCAATGGTCACCAGGACCACTTCACCATGGTCGGCGGGCAGGAGAGCACGCGCTCGATGCTGCATCTGGCCGAGCTGTTCCGGCTGGCCGACAAGGCCGGGCTGCTCGCCGATCCGGAGTTGGCGACGCGGCGGATGAAGGCGGTGCTCTCAACGCACGGAATCGAATCCTGATGCGTGATTTTTCGTCCGACCATCGCTGGCTCTCGCTCAACACGGCGACAATCCGCAAGCAGGGTGACCTCGTCGAAATCATCGACGCCTGTGCCAGGCACGGCATCCGCGCCATCGACCCCTGGCGTGACCAGGTCGCTTCCGTCGGCCTCGATCGCGCCGCGCGTGCGGTGCGCGATGCCGGTCTCGACCTGTCGGGCTATTGCCGTGGCGGCATGTTCACGTCGGACGCATCGCGGCGGGGCGAGGTGCGCGACGACAACCGGCGCTGCGTCGATGAAGCCAAGGCGCTGGGGGCCCCCTGCATCGTGCTCGTCGTCGGCGGCCTGCCGCAATATTCGCGGCCGGGCAGCGAGGCGTCGAAGGACATCGCCGGCGCGCGGACGCAGGTCGAGGAAGCGCTCGCGGATATGCTCGATTACGCCAGACAGGCAAAGCTGCCGCTGGCGATCGAGCCGCTGCATCCGGCCTATGCGGCGGACCGCGCCTGCGTCAATACGACGAAGCAGGCGCTCGACATCTGCGACCGGCTTGATCCCGGTCGCAGCGGCCTGCTGGGCGTCGCGCTCGACGTCTATCACATCTGGTGGGATCCGGAGCTGATGGGGCAGATCGCGCGCGCCGGCCGTGATCGCCTGCTCGCCTTCCATGTCTGCGACTGGCTGGTGCCGACCAGGGACATTCTCAACGACCGCGGGATGATGGGCGATGGCGTGATCGACATCAAATCGGTGCGTGAAGCGGTCGAAGCACAGGGCTTTGCCGGCTATTCGGAGATCGAAATCTTCTCCAACGACTGGTGGAGCAAACCGATGGACGAGGTGCTGCAAACCTGCATCGCGCGGCACAAGACGGTGGTTTAGGCCTTCCGGAATTTGTTGCGCGCGGCGGCGCCGATGGCCTGAGATGTCAAATGGTTGCGCGGGATCACCGGCGCATCGCGCGGCGGTAACCTTCTACTGTGCATGGGGTTGTTTTCGCGTTTTTTTGTTTGAGGCCTCAGCCGATCGCGCAAGGCACGCTCAAAAACCCGCGGAAGCGCACCCGTCCGCCCCTGACCGGCTGTCCGCTCACGGCATAGTTCGGGAAGCGCGCCAAGAAGCGTGAGACCGCGATGGCGCCTTCCAGCCGCGCCAGCGCCATGCCGGCGCATTGATGCGCGCCGGTGCCGAAGGCGAGATGCCGGTTCGGCGTGCGCGCGATGTCGAATCTCTCTGGGTCCGGAAACTGCGCCGGATCGCGGTTGGCCGCGCCGATGCACAGCGTGATCGACGTGCCGGCATCGAGCATGATTCCGCCGAGCTCGACGCGCTCCGTGGTCATGCGGTTGCCGAGCTGGTTCGAGCTCTCGTAGCGCAGCATCTCTTCGACCGCAGTCTTGATCAGCCCGGGATTGTCGATCAGCCGCCGCTTCTGATCCGGATTGCGGTCGAGCGCCACGAGGCCGTTGCCGATCAAATTGGTGGTGGTCTCGTGGCCGGCATTGAGCAGGAAGATGCAGTTGTGCAGCAGCTCCTTCTCGGTCAGCCGCTCGCCGTTGTCCTCGCCCTGGATCAGGCGCGTCAGCACGTCGCGTTCGGGATTGCCGGGCCTTTCGCGCCGGCGCGCGACCAGCGTTCGCAGGTAGCCGAGGAAATCCGTCACCGCCTTGTTGCCGCGGGCAGCGACTTCAGGCGACACCACCGGTTCGAGGGCGCCCAGGATCGCCAGCGACCAATCGCGCAGCGGCGCGCGCTCGTCATGGGGCACGTCGAGCAAATTGCCGATCACCTCGATGGGGATCGAGGCGGCGAAATCCTCGATCAGCTCGCAAGTGCCCTTGACGGCGATGGCGTCGAGCAGGCCGTCGACCAGCTTGATGATATCAGGTTCCATCCCCGCGATCGCGCGCGGCGACAGCGCGCCCATGATCAGCCGCCGCACGCGCGTATGTGCCGGCGGATCGTTGAAGACGAGGCTCGTGGTGTGGTGCTCGTAGAGCGGGGTGTCGCCGTATTTCGGCGCGAACTCGCGCTTCTTGTCCGAGCTGAACGATCTTGTGTTCTTGTAGGTCGTGACGAGATCGTCATAGCGGGTCAGGAACACGGTGCCGTTGCGCAGGCGCTTGACCGGCTCGTTCTCCCGCAGTGCACGATAGGTCGGGTAGGGATTGTCGTAGAATTCCGGCGTCAGCTGCTCCAGATCGAAACTGGCCGCCAGTTCATTCGCACTTGCGTTCATGCCGCCATACTCGCCGGTTGAGTCCGATATGCTGTATTCGCTCTTTTGAGCGGCTCGGTTCACCGTCTACAGTCGAGCTGCGATTTGCAAGCCGACCGGACAGGAAAATGCACGCCCGCTCTGACGCTGCCGACACGGCCACTGAGTCCGGCACTCATTGGCCCGACGATATTTTCGCGACCTTGCAACGCTTCGACGTTCGGCAGGTCCCCTACGTGCCCGACGCCGGTCATTCGAGGTTGATCCAGCGCGTGCTGGCCTCGTCCACGATGCGCGGCATTCCGCTGACGACGGAGGAGGAGGGCGTGGCGCTTCTCGCCGGCGCCTGGACCGGCGGCCAGCGCGGTGTGCTGTTGATGCAGTCGAGCGGGGTCGGCAATTGCATCAACATGCTGTCGCTGATCCCGATCCTGCGCTTTCCCTTCCTCACGTTAGTGACCATGCGAGGCGAGTGGGGCGAGTTCAATCCGTGGCAGGTGCCGATGGGGTCGACCACGCAGGGCATATTCGAGCTCTCGGGCGTCAAGGTGCTGCGGGCTTCGACCGCAGCCGAGGTGCCGGCCG
Organism: Bradyrhizobium sp. MV1.5; assembly: GCF_055807615.1. Taxonomy (NCBI): domain Bacteria; kingdom Pseudomonadati; phylum Pseudomonadota; class Alphaproteobacteria; order Hyphomicrobiales; family Nitrobacteraceae; genus Bradyrhizobium; species Bradyrhizobium sp. MV1.5. The sequence goes on along the minus strand of NZ_JBVVPL010000068.1, from coordinate 10,606 downwards.
TGCTCGAGGCGGCGGCCGCGCAGGCCTACAGCGCCCTCACGCCCACCGCCGTTCTGCTGTCGCAGCGCCTGATCGGCGCCAAGGTTTTCACCAAATGAGCAAGGCCAATCTCCTCGACCGCCGTCAGGTGGTGTCCACGCTTCTCGCGGACCGCAAGAATGTGGTTGCGATCGGCGGCCTCGGGGCCTCCACCAACGACATGTGCGCGGCCGGCGACCACGCCCGGAATTTCTACCTCTGGGGCGGCATGGGCGGGGCGGCGATGATCGGCCTGGGACTCGCTCTGGCGCAGCCAAAGTTGCCGGTGCTGGTCATCACCGGCGACGGCGAGATGCTGATGGGCATGGGTAGCCTTGCCACCATCGGCCTGCAAAAGCCGCCCAATCTCTCGATCGCAGTGCTCGACAACGAGGCCTATGGCGAGACCGGCGGTCAGACCAGCCATACCGCCGCGGCCGCCGATCTCGTCGGCGTCGCCAAGGCCTGCGGCATCGGGGACAGTCGGTCTGTGACGACCATGGCCGAGGTCGAAGCCTTCGCCAAAGCCGTCCACGACGTCACGGCCGGGCCGCGCTTTGCCAATGTGAAGATCGACAGCGCCAGTCTGGAGCGGATCTTGCCGAGCCGGGATGGGACCTACATCCTCAACCGAATTCGCGGCGACCTCGGTTTCCAGCCAATCTAGACGGGCCTTCTGGCGCTCCCGTCCTGCACGGGGACCGTGTAGGCGAGGTCAATTTCCACTGGAATTACAACGCATCCAGGTTGCGATGCAGCATAGTGCTTGACTTTTGCGTCGGTGAGTGCTTACTCACTAGCATGAGCTCATTGCGTATGACGAGCGACCTGAGGCGTCAATTGATCCTCGGCGCCGCAAAGCGTTGCTTTGCCCGACACGGCTATACCGGCACCACGACAAAGAGCGTGGCGGCCGCCGCTGCCATTTCCGAAGCGTTGCTGTTCAAACATTTCCCATCCAAAGCCGCGCTGTACGCCGAAATTCTCAGCGACGAATGCGAGGCGGACCCGGCGCTCATGGAGCTGCTCGAACGTGAGCCGTCGACCGCTACGTTGGTCGAAGTGATCCGCGGCATGGTCGGGCATTTCATGCACATCGCCGACGGGCCCGACCAGGAAGAAGCCCAGCGCCTGCGACTGATGACCACGAGTCATTTGGATGATGGCGAATTCGCGCGTTTGCTATATGCCAAGATCGAGGCGCTGATCGGGGCGGCCTTCGTTGCCTCGCTCAAGCGTGCGGTTGCCGCGGGGGACGCGCGGCCATACAACGGCGAACCGCTCAACCTGTTCTGGTTTGCGCATCACACGGTGATGACGGCTGCACTGACCAGGCTGCCGGCCACGCCGTGTCTCGCTTACGGCAAGGCGAACGACCTCGAGCGGCAGCTCTGTGAGTTTCTCCTTAGGGGTATCGGACTTAACGACGCCGCAATTGTCTCGCATTTGGGCCGCAATCAGGCCGCGTGTGCGGGCAAGTCGGCGATTGCAGAGAGTGCATGACATGAACATCGTCACCGAACACAAGATTTCGGGCGAACCGATCGACAACAAGGCTCCCAAGCGTCCGGTCCGGCCGGTGCTCTGGTTCATCATCGTCGGCACGCTTCTGGCCGTGCTCGTCGGTGGCCTCGTCTGGTTCAATTATTTCCGCGGCCAGATGATCAAGCAGTTCTTCGCCAACAACAAGCCGCCCCCGGTCGCGGTCAGCGCCGCCGAGGCGAAGTCCGAGGTGGTGCCGAACCTGCTGACCGCGGTCGGTGGTCTCGCCGCCGTGCACCAGGTCGACGTCAGCGCCGACGTCAACGGCCGCGTCACCGAGATCAAGTTCGCGCCAGGCACGCATGTCGAGGCCGGCACGCCGCTGGTGCAGATGTTCGACGCGCCGGAGCAGGGCGACCTTGCCAATTACAAGGCGCAGTCCACCGTCGCGCAGCTGTCGCTCGACCGCGCCAAGCAATTGGCATCGCGACAGTTCGGGCCGCAGGCAACCGTCGACACCGCGCAGGCCGCGTACGACCAGGCGCAGGCGGGTATCGCCAAGACCGAAGCGTTGATCTCCCAGAAGCTGGTCCGCGCGCCGTTCGCCGGCGATCTCGGCGTCCGCAAGGTCGAGGTCGGCCAGTATCTGACCGCCGGCACGGCCATCGTTTCGCTGACGGATCTATCGGAGCTGTGGGCCAACTTCACGGTGACGGAAAAGGACTCGGGCAGCCTCAAGGTCGGTCAGCCGGTCCGGCTGAAGGTCGACGCCTATCCGGGCCGCACCTTCGACGCCAAGATCACCACGATCGAGCCGCAGATCTCGGCCGACACCCGTAACATCCGCGTGCAGGCGACCGTCTCCAATCCGGAGAAGATCCTGAAGCCCGGCATGTTCGTGACCACCACGGTGGTGCTGCCGGACAAGCCGGCCGTGGTCACCGTGCCGGAGACGGCGGTCGACTACACGCTTTACGGCGACTCGGTGTTCGTGATCACCGAGAAGAAGGAAGCGGACGGCAAGACCAGCCTGAGCGCGGTGCGCACTTTCGTGCAGACCGGCAGCCGGGTCGAAGGCCGCGTCGAAATCGTCAAGGGCGTGAAGCCGGGCGACAAGGTCGTCGCCGTCGGCCAGCTCAAGCTGCAATCGGGTGCGGCAGTGTCGATTTCGACCGACCCGGCTCCGCAGATCCCGGCGCAGCCGCCGCGCTACTGACATCGTACACGTTGCAGCATGATCCGGCACGGCCGGGTCATGCGCTTTGCAAGTCAAAGAAATCGAGATCGCCGCGATGCGCTTTACTGACATTTTCATCAAACGCCCGGTCCTGTCGGTGGTCGTCAGCCTGCTGATCCTGCTGATCGGCCTGCGCGCGGCGACGACGCTGCCGATCCGGCAATATCCGAAGCTGTCGAACACGGTCATCAACATCACGACCGTCTATCCGGGCGCGTCCGCGGACCTGATCCAGGGCTTCATCACCACGCCGATCGAGCAGGCGGTCGCTTCCGCCGAAGGTGTCGATTACATCACCTCCTCCTCGGTGCTCGGCACCTCGACGATCCAGGTCTACATCAAGCTGAATTTCGATCCGAACCAGGCGCTGACCGAGGTTCTGGCCAAGACGAACTCGGTCAAATATTTGATCCCGAAGGAATCCAACGACCCGATCGTCACCAAGACCACGGGCCAGACCACGGCCGTGATGTATCTCGGATTCTCGTCGGAAGAGCTGTCGGGCTCGGCGATCTCAGACTATCTGACGCGCGTTGTGCAACCGGTGCTGTCGACCGTCGACGGCGTGGCCTCCGCCGACATTCTCGGTGGCCAGACCTTTGCGATGCGGCTGTGGCTTGATCCCCTGAAGATGGCCGGCCGCAACGTGTCGCCTGCGGATGTCGCGACCGCGATCACCGCCAACAACTTCCAGTCCGCGGCGGGGCAGACCAAGGGCTATCTCATTGTCTCGAACGTATCGACGAATACGGGCCTGACCGACGTCAACCAGTTCAAGAAGATGATCGTCAAGGCCAAGGACGGCGGCTTCGTGCGGATGGAGGACATCGCCACTGTCGAACTTGCGGCCCAGAGCACGGACGCGAGCGTCGCCTTCAACGGCGAGCACGCCATCTTCATCGGTGTGCAGGCAACGCCGCAGGGCAACCCGCTGACGCTGGTCAAGGGCGTGCGGGCGCTGTTCCCCGAGCTGGAGCGCAATCTGCCACCGTCGATGAAGATGAAGGTCGCCTACGATTCGACCAAGTTCATCCAATCCTCGATTGACGAGGTCGAGAAGACACTGGGTGAAGCCGTGATTATCGTGATCGTGGTGATCTTCCTGTTCCTGGCGTCGTTCCGCTCGGTGATCATCCCCGTCGTCACCATCCCGCTGTCGATGATCGGCGTCTGCACGCTGATGCTGGCGCTGGGCTTCAGCTTCAACCTGCTGACCCTGCTCGCGATGGTGCTCGCGATCGGCCTCGTGGTCGACGACGCCATCGTCGTGGTGGAAAACATCCATCGTCATCTGGAGGAAGGGAAAACGCCGGTCCAGGCGTCGCTGGAAGGCGCGCGCGAAATCGTGGGTCCCGTCGTCTCGATGACCATCACGCTCGCAGCCGTGTACGCGCCGATCGGTTTCCTCGGCGGCCTGACCGGCTCGCTGTTCCGCGAATTCGCCTTCACGCTTGCGGGCTCGGTGATCGTGTCCGGCGTGATCGCGCTGACGCTATCGCCGATGATGTGCTCGGTGCTGCTGAAGAACACCGAAGAGGGTCGTTTCGCCAAGGCGGTCAACAAGGTGTTTGGCGCGCTGACGCGGTGGTACGGGCGCAGGCTCGACCGCTCGCTCGACTACAAGGCCATCACCGGCCTGTTTGCGGTGACCATCCTCGGGCTCGTCGGCTTCCTCTACATGCACACGTCGAAGGAGCTGGCGCCTGAGGAAGACCAGGGCATCGTGTTCGCGGTGACCAAGGCGCCGAAATATGCCAACATCGACTACGTCGATTTCTACGGCGAAAAGCTCGACAAGGAATTCCAGAAATTCCCCGAGACCGATCTGCGCTTCGTGCTGAACGGCATCAACGGCCCGCAGGGCGGTATCGCCGGCATGCTGCTCAAGCCCTGGGAGGAGCGCAAGCGCTCGTCGATCCAGCTGAAGTCGCTAGTGCAGGCCGAGCTTTCCAAGATCGAGGGCGTGCAGGCGTTCGCGTTCAACCTGCCGCCGCTGCCGGGCGGCCCGGGCGGCCTCCCGGTGCAGATGGTGATCAACTCCACCGCCAGTTTCCAGACTGTCTACGAACAGATGGAGAAGCTGAAGGCTGCCGCCCGCAAGAGCGGAATGTTCATCGTCTCCGACAGCGATCTTGCCTACAACCAGCCGAACGTGAAGGTGACGATCAACCGCACGAAGGCGCAGGATCTCGGCGTCAGCATGCAGAACCTCGGCAGCTCGCTCGCGGTGCTACTCGGCGGCAACTACATCAACCGCTTCAACCTGGAGGGCCGTTCCTATCAGGTCATCCCGCAGGTGCCGCGCGGCCTGCGGCTCTCGCCGGAATCTCTTGCCGGCTACTATGTGACCACCAACACCGGACAGCAGCTTCCGCTCTCGACGGTGGTGTCGATCGAGACCAAGACCGAGCCGAATTCGCTGACACATTACAATCAGCTCAATTCGGCCACCTTCTCGGCGGTGCCGATGCCCGGCGTGACGGTCGGTGCGGCGGTCGACTTCCTTGAGAGCGAGGCCAAAAACCTGCCGCAAGGCTTCAGCCATGCTTATCTGGCTGACAGCAGGCAATATGTGCAGGAAGGCAACCAGCTCGCGATCACCTTCGGCTTCGCGCTGATCATCATCTTCCTGGTGCTGGCGGCGCAGTTCGAGAGCTTGCGCGATCCGCTGGTCATCATGATCTCGGTGCCGATGGCGATCGTGGGCGCGCTGATCCCGCTGTTCTTTGGCGTGGCGACCATGAACATCTACACCCAGGTCGGCCTGCTGACCTTGGTGGGCCTGATCACCAAGCACGGCATCCTGATGGTGGAATTCGCCAACGAGCTCCAGATCAACGAGCGGCTCGATCGCCGCTCCGCCATCGAAATGTCGGCCCGCATTCGTCTGCGGCCGATCCTGATGACCACGGCCGCGATGGTGACGGGCCTGATCCCGCTCCTGACCGCGACCGGCGCGGGCGCCGCCAGCCGCTTCTCGATCGGTCTGGTGGTCGTCGCCGGAATGTCGATCGGCACGCTGTTCACGTTGTTCGTGCTGCCGGCGGTCTACGTGGTGCTGGCGACCGACCATCGCGCGGCGGCCGATTCCGAGCGGAACAAGCAGGTCAACGATCTCGACCTCGGCTCCAAGGCGCTGCGCCCGACCTGAGGCCGCAGATAAGCGAACGAGAGGGCGGCAGCGGCCAATCCGCTGCCGCCCTTTTCTATTTGCCCCGGGTCCCCCGACTGCCCATCAGGCTTTCCCGCGCTCGCGAGAGACAAGGTCCGGTCTTCTTGCTAGGTTCGGCAGGATGAGCCTTTCCCTCCACCCCGACACCCCACAATCCAGCACGCTGCCAAGCGCGGCGCCGGTTGCCGTCGCGTCCGGTTCGACGCCGGGGCGGGGGATCAGGAGCCGGCTCTTCACCAAATATGTCGCGCTGTTCGTGGCCGTCGTCGCGATCGCGCTGCTGGCCAACGGGCTGTTCGAGGTCTTCTTCTATTATCGCGAGCACAAGGCCGCGCTGATCCGGGTTCAGCATGAACAGGCGGAGGCGGCCGCGGCCAAGATCGGTCAGTTCGTCAAGGAGATCGAGAGCCAGCTCGGCTGGACCACGCAGCTGCCGTGGTCGGCGGGCTCGATCGAGCAGCGCCGGTTCGATGGGCTGCGGCTGCTGCGCCAGGTCCCTGCGGTCACCGAGCTCGCCCAGGTCGATGCGACCGGCAGGGAGCGGCTGCGGGTCTCGCGGCTCGCCATGGACGCGATCGACAGCGGGATCGACCTGTCGGACGATCCGAAGTTCACCGAGGCGGTCGCGCACAAGGTTTTTTACGGTCCGGTCTATTTCCGCAGGGAGTCCGAGCCGTACATGACCCTGGCGCAGGCCGGGTCGCGCAAGGATGCCGGCGTCAGTATCGCGGAGGTCAATCTCAAGCTGATCTGGGACGTCGTGTCCCAGATCAAGGTCGGCGAGCACGGACATGCCTATGTAGTCGGTCCGGAGGGACGCCTGATCGCGCATCCCGATATTAGCCTGGTCCTGCGCAACACCGATATGTCTGGTCTCACCCAGGTGCGCGCCGCGCTTGCCGGAGGCAGCGCCACGCTCGACGCGCTTTCCGAAGCGCGCAATCTCCAGGGACAGAAGGTGCTGACCGCGTCGGCCCCGATCGCGCCGCTGCACTGGACCATGTTCGTCGAGCTTCCCGTCGAGGAGGCCTATGCGGCGCTCTATGCCGCGTTGGAACGGCTTGCATTCGTGCTGCTCGCGGCGTCGATCTTCGCGGTGCTTGCCGGGATATTCCTCGCGCGCCGCATGGTCGGGCCGATCCAGGCACTGCGGAGCGGCGCCGAGCGCATCGGCAGTGGCGATTTCTCCCAGCGCATCTCGATCAGAACCGGTGACGAGCTCGAGGGCCTCGCAGACCAGTTCAACCACATGGGCGAGCGCCTACAGGAATCGTATGCAGACCTCGAGAACAAGGTGGAGCAGCGGACCGCAGAACTCCGGCAATCCCTCAACGATCTTCGCACCGCGCAGGACCGCCTGATTCAGACCGAGAAGCTCGCGTCCCTCGGCCAGCTCACGGCGGGCATCGCGCACGAGATCAAGAACCCGCTCAATTTCGTCAACAATTTCTCGGCGGTGTCGACGGAACTGATCGACGAGCTCAACGAGGCCCTGCAAGGGGCCTCGCTCGACGGCAAGACAAAGGAGGAGGTCGACGAGCTGACCGGCATGCTCAAGAGCAACCTCGAAAAGGTGGTGCAGCACGGCAAGCGCGCCGATTCCATCGTCAGGAACATGCTGCTGCATTCGCGCGAGGGCTCCGGCGAGCATCGCCCCAGCGATATCAACGCGATCCTGGAGGAGAGCCTTAATCTCGCCTATCACGGCGCCCGTGTCGAAAGGCCCGGCTTCAACGTCACGATCGAGCGCGGCTTCGACCCCGCGGCGGGCATGGTCGACGTTTATCCGCAGGAAATCACGCGCGTCTTCCTCAATCTGATCTCGAACGGCTTCTACGCCACCGCCAAGCGCAAGGAGAGCGCCGCAGACGCCTTCGAGCCCACCTTGCGCGCGGCAACCAAAACTCTCGGCGACAAGCTCGAGATCCGCATTCGCGACAACGGCACCGGGATCCCGTCGGAGGTGAGGGAGAAGATGTTCAATCCCTTCTTCACCACCAAGCCCGCCGGCGAGGGCACTGGGCTCGGCCTTTCCATGAGCCATGACATCGTCGTGAAACAGCACGGCGGCACGATCGACGTGAACACCGAGCCCGGTGTGTTCACCGAGTTCATCATCACCCTGCCGCGCATGATGGCGGCGGGCGACACTTCCGGAGGCAAGACTTGAACGTTTACATCCTGGTCGTCGATGACGAGCCCGACGTCGAGGCGCTGTTCCGGCAGCAGTTTCGGCGCGATTTGCGCGCCGGCCGCTTCCAGATGGAATTCGCGCCGTCCGCACCCGATGCGCTGAAGCTCGCCGCGGAGGTTCGCGATCCCTCGTTAATCCTGGTTTTGTCCGACATCAACATGCCCGGCATGAGCGGGCTCGACATGCTGCCGAAGGTGCGTGATGCGCATCCGGACGTTCCCGTCATCATGATCACCGCCTATGGCGATGCCGAGACGCGTCGGAAGGCGATCGAGCGCGGCGCAGTCGGACTTCTCACCAAGCCGATCGATTTCGCGCTGCTGCGGCAGGAAATCGACACGAGGCTCGGGCAAGCCGCATGACCGCGACCATCCTCTTCGTCGACGACGAGCCGGATCTCGAGGCGTTGGTCCTGCAAAAATTCCGCAAGCAGATTCGCGATGGGTTGGTGACCATCATGTTCGCCCGCGACGGCCTCGAAGCGCTGCAGTCGCTCGAGCAGAACCCGCATGTCGACATGGTGGTCTCCGACATCAACATGCCCAGGATGGACGGGCTGTCGCTGCTGGCGAAGCTCCAGGAAGCCGAAGACAAGAAGTCCACCATCATCGTCTCGGCCTATGGCGACATGAGCAATATTCGCACTGCCATGAACCGCGGCGCGTTCGACTTCCTGACCAAGCCGATCGACTTCGCCGACCTGGAGATGACGATCCAGAAGACCATCCGCCATATCGAAATGCTACGGGAGGTGCGGGGCCGCCAGGCGGAGGCGGAGCGCGCCCATGCCGCGCTCTCGCGTCATTTTTCGCCCGAGCTCGCCAAGCGTTTGGCGGCCGGCGGTGAGAGCGAGGGCATCGAAGTGCAGTGGCGCGATATCGCGACCATTTTCACTGATATTACCGGCTTCACCTCGCTGGTCGAAACTGCGCCGCCGGAGACGCTGGGTGCGCTTCTCAACGAATATGTCGGCGGCATGACCGAAATCGTCTTCGCGCATGAGGGGACGGTTGCCAAGATCATCGGCGATGCGATCCAGGTGCTCTTCAACGCGCCCGGAGATCAGCCCGACTATGCGACGCGTGCGGTCGCCTGTGCGCACGATCTCGACGTCTGGGCGGAGGATTTTTCCGCGCGTTGGAAAACGAGAGGCGTGAATTTCGGCGCCACCCGCATCGGCATTCACGCCGGGCCGGCGCTGGTCGGAAATTTCGGCGGCAACCGGTTTTTCGACTACACCGCGTATGGTGACTCCATCAACATCGCGGCGCGACTGGAAGCCGCGAACAAGCATCTGGGCACGCGCATTTGCGTCAGTGCCGGCATCGCCGAGGCGGCTGAGAATTTTCGAGGTCGTTCCGTCGGGGAGCTGATGCTGCGTGGACGCAGCGAGCCGTTGCGCGCGTTCGAACCGCTGACGCCGGCCCAATTCGCTGCGCCGGAAACGGCGTTGTATTCCGAGGCATTTGCCAAGATGGAGGCCGGTGATGCCGCCGCCATGCCGGCCTTCGCCGCGCTTGTCGGCACGCATGCCGACGATTCCCTGGCCGGCTTTCACCTGAGGCGCCTGCTCAACGGCGCCAAGGGCATTCGCATGCAACTGGAATAGGAGTCCGACATGATTGGTGAATTCTCCACCGGCAATTACCGTTTCATTCCGTCCGTATTCCAGTATTCGGCCGGTGCGGCCGCGAATGACGGCTATGAGATCGAGCGCGTCCGCTTCGACCGCCTGGTGCCGCTTGCGGAAGGGTTTGCACTTGCCGCGAAGTATATTCAGGAGGCGGGGCGGCCGCTCACGGCGTTCTGCGCCTGCGAACTGCGCTCGCCCGCGGCCTTCAGCGAGGAAGGCTTTCGCGCGTTCAACCTGCACTATGTGAAGACGTTGTCCGAATGGAACATCTTCGACGGCACCACCAATCCGGTGGCGCGCAGCAATGTCTGTCCGGAGATCGATCCACCGGCCGAGCCGTCGTTCTACGCGTTCTCCTTCACGCGGCCGACAAGCTCGAAGACGCCGAGCTTCGTGATATCAGGCGGCGCCGAGGCGCGCGAGGGCAATGGGACCTATGTCGAGCGCACCGTGCGCTACCGCGACCTCAGTCCGGACGGCCTTCGCGAGAAGGTGCGCTTCACGACGACCTCCCAGATGGAGAACAGGATGACGGCCTTCGGCTTCGGCTGGAAGGACACGACCGGCGTGCAGGCCTATTCCGTGCACGACTTCCACCACGCCCTGGTCGACGAGCTCGTCCGCCGCGGGGCGTTGCGATCCGGCCTGACCTGGCACTATGCCCGGCCGCCGGTGGTCGATCTCGAATACGAGATGGATTGCCGCCGCGTGATGCGGGAGACCGTGATCTAGCTAGACCAAGGACCGGTGAGATCAGGCTCGTTTGCTGCAACGGGGGAAGTGTGCTCCCTCCCCCGCTTGCGAGGGCTTTGCTTAATTGGCCGAGCGGGAGTGAGGCTCGATGTGGGGCATTTTTTTGTGCGTGCTCGG
>NZ_JBVVPL010000067.1:0-21421 GCF_055807615.1 Bradyrhizobium sp. MV1.5 | reverse complement strand
CCGATCGCGGCGTGCAATATGCCTCACGCGCCTATCGCAAGGTCCTCACCGGCGCCGGCATCGTCGCATCGATGAGCGCAAGGCCGATTGCTACGTCAACGCCCCGATGGAGAGCTTCTTCCATACCTTGAAAACCGAACTGGTCCATCATCGCGATTACAAGACCCGCGCCGAGGCCCAGCGCGATATCTTCGCCTTCCTCGAAGGCTTCTACAACCGAACCAGGCTCCACTCCGCCATCGGATATATCGCCCCGATCGAGATGGAGCTAAAAGCCGCTTAAACCCGTCCACTCTTTCGGGGGAAGATCACGCTTCGCCAATTGGGTGGTATCATTCACAGCGTCTCGTGCATTGAGCTCAAGGGCGCTAGCTTAGGTCAGGTCGGTAATAGGGGCAAAAGCGTGACCACCTCGCGCCGGAGCGCTCCCGGCCCCGCATGGGAATCTCCATGGACCGGGGGGCGATCTCCCGCCCGTGTTGACCACGAGATTGTTCCACGACAGATAACAGCGTGGTCGTGTTAATGTCTGGAAGTAATCGCCATCCCCTGGTACGCGGACAGCATGCCTTCCGAACCCCCAGAGACTGGAGAGTGCTCAATCACCAATGCATGACTAGTCAGGATAGCTCGCTTTAACGATGTCCTCCAGATTCCGCAGACCAGGACGCGGTGCATTGACCAGAACAGCCGTATTCCCCGGCTTGTGATGGTTGTTCCACATCTTGGTGTGGGCTCGTGAAATTTCTTCCCACGAGAAGACCTCGCTCATGCACGGAGCGACGCGACGATTGAGGACGAGCCGATTCGCTGCGCATGCCTGCTTCAGATTGGCAAAATGGGAGCCCTGGATTCGCTTTTGGCGCATCCAGACATACCGAGCATCGAACGTTATGTTGAAACCTGTGGTGCCGCCACAGAACACCACCATACCGCCACGCTTAACGATTAGAGTGGACACTGGGAAGGTTTGCTCACCTGGGTGCTCGAATACAATATCGATGTCGCGCTTTCCGGTAATATCCCAAACCGCTTTCCCGAACCGCCGGGCCTCCTTGAGCCAGCTACCATATTCGAGTGAGCCTACGGCGGGCATAGCGCCCCAGCAGTTGAAGTCCTTGCGGTTAATGACACCGGTCGCGCCGAGTGCAAGCACATACTCGGCTTTATCAAGTTCAGAGATGATGCCAATCGCGTTGGCGCCGGAGGCACAGGTAAGCTGCACTCCGAATACGCCAAGTCCGCCCGAGGCGCCCCACACCAGTACGTTATCGCCCGGCTTAACGATGTGCGGGGCGTGCCCGTACAGCATGCGGTAAGCTGTGGCGAGAGTTAGTGTGTAGCAGGCAGCTTCCTCCCAGCTCAGGTGATCTGGTTTTGTCAACAGCTGTCGCGGCTGCACGCGGCAGAATTGGGCGAAGGAGCCATCAGGGGTCTCGTATCCCCAGATTCGCTGGGATTGCGAGAGCAGAGGCTCGCCGCCATTGCACTCCTCGTCGTTGCCGTCATCCTGGTTGCAATGTATGACAACCTCGTCACCAACCTTCCAGCCCCGCACCTTGGCACCTATAGCCCAGACTATTCCCGCCGCGTCTGAGCCGGCAACATGGTAAGGGACGTTATGGACATCGAACGGCGAGATCGGCTTGCCGAGTGCGGCCCAGATTCCGTTGTAATTGACCCCTGCAGCCACCACGAACACGAGGACCTCGTCCTCCGCGATTGGCCAAGTTGGCACCACTTCGACCAGCATCGAAGTTTCCGGTGGCCCATGGCGCTCTCGGCGTATGGTCCACGCGTACATAAGATCGGGAATGTGCCCAAGCGGCGGGATCTCCCCGATGCTATAGAGTGGCTTAGGATTAGATGTTGGCCAAGCCAGTTCATGAGCAACCATCGACACGGCAGCCTCGTTCTCGCAATTCCTACATGACAATAGTCGGCTCGTGCTCTACCCAAGATGGCGCTTCCCGTAGGGTGAAGACCCCGCGAACCATCGAGTTCGCGGCCGTTGTGACAGAGCGGCCTTTGGGCGAGAGCCATGCTCGCAAGATGAAGCAATTAGACCATTAGCTATTTGGCTTGAGCAAGCTACCGAATCAGGCAGTGCCGGGACCCGCATAAAAGCGGTAACACCAGCATACAGCATCTGTCCTCTCTCCAGTTCGTCATAGAATGCGCTGCAGCAAGACGGAGCGAACCGCGCGATCCGGCTCAGATAAAGCTTGCTTCTATCCGAGCGAGAAAAAGCTTGATGCGATCCCTCTGCCTCTCCAGCATAACGGCGTAGGGGGACCGTGCCTCCGCACGAGGGCACAAAATGTTGCGCGCGGAGGAATCCAGCCATGGCCGCCCTGGCTGGCGTTAGGAGGCCTCCGCCACATAATCTCGTCCGACGCGTAAGAACAGTTATGTTGCGCGCACATGACCTTTCCAGCCCTGAGTTCGCTCCGGCCGGTCGATTTGCCCGATTGGGCGGTCGTAACGACGGGACTGGTGCGGAGCCATCGGCATAGCGCAGCGCCAGATCCCGTCGCGGATTGCAGGTAAAGGCGAACTCCCGTGGTGTCTTCCATCCAAGCTGCAGTGAGGTCGCGCATCGTTGTAGTCGGGCCGCCAACTCCGAGTACGACCCGGGCCTGAGCCAGCGAGCGTCTCGTTCAGCAATTCGTCCCGCAGCCGGCCGTTGATGGGCAAGACGGCCCCGCTCCCTCGAGCGCCAGCGGTATATTGGCGATGACCGAACCTCCAACAGGAGACCTTAAACGGAAGCCGCGACAATCGGACTAGACATTTCGAAACATGTCTTCCATGTCCACGCACTTGACAGCCTGGGCCAGATGACCAGCCGCCAACGCCTCCGGCGAAGTGAGATCGTGTCGTTCTTCTCGTTGGTCGCATCTTGCCTGGTCGGGATCGAAGCCTGCGCGATCGCTCATCACTGGGCGCGGGAGATTCGGCCGTTCGGAGCCGATGTGAGATTGATTCCGCGGCCTATGTCAAACCCTACGTACGAAGAGGGCCAATAATGATGCGCTGACGCGACCGCAATCTGCGAAGCGGTCACCCGCCGCAATATGCGGGTCGTTCCGATCAAGAGCATCGAAAACCAGGGAATCTTGATGCTTCATCGCGCAAGAGGCTTGCTGGTCGGCCAGTGAACCATGACGGCTTGCGCCATTCGTGCTCACTTTGCTGAGTTCGGAATTGTTGTCGGGCAAGACCGGCAACGGGTGGATGGTCTGATGGACTTGTTGGATCACGACGACATGACGCTACCGGCCCATGCCCGTATCGCACTTGGTGCTTGTGAATCAGCTGAAGGAATTGGACCGACAGGTCGAGGCTATCGAGCGCGAGCTGATTTAGATCCAGCGAGTAAATCCGATGGCGAAGTTAATCTTCTCGATTCCCGGCATCGCTCCCATAACGGCCCCGGCTCTTGCCGCGACCGTGCGGGACGCGAGCATGTTCCTCTCCGGGCGGGAGTTCGCAGCTTGGCTTGGCCTAGCGCCTAAGCAGAATTCCACCGGCGGAAAGGAGCGGCTCGGCCGGATCACGAAACAGGGCGACTCCTATCTCAGACACTTGCTGGTCATCGGAGCGCGTAATGTCGTTCGTTACCCAAAAGCACGCTCCCGGCTTCGCCATCGCCGTCGCTAACAAGTTGCCCCGGATCGTCTGGGCGATGATGACAACCGGGGAATTCTATCGGGCCTAAGCTGGTGGCTTGAGCCGCCGCAGATGCTGTAGGTACTATGGTGCGACGGCAGATGACAGCATGATGGAAACCGGCGGAGCTGGGGATCGAAGCGAACCGTCGATGAGGCCGCGATCCGCGATCTCCATCAGGGCCAGCGCGCATGGAATCGGCCCGCGCCAACAGGCCGTATAGACAAACGCACCCGGCGGGTATCCGAAGTGCTGCTGTAAACCCTTGCATCCGCCAGGCCGTCTCTACATGAAGCTCTCGATGAAGGCATTCTGCGTTGGGTTGCCCGGTGCGATGTAGTGCCAGGCGACGTAGCTCTGATTAGCCCATGTCAGGATGGCATTGCTGGTGAGTTCGGTGCCGTTGCTACTGACCACCATCCTGGGCTTACCGCGCTCGGTGATCAGTCGGTCCAGGTGCGCGCCACCGGGCCACCCGAGAGCGAGGTGTCGGCCACGAGCGTCAGGCACTCGCGCGTGCAGTCGTCCACCACGGTTAGGATGCGGAAGCGGCGGCCGTCCGTGAGCTGATCCGACACGAAGTCGAGCGACCAGCGATCAATTGGGGGGCCATGGGCGCCATCATCGGTGCCCTGGTCCCAATGGCTCGCGTGCGGTCGTCACGGCGGCGAGCCGCCGAGCTCCTCTTCCCGTAGTGCCGGAGGTGACCGTACCGATTTGATGGCGCGCAGGGTTCCGAAATGATTGCGCCCAGCATTCCGAACATTCTCCGCGCATCTTTCCGATTTGGTCGCGCGTAGTTTCGGATGGTGTGAGGCCCGATCGTTGAACCAATTCTCGGGCTGGAAGCAGCTGGGAGAATTGGATGCCGACGAGGAGGGTTATAATGCGCCAGGTGCGCGAGATGGTGAGGTTGAGGCTCGAGGCTGGGCTCTCGACCCGCGTGGTTGGCGAGCGCCTCGGCATCGGACCGTCGACGGTACGTGACACGCTGAAGCGCTTTGCGCGCGCGGGTCTGGCATGGCCGGTCCTGGAAGCGATAAGCGACGCTGAGCTGGAGCAACGGCTGTACGGGGTGCCTGGCGTGGAGCCGGGTCGCCGCAAGGTGGCAGAGGCTGACTGGTCCGTTGTTGCCCGCGAGCTCAAGCGCAAGCATGTGATCTTGCAGGTGCTGTGGGACGAGTACATTGCAGAGCATCCCGACGGGTACCGGTATAGCCGGTTCTGTGACTTGTTCCGCAACTGGGAAGTCCGGCTGCCGCTGGTGATGCGCCAGCACCACGGCCAGGGCGAGAAATTGTTTGTCAACTATGCCGGCGACACGGTGCCGGTGGCTGACCAGTAAGACTGGCGTGGTGCCTACAGCTTTTTTGGTGGCGTGACGCAACTGCTCGTGTCCGACAATGCCAAGGTCGCGGTGATCAAGGCCTGCCTCTATGACCCCATGATCAACCGCAGCTACAGCAATATGGCGCAGCACTACGACACGGCGATTTTCCCGCGCGGCCGCGTCGCCCGAGAGATAAGCCGAAGGTTGAGGCCTGCGGGTGCGATCCCTGAGTGGCTGGCCAAGCTCAATAACGGACGGGTGCTGCGCGAGTATGGCCGCACACGGCGTCAGCTGTTCGAGGAAGTTGACGCGCCAAATCTTAGACGATTCCCGGCGAGCCGTGGGTCCATGCCGAATGGCGCCGATGCCGGGTCGGGCTCGACTATCACGTCGAGATCGAAAGGCACTACTATTCGGTGCCCTACGGCTTCGCCCGCCGCGAGGTAGAAGGGCGGATCTGTGCGCGAACGGTTGGAATCTTCTTGGGAGGCGAGCGTATGGCCCACATGCGCGGCAGCGGCAACGGGCGGCACACGACGATCGCATGAGCCGACTCATCGCCTCTGGAAGAGCCAACGAAATTGCTATCGCGAGTTGTCAGGCTGATCGCCTCCTGAAACTAGTAGGGGCCCTTTCGGATAATGCAGGAATTCTCGTGGCATTAGCTGCACACACCACAAGGGTGCATTCGCTCAGAAGGAATAGTCAGCGGATTGATCATGCGCACCTTAGCGGGAGCAATCGACGGCGATTGTCGCGCCAGGCAACTCGCTGGAATTTTCCGCCGCGGAATCGCCGCGGTCGTCCTCGCGGCCAATAATCTTATGCGCTTAGCTTGAAGCCGCTCGTACGATGCGATGCGGCCCAGCTGGAGATTCTTCAGACATCTTTCACGCATCGGCCCCCAGATGATCCGCATCCGCACCATGATCGGCGGCGCGGCCCGACCGGGGAGTTCCTAGTATCGGCGTTTTGAAAGGATTCGCATCTTTCCTGAAGTCCTGTCCGGGTCGATCTGATGTGACGATCTCGTGGGCAGCGGGCTAATCAGCAGTCGGTGCGCGCCAACGATACATCAGATCCAACGGGGCGCGGCGCAACTGAGCTGCCAATCAGTGCCCCGTGCCAAGCGATGAAGAGCGTCACTCGAATCCTTGACTCCACCGACGGCGTCCCACTGAAGTGCAGCGGATCAGCAGCAGGACCGGAGGTGGCGCCGCTTTATGACTCTTTTTGAGGGACACTCACCCGCAAAAAGAGATGTTTGCAGACCATTATTGATGCAGCTACACCCAGCGCTCCCCGTCGCCAAGCTCACCGCACAAATAGCCGCCATGAGGCTGCGATCTCCAAGCGACGCCGGTCTGGTCAACGCCGGCCCGGCCTTTGCGGCGAAAATGCCAGAAAGGGGGACGATGTTTAAGGTTCTGATTGCGATGTGTGAAGTCGGCACCCTATCGATCGTGGCGAAGCGTATGCAACGTGACAGCAGTTCTGCTGGTGTCAGAAACCTGACAAACGATCACAAGCTTTAGATCGGAAAGGTGTCTCCTTCAGCGCGCCGAGGGAACGGAAATTCCTCTTTTCCAATCCAAGCGACTTCGTCGGCGCACTAAGGAGAGCGACAATGCAGATTCTCAAAACGCCAAGACGACGAGCAACGCGGAAGCAAACCTCGCTGATAGCTGCCGCGGCTAGGGCGGGACACTAGCGGTGCTTGTTTGTTTGCATGGCTCCGCTCGTCTTCAGCGACAAGACAATGAAACATTTTGAAACATGCGCCTCTGCGCGGACTGCCACCAGGACGATTGTTTCCTAAAACTGACCGCTTGAGCTTTAGTTTACGCCACTGGCATAGTGCTTGCTAGGGAGGAAGCAGTCGCGTTCTGGCCCTGGCCTATTTCGCGTCGTATGAGCAGCTCATCTACGAGCCGATTGTCGCGAAGTTTGATGGACGGCTATGCGCCCATATCCGGTGTCCACGTGCATGTGCCGCAGCTGAATAGATTAGCCGGCCAGGAATGTAAACTGGAGAATACCACCATGAGTAAAGCAGCTTTGACCCAGAACGTTATTCCGAATGCCAACGTTCTCAGACGCTCAGCGCGTATCGGCGCTGAAATTGAGGGCATTAAACTATCAGGCGACTTGCCCGATCAGACGATAGCCGCGATCAACGACCTTCTTCTCAAGCACAAGGTTATATTCTTCCGCGATCAAGCTCATCTCGACGACGCGGAGCAGGAGCGTTTTGCGATTCGTTTTGGAAAGCTCGTGCCGCATCCGACGATCGGTGCTATCAAAGGAACGGCATCAATCCTCGAGGTCGATTCCGCCAAGTCGCGGGTCGACCTATGGCATAGCGATGGGACCTTCGTTGACGCTTATCCCAAGATTACCGTGCTACGAGCCGTCGTAGTCCCACCATTCGGCGGCGATACGGTCTGGTCAAATACGGCTGCCGCTTACCTTGGCTTACCGCAGCCGCTGAGACGGCTTGCCGACGAGCTCTGGTCCATTCACACCAACGACTACGGGGTTAGGCCCGGTGAAAAGGGATATGACGGGGTCTTCACTAACACGATCTATGAGACCGAACATCCCGTGGTGCGTGTTCACCCCGAGACCGGCGAGCGCACGCTGGTGCTGGGCTATTACGTTCAGCGTTTTGTTGGCATCCCGAAGTATGACGGCCAGAAGCTGTTCGACCTGTTCCAGTCATATGTCACCGCGCTCGAAAACACCGTGCGCTGGAACTGGAAAGCGGGCGATGTCGCCCTCTGGGACAATCGCGCCACGCAACATTATGCCGTCAATGACTATGGCGACTTGCGTCGGGTCGTTCATCGCGCGACCATTGATGGCGACCTCCCCATCAGCGTCGACGGTCGGTCTAGCGTAACGCGGGTCAAGACCATCAAGCAGCCCCTGGCCAAGATTACATAGCGCGTTCGAGGATTGATTAGGGATCGGCTCGTGCTGCGTGAGCTGATCGCCCCGCGGGGCAGGAGAGCGCTTGGGGTGAGCGCGGCAAGTGAAGCCGATAGCGAAGGCAGGAACGCCGGCAGGACGATGCAGCCCGAAGGCCCTTGGCGGGACCGCCGGTCCCGCCGGATCGAAGCGCATCAGGAGTGTAGTCCTTGCAACACTAAAGGGCACGCCGGATATCACGCTCGAGAAACTTCTTCGGAGCCTGGCCTAAAAGGGACTGATGTTCGGAAGGCACTATCCGCCGCTTCCTGGTCAGGCACGACATCAGGCGCAAAAGAAGACTGCGCACGCGAGTGAGCAGGACCGTCTAGATGTCGTGACGCGGCGGCAGAATTGGCTCGACGCTTTATCCCGAGCGCCTCGTCTTCATCGACGGGGGTGTGCTGCAGGACAGTGGAAGGAGTTCAATATGATGGTTGTGAAGCTGTGCCCCCTCCGAAGACCGGAATCGATGACGTTGACGGTATCACCCGCGAAATCGACGAACACCTTCTCGCCGCCCAGATGGGTCTGCCGCTTCTTCCGCCGGCCCACAGGCCCCTCCCGCCCGCGTCGCTGCGTCGCTCGTAGGGGCACTCCGCGCCGCGCACGGGGTCCTCCCGTGGACCGCCGGAACGATCTTCGAACCAACCCGCCAGCCTTAACGAGGAGCGCGCGCCCGTTTCCAGCACACATAAACTCGTCAGTCGTGTTCGGCTCCAGTGATCGCCATCATCTGGAATCCGTGATCATCATCGCTAGGAACGCCTGATCATCATCCCTGGAATGCGCACATAAAGCATCAACTCAGAGACTTCTGGATGTGCGAATACAGGCGGCGGCTATCTCCAACGGCTTGCGCTCGTGCAGAAATGCCAGATTTGTAGCCCGGAGCCCGCTTAACACAGCATAGGAGTGAAGCTCGCGTGGCATAGCTCACGGTCTTGTGCCCGGGGCGCGTTCTGGGTGCACCGTTCAATGCCGCGCTGCTCCGGGATCTCGTCGGGGAATAGGCTCCCGTCGATTGCATCGCGGCGCCCTTTGTTACCACGCCATTCCGCCAGCTCATGCAGGTCTGGCATGAATCTGTCGAAAGAGCGCGCAGTAACGTTTGATACAAGCGGTATTCACCGCATCTTTGATCGCAACTTGCGTGGTGAGCTGAGCTGCAGCCCAATTAGTTATTTTCGTTTTCTCGGCCTCACCGCGACCTCGACCGAGTAGATCTGACGGAAACGCGTGCTCTCTCAATGCCATTCGGCGACAGCGGATCGAAACTGCATACGGTCGATTGGAGAGCGAGGTACCGTGAGGGAGCCGAATTTCGGCCGAAACAACTAAGCCCCGGTTCGAGATCTTTTCCCGCGACCGCAAGTTGACCGGCACCGGACTCAACCAACCTCACAACAAGTCAACATGGTCAATCGGCAACCTACGCTTAGAACTTGCGAAGCCACGCATTTGGGGTGCAGGTAAGATTGCTGCCAAACCGTCAGTGTAATAAGTATCGACCAAAAATCCGGATTGCTCGATCAACTGCATCGCATCGATAACTTCTCTATTTGCGTCCACTGGAACATCCTCGATTGCGTAGTAGTCATGTGACATTAGAAGATGTCTCAGGTAAGAAAATATCGGAAAAACTTGCACGTGAGCGTCGTCTATCACAAGCCAAGGATGAGCTAAGGCGCCCCTGTGATGATGGCGCGGGAGCTCCAGGCTGCATCGCTAACCACCTTCAAGCCGCGTTGTTCCGTGAAGCTCTTCATTTGGTGAACGAAGGTATTGCCACGCCGGATCAGATTGACGCCTGTCTGATGCATGGCTTGGCGCCGCGCTGGTCGGCGATTGGACCGTTCACGGTCATGCATCTCGCATACGCGCGATTTGGCATCGTGGGGTACTTTCCTAGGTTTGATGTGGGAAGCGAACGGCTTCTTGCGCACCTTTCACCGCCGGCTCGTAACGCGTCCTTGGAGGCGGCGATGTCAGAGGGCTGCGAGCGTCTTATGGTCGGGCGCGCCCGATCGGCTGTTGAAGCTCAACGAGATAGAACGTTAACCGCTATTCTTGGTGCGCAGCGAGAAACAAGGATCGACCCGAGCAAAAACCGAACTAGCGCCTCCGTCTAGGACCCGTGCTGCTTAAATGGCGTCGTGCGACCCGAGCCGAAGGATGAGCGATACTGCGAGTCGCGCAAGTGGCGTCGGCGTCTAGTGTCGCTTTCAGACGGCAGTTGACCGCATAGTGCGCGACGCTCGCAATCATCGTGCCAAGCGCAGACCGTACTGTGCGTGGCCGCTTGACCAGCGCGAGTGTGACATTACGAGTGCGCCGGTTACCTCTACGAGCAGTTGCTGCTTTTCTCTGCGCGAACCTCCATAGACTCGGGCTAGTAGATCGAAATTCGGCGCGGAGAAGTGAGAACACGCAGATCGCTTAACAGCAAAGGTATCTAGCAGGCTTCGGTCTAGCTCGCGTGAGGACAATCCACGCCACAATGCAGAATCGGCAAGAGGGGCTTATGCCCGACACGGCGCCGCTACGGCGCCATATGAGCTGACGTGGGAGATTCATTGCCGTTTATGCCGGCGGGCAGGCGGCTGATGTCATTGGGCAAACAAGACTATGCCGGCGAGATCTGCTTCATGCATCTTGGCAACAGCGAAGTTGCCGGCTGCAAGTCTACGTTTGGTCGCCAAACGTTATCCGCGTTGATCGAGGCTGACGCCGAGTTGAAGTGTAAGATCTTCGAGTAACCAGCGGGCCGCACCTTCCGGTCGCCTTCCCGATCTGCACGATCTTTGTTTCAAATGCATTGCCAACGGCTCCGATCGCACGGCCCGCGACCACCCTTCATTTTGCGATAAGAACCAGCGTCCTTCTCCGTCTATAAGCGGTCGACGTGCCAAATGACGGATTGGCGACGCCCACAAAAATGGGACCGTCCGTAGTACATGTAACCCATTCGGTGGTCATTACGGTGTCGCAAGGGAAGCGAGTCTTTCTCTTCGTGGGAAAAACCACTTGGATAACCAGCCGCTCGCGATCGCCAGTCGGCCTGATCATCTTGGTCACGCCGACACCGTCGCAGCAACTCTTATCAGGTGACGCCCTCCCTACGTCCCGAGTCGGGTGAAGCCGTCTCAAGCTCATCGACACTCCGCTAAATTGCTGGGCGTCCACAGGATCTGGCTCGGTAACGCCATTGCCTACGGTCGACCTGAGATTTGGACCGGGTCTATTGGTGGTGGCGGGCTCAGGCCGCGAGAATTGGGTGCTGAAGACCGCCGTTACAGACACCTCAAGCTAGAGCGCGCTAGGTGCGGAGCACGAGGGCGAGATCAAGGTGCCGCGAGACTGCGCCGGCGCGTTCGAATGGTGATCGTCAGCAAAGGAAAATCCGGCCTGTCCCGGCCCGACACAACAAATTTCTCACTATAATTGGTAGTTCTCAGTCTTTCTTGATCAGGTACCATCAACTGCTGACTCACTTATAGCTCTGACGCAGCTGATCACGAGCGAATCGATGGATCGATAGCGATGGGACGTTCAACCCTTCCTCTTTTCGGCGTCAAGGTCGTCGATTTCGGTCAGTACATTACTGGCCCGGCGGTGGCGATGATCCTGGGCGATCTCGGCGCCACGGTCGTGCATGTCGACCCGCCCTCAGGTCCCTTCTGGGACAACCCGGCCAACGCGACTCTGAATCGAAATAAGACGATCGTTCCAATCGACTTGAAGACTGAGGAAGGCGTGTCGCAAGCGTTGGCACTTATCAGAGAAGCCGACATCGTAGTCGAGAATTTCCGCCCTGGGGTACTGAGCCGACTCGGCATCGACTTTAAGGCACTGCGCTCGACGCGGCCGGAGCTAATCACAGTTTCGATTCCGGGCTTCGCTTCCAACGACCAACTTCGTCGCGATTGGCGCGCCTTCGAGGCCGTGGTTGCGGCGTCCTCTGGAGTGTTCACCAATATGGGAGTGAACCGCGTGCTGATGGGAGTTAATCCCTCCTTCTCGCCGCTGCCTTTGGCATCCGCCTACGGCACTATGCTCGCGGCGTCAGCCACTGCACTGGCACTTCAGGCGCGGGAGCGCAGCGGGATTGGCGATCACATCGAAGTGCCTCTCGCATGTGCTATCATGGAGGGCCTCGCCTACAACTCCATCCGTATCGACAACTGTCCGCTTCGCTACAGAACACGACGCGGGCGTGAGATGGACCGGCGGCGCGGAGCTGGCTTGCCGATGGATCTCTCCTACGAGTCCTCGCAGGAGCTGCTGGATCCGTTATACCGCAATTACAAGTGCAAGGACGGACGCATGTTCTATGTCACCTGCATGAATCACAAGCATCATGCCAAGCGTTGCCTGCAGGTTCTAGGACTTTACGACGAACTCGTGGCCGACGGGCTTGCAGAGGAGATTGATACCTATCTTCCGGTTCGCGAATGGCAGTCCGACCATTCACTATGTGTGTGTCCCTTGCCGAAATACTGGGCCGACAGGATCGCCGGACGGATGAAGGCCGTCTTCCTGACCCGAACCGCAAGGGAATGGGAGCTCATCTTCGGCAAATCCCAGTTGCCCGGCGCGGCGCAGCGCTGGTTGCCGGAATGGATTAAAGATGATCATGCAGAAAGCGTGGGCTTGATGATCGAAGTGGACGACCCCGTGTACGGGCCGATGATTCAGCCCGGACCTACGGTCTGGTTGGAGGAAAACGCAGAAGCGGGGCTGAGCCCGGCGCCGCGGAAATGGGTCAACTTCGACCAGGCAGTCGCTGCGCTCTCGGCGATTCCTGCTAGCCAGCCGCCGGAGCGATCGGGCAAGTCTGCGGCGGGGTGGCTCGACGGTGTGCGGATTCTCGATATGTCCAACGTCATCGCTGGGCCGCATACGGCATCCTATCTTGCCCGCTTCGGGGCCGACGTTATCAAGATTGACCCGGCGCGCCCGCTTTACGACTGCTCGAACACGGTGATCGTCGGAATGACCCACATGCGCGGCAAGCGCTCGGTTCTTGTGGATGTCTGCTCATCGGGCGGCCAAGAGGTCTTCCAGCGGTTGGTAAAGTCAGTTGATGTGGTGGTCTGGAACGCGACTGACCGGCAAGTGAAACGCATGGGGCTCGATCTTGAGGGCCTGAAAAGCCTTAATGAGGATGCGATCTTCTGCCAGCTCGATTGTTTCGGCGGCGTCCGTCGCGGGCCACGCAGCGACTATCTCGGCTATGATAATCTCGTCCAGGCCACGACCGGCATAATGCTGAGGTTCGGTGGTTCCGCGGATAGACCCGAGGACCATGCGCACGATGGTACGATCGATGTGATGTGCGGGTTTGGCGCGGCTCTCGGTATTGCTGCCGCGCTGTACCAGAAGGCAAGGATGGGCCGCGCTGCGCGGGCTCGGACGTCGCTGTCGGCGCTCTCTGGTCTTTTGCAGGTGCCGTTCTGCTACGATTATAAGGGGCGTGGACCGTTTGATGAGCCGGCCGGTCCCGATGCGAAGGGCTATGATGCCCTGAACCGCCTTTATGAGACGGCCTCTGGACGTAGCCTCCTGCTCAGCGCGTTAGAGGCCGACCTGCCTCGCTTTGCGCAGGTCGAGGGGCTTGAAGGGTTTGCTGATGTGCCGAAAGAGAATCGAGCCTCTTTTCTTGCCAAGGCCATCAAGAAGGCTTCCGCTGAGGAATGGCGGTTGCGATTTACTGAAGCCGATATCGGTGCGGCGATCTGCGAGGATGTCGAGAAAATACGCTTGGCAAATTCCCGATCTGCGGATGGCACTCCTGGGACCGAACAGGGCAGTTATTCATTCTCGATATTTGCTGATCACCCCAGCGGGCACACCGTAACACAGGTTGATCCTTACGCGATCCGCTCAGTGGTCGGAAAGGTCTATTCTCTGCCCGCCGCAGAAAAATACGGCGGTTCGACGCGCGAAGTATTGCGTTCGTTGCAATACGCCGAAGCCGAAATAGACGCGTTGCTCGCTGCGGGCGCCATAAGCGAAAGCTGGAGTCGCGAGTATTTGCCTACCTGACGAGTTAGTCTAAATTCGTCTTATGCCTAGCTATCGGCATCTTCCTTGTGCACGCTTTCGAGTGGTGGTCCGTTCTTCAATCTCGATCACCGGCACGGCGTGCCGGATTCATGGTTCTTTCCGCCGTCGATCTCCAGGAGTCACCGCATGATTGCATTCAAGATGTGTGCATCTCGATGTGAGGAGCGGTGCGGAAACCTGTAGGGACGACTTCGAGATTGCCAGCACCTTCTTCCTGGCAGGAGACGCCTGCTCCGCCGAAGGCGGATCTGAGTTGGAAGATTTGTTCATGTGGCGCGAATCTCTGCTTGGAAGTCAGTGCCATCGTTCTACATGGCATGCATAGAGGATGACAGCCATTTTGCGAGGGACGGCAACCTTTCCGCTTGGGCTCCGATGCGTTTGGCCAACTTTCCACTCAGCACTTGAGCGAGGAACCCCACCCGAGAACGGTGAGCAGGACGTTCACGGCCTCGAATAGATAAATTCGATCCTGGTGTTGCAGCGCTTCGGCATGCGGCCAATGCGGTCGATCTCACCAGATTGTAAGGTCGCGGCGTCCTGCCGAGAAAGGCGCCGACCTCGGCGGAATGTCTGAAGGGAGCGGGGGTAGTCGATGGTAACGACGAAGGCTAGAGGAGTCGGAGTACCGATACCGGGAACGGTTATCATTCGCCGAACACTTGGTCGATGTTCGCGTCGCGAGGCGTTGTCGATCAAGTTTTCAATTTGCTCGATTAAACAGGCTGAGTGAGGAGTAGCGGCGCAAAAATATATCTTGCAGACTCGGCTTCAGCGAGCACGTCGTTGACTTTGCGAGCAGGTTAGTGTCTTGCCCAGCACAATCTCCAAACCCTTTGCACAGACCACGCATGGTTATCAATATCTCGCCGCAGGTCCACCAGCTTCCTTCGAACCGCCAGCGGCGAACAGGGTTTCCAGCTTTCCGCCCCCTTCACGGCAGCTCCCGGTACCATCCCATCCGGGCCATTTCAGCCAACCCCTTGGCATCGTTCTGATCCGACTTCTTGGTGCGCAACGATAATGCCGCGTTGGCATGACGCGCATTAAGGCAAATCATCGGAAGGCCCAACGCTCTGAGTTGATGGCGGCCAATAGGAGAGCGAGCCTGCTTCAAAAACGATCCGTTCATGAATTGCGGCATGTCGCCGCAAGAGTTTGGGGATGGCCTCAGGGTTGGTCGACGCACAACGTTCGAATGTCAGGCCGCCGGTCTGGTCCAAAACGCAAATGCTGGTTTCTTCGACAGCCAACTATCCAAAGGGAACAGCGCTATGAAGCGGTACGTTGGTCTGCATACCTTCGTAGCCAGTGGGCCTTCTTGCCGGTGCACTCTACTCCAGACGCGCGCAGCGAGTAGACCGTTGGTCCACGCTGATGCTGCTTGTGGTCGAGAACCCGTCGCGCCAGCGCCAGCAAACGGCCGGAAAATCTTGCCGAACAGGTCGGTCTGGCCTCAATCTTGCGGGCGATGTCGCGGATGACGCGGCCAAGATAAGTTCAAAGCGTATTCACCCTGTTGGTGCGCTTGGGCTACTTGGCGATGCTCAGAGCGACCTTGCCCACCTGCGCATAGGATCGCCGTACGCGAGGCCCGGCGCTTGGCCAGCCGGGCAGGATCGGAGCGCCTGGTTTCAGAGGCGCGCGCATCGGTCGCGAACATCGCCTTCTTAGGCTGCGCCGTAGTGTCGACGACAATGCGGTTGAGCACGGACTGCTTAATCGCCCCGGTCTCGGTGGCGACCGAACTCCCTTGCAGCTGCACTTTCAGCTTCTCCTCGCCCCAGCAAGCGCTAGCGCCGGCGGGCCAGCGAGGAACTGTGAAAGGCCAGGGGCGCTGGTTGAACTCCTCACCAGAGAAGTACTGGTAAGGGGTCTAACCCCTCGCTCAGTGGCAGGTCACTGGATCAAAAATGGGAAAGCGATGCACATCAGATGGCACCGCCTTATTATGCGCCTCTGTCCGGTGGCCAACGGCGGATGTCGGGAGTGCGACAGAGCCCCAGCATCATTCCGAGAGCGGCCGTTGGGTACACGTGTTTTGTTTCGTCATGCAAGCGGTGCTCGGGTGAGGTGGCACGCCGATTGCTGGTATGAGGACTGCGGCTTCGAGGCGTCCGCAAGCCGCCCTGGTCGATAGGAGATCGAAGTTTGATGGTAAGAGTTCATGTCAGAGAACTGGCTGAAGCGCGACGGGCGTCGGTGGGATCGCTGACGTTGGTGAAGTCGATAGCGGCCGCTGCGCGTCCGCCTTTCCCTAACCCCATGCACCTTGGGCCGGTTGCGGGCGGTAACTGTACAGATGCGGTCTGTGGGAGCCGCTATCGCAGCTCTGTGCCAATGCCGCCGGCCCTTGCTCGGTTACATGGTCGTCTACGCGCGTACCGCTCAAAGGGCGAACGTTACCAAATGCGTTACGAATTCGTGCAAGGGCCGGCGAGAGCGCTTGGTGCGGTGACATGCCGACAACATCGCGCTCTGCTGGGCCATCGCGGCGCGAGACGACGCGAAGCTCGCGAGTGAGATTGCGGTGAGAGAAGAGAACCCCTATGGCCCCCAAGCACTTGCGTAGCAAGCGACCGTTCTTCGACCGCGGCGCCGGAGAGATCGAGGATGTGGTGGGCGCCGGCTTGTGTACAGGCTGTGGTCTGTGTGCGAGTATCGCCGGCCATTCGATATCGATGGGCATCAATATCGAAGGGAACATGCGGCCGCTCGTACGAGGGCAAGTCGCACCCGGAAAGAAGAAACAGATCATGGACGTCTGCCCGGGCGTGTCGGTCCGTGGGCCCGGTAGGCCTCAAGGAGTAACAATTCATCCCGTGTGGGGACCGATGCGTCAGATATACAGATCCTGGTCGAGCGAGCCGGTCGTCCGGCACAAGGGCGCCGCGGGCGGCACATTGTCTGCCCTCGGTCGATATCTCCTTGCGAGTGGCCGCGTGGAGGCGGTGCTGCATGTCCGCGCCGACGATCGGAAGCCTTGGCTGACGACATCCACGATCTCGAGGACTCCTGACGAGGTGCTACGCGGCGCTCAATCTCGCTATGGTCCTTCTTCACCTCTGATCCATGTGCATCGGCTGCTCGACGAAGGCAAGCGCTTTGCGGTGATCGCAAAACCTTGCGACATCTCCGCCGTTCGTGCGCTCGGACGCACCGAATCCCGGGTCGAGCGGCTGATCCCCTACATGTTGACCATGTTCTGTGGCGGCGTTCACTCTGTCCACATCGCAAAGGCGGTAATGCGTCACCACGGCGTCGAAGAGCTGGACGTCACCTTGTACCGATACCGTGGGGAAGGCTGGCCTGGCCTACTGCATGTGCAGACCCGCGACGGAACAGCCTACGACCTGCCATATCCAGGGGCATGGCTCATGGGTAAATTCGGTTACGAGCTCCAGTTCCGCTGCAAGGTGTGTCCGGATGGAGTGGGAGAAGTCGCGGATATTTCCGCGCCTGACGGCTGGATCCTCCAGAACGGCAAGTGCTGCTACGCTGAAGCACCAGGAACCAACGTAGCCGTTGTTCGCACGCCGGCCGGCGAAGAGTTGCTCCACGCATCGATCGATGCAGGATACCTCCAGGTTGCATCGGTTTCGATCGAGGAAATCGACCTGATGCATACCACCCATCATAGGAAGCCGGCCGCTTCTGCCGCTCTGTTTGCCCTTTGGCTTATGGGTCAAAAAACGATTCAGGTTTTTGACTACCGCACAAAGGACGGCCTGAAGCGCGCCGGCCTACAACTTATCTACCGACAATTCGCAGGCACGGTCAGGCGCGTGCTCGGTGGGGAAAACCGTGAGCATCTGATCTGAACGAAGCCGCGGGTGAGCATGAAAGCAGCATACAAGACGGCCGCTGAAGATTGTGGGTTTTCGAAGCCATCCCTTAGACAGGCGGTCTGCGATGGCTGAGAGCCTTCGAGTTGGTCGAGGTAGGATTTGCGCGATGCCCCCCCAGCCAGATTGATGGAATTCGGCTTTCACGGCCCGATCCGTGAAGAGACAGTAATGTTCGTCCACCCTAGGGTGGGAGTCCAAACGCGTGGCATGAAACGATGAAGCATTTGGTCGATCGCAGAGGCCTGCACGCCTGTAGCTTGCGGGGCGTAGAGCCAGGTTCACGACCCGTCGCTGCAGGGTGTCGAAGACCTAGACCACATGCTTTCCAGTATGCTGTTGCGCCCGTTTGGGGGGGACCTCAATGAGTAGGCTGGAACGCCTCCTTCGCCCGAAGTCAATTGCCGTGTTTGGTGGGAAGCAGGCGGACCGCGTCGTTACAGAATCCATCAAGTTGGGGTTTGCTGGCGAAATCTGGCCGGTGCATCCGAGCAAGGAAGAGGTAGCTGGCCGGAGGGTCTACCGCTCCGTGGCCGATCTGCCCGGTGCGCCGGACGCTGTCTTTGTCGGGGTCAACCGGCATTTCACCGTCGAGATCATCAGGGCGCTGGCCGAGCGGGGCGGCGGCGGCGCTGTCTGTTATGCTGCTGGCTTCCTCGAAATGGGAGCGTATGACGAGCATGGAAAGAGGCTGCAGACTGATCTTATAGCCGCCGCCGGACAGATGCCGATTATCGGCCCGAACTGCTACGGCTTTATCAACTACGCCGACGGTGCACTTTTGTGGCCCGACAATCATGGTGGCATGAGGCTTGCTGAGGGACGTAAGGGGGTCGGCATCATCACTCAGTCGTCTAGTATCGCTATCACTATAACAATGCAGAGGCGCGGACTTCCGATCGCATTCTTGATGACGGCCGGCAATCAAGCTCAGACTGGGCTTTCCGAGATGGCGCTCGCTTTGATTGAGGACGAGCGCGTCACTGCGCTCGGTCTTCACATCGAGGCTTTCGATTCGGTCGCCGGGTTCGAGAGGCTGGCTGACAGAGCCCGTGAGCTGAAGAAGCCGATTGTCGCTATGAAGGCCGGTCGTTCGGATCAGGCAAGACAGGGGACATTTTCTCATACGGCTTCGCTCGCTGGATCGGATGCGGCTTCGGGTGCGTTCCTGCGGCGCCTCGCCATCGCGCGGCTCGATTCCATTCCCTCTTTCCTCGAAGCGCTAAAGCTTTTGCACGTAACAGGGGCGCTGCCGGGCTACCGCCTCTCATCGATGAGCTGTTCGGGCGGTGAGGCCTCGATCATGGCCGACAGCGCGGAAGGGCGCCCCGTGCATTTCCCCCGCTTGACGGACCAGCACTCCGCCCGTCTCAAATCCGCGCTCGGGCCTCTGGTCGCTATAGCCAATCCACTCGACTACAACACCTATATTTGGAACAGCGAGCCGGCGTTGACAGAGACCTTCACCACGATGGTATCAGGCGGCTTCGACTTTAACATGCTTGTGATCGATTTCCCGCGTCACGACCGCTGCTGGAACGCCGACGAGTGGGGATTGGCGAACTTGCGGGCCTTCGAAGCAGCGCTGAAGACCAACAAGGCGCAAGGTGCGGTCGTGGCCTCCCTGCCTGAGACTTTGCCGGAGGAGTGCGCAGACGGGCTGATCGTGCGCGGCATTGCTCCGCTGTTCGGCATTCCAGAAGCGATGGATGCTGCTCAGGCCGCTGCTTTGATCGGCGAGGCCTGGCGCGAGCCGCAGGCGCAGCCCGTCGACACCACAGCTGCGGGCCCACCAGACAGCGAACCGCTGACGCTCAACGAAGCTGAGGCCAAGGAGTGGCTGATCAAGGCAGGCTTTCCAGTGCCAGCAGGAACCCGCATAATCAATGCGGCAGAGGCTGTGGTCTCGGCCAGGACGATTGGCTTCCCCATAGCGCTGAAGGCACTGGGTGTCAGTCATAAATCGGAGGTCGGAGCAGTGCGGCTAAATCTGCGCGACTCCGAAGCCGTCAATGCTGCGGCAATTGATCTGTTGCAATTCGGTACCGGCCTTTATGCGGAACGTATGGTGGCGGATCAGGTTGCCGAATTGATCGTCGGCTTCACTCGGGATCCGATGTTTGGCACAGTCATGACATTGGGCTCGGGCGGCGTGCTAGTCGAGCTGCTAAGGGACAGCATGACTTTAATGCTGCCGGCGACACGCGGGAGCATCGAGGCGGCGTTGCGTGGACTGAAGCTCTATCCGCTGTTGGAAGGCTATCGGGGCCGGCCGAAGGCTGATGTGGCGTGCGCCATCGACGTCATCGCCGGTATTGCTGATGTCGTCCAAAAAAACACCAGGAAAATTGAAGAACTTGACATCAATCCGCTGATCGTCTGTGCAGAAGGCAAGGGCGCCTGGATTGCCGACGCGCTGCTTGTGCTTGGAGAAAAGAAAAAAGGCTGACGGTATCACAACATCACGACGCACCGCGAAGGCACCATTCTCGAAGGTCGCGCTCGGTGGGCCTAAGGCCCATTGCCGTAGATTTTAAGGCGTCCCGGTTGATGGGCGAGACTTTCAACACGTTCGCCACGTTCCGGAGCTCCGCGTGCCATCATCGAGACGGTCGGCCACAGGTTGTTTCACACCGGCTGTGCCGGGCTCCGCGCCAGCTTCCGCCGCTACGACTCCCCACTGGGTAAATCCAGCAGCCAGAGCGAACTCCGGACTGAATAAAACTTGATGTGGTAGAACGGCCCGCTGCATAAGGCATCAAGGTGCTAGAACGTGGTCGTTGTTCGAATGTCACAAAGAAGGTACCGTTCCGTGAAATAGATTATCGCCATCGGGGTGGATCTAGCCAAGCAGTTTTCCAGGTTCACGAGGCGGATGCCGAGCACTCGCCCGTGGTCAACCGGAAACTGCGCCGCAGCGAAGTTCTGCGTTTTTTGAGAAACTGCATGGCGCCTGGTGAAGATGAAAGCCTGCGGTAGCGCCCACAGTTAGGAACACGAGATCGCAGCTCTCAATCATGAGCTGCAGCTCGTTCGGCCGGCTTATGTCAAGCTGTTTGTCAAGCGACGTAAAACGGATGCAGCGGGCGCAACCTTGATTGAGCCCTGCCGCGGATCTCATCGAAAGCCATCGGCCATGTGCCGCGCGTAAAAGCCGGATATATGACCCCGCCGTTCCAATCGACTGAAAAAGCTCTTACCACGCGCGCCGTTCCACGATGGAAGTAATACAACCAGGCGAAATCGCACACTTCCACAGCGCCTTCAGCGCGATCTTCGCCTTCAGCGCCGATTGAATCTTCGGTCTCGTGGTCTGCGTCATTCTCCGCTCTCTCGGTTGCGGCGAACCGGCCAAATCCCACATTTGTCAACCGGTTCGATGTGCGGGGTCCACTTCGACGGCACCGGTCATACTAAGTGGTGGCGGTTGATGCAGGTCGGCAAGAACGCACTGGACGGTATCCCTCCATTGAGGGCCGCCTTGTTTGACGGGCGCGATGGCTGCAGGTCCTAGGGGTAATCCTAGGAGAAGCGC
>NZ_JBVVPL010000066.1:8475-23505 GCF_055807615.1 Bradyrhizobium sp. MV1.5 | reverse complement strand
CCCGCCCCCCCGGGGCCCCCCCCCCCCCCCCCCCCCGGGGGGGGGGGCCCCCCCCCCCCCGGGGGGGGGGGGGGGGGGGCGCGCGGGGGGGGGGGGGGCCCCTCTCCGCTTGGGGATTGTCCCGTTGCGGAGACACCCTCTCCCCAACCCTCTCCCGCAGGCGGGAGAGGGAGCGCAGCGTCGTTCGGGGCTGGAGTGCTGCCAAGCGCCATCGCCAGCAATCCTACTGGGGATGGATCATGGTGGCGTCGTCGAGATCGGCCTCGCTGTCGGCGTCGGTCGCGCCCTTGTTAGTGTCGACCGTCGCAGTGACCGACATCCCGGCTCGGAGCAGGTTTTGCTTCGCGACCGACTTCGGCACGCGGATGCGGACCGGCACGCGCTGCACGATCTTGGTGAAGTTGCCGGTGGCGTTGTCAGGCGGCAGCAGCGTGAAGACCGAGCCCGCGCCCGCCGCGATGCTGTCGACGACGCCGGAGAACTTGCGCATGCCGTAGGCGTCGACCTTGATCGTCACCGGCTGGCCGGGGCGGATGCGCTTGAGCTGGGTCTCCTTGAAATTGGCGTCGATATAGACGTTGTCGAGCGGCACGACGTTGCCGAGCCGCTGGCCCACCGCAACGAAGTCGCCGGCACTGACGAGGCGGTTCGAGAATGTGCCGTCGACCGGCGCGCGCACCGCGGTGAAGGCGAGATCACGCTCGGCCTTGGCCAGCGTGGTCTTGAGCTCGGCGAGCTGCGCCTGCGCTTCGGCCTGCTGCGCCTTGGCGACGTCGACATTGCTGAGCGCGACATCGTAGGCGGCCTGCGCAGCCTTGACCGCGGCGGCGCCCTGGTCACGTCCGGCTTCGGAGCTCTCGAAGGTGGCGCGCGAGGCAAAACCCTTGTTGCTCAACGCCTGCTGGCGCTCATAATCGAGGTCGGCGCGCTTGAGGCCGGCTTCGGCGGAGACGAGCTGCGCCTTGGCCTGTGCGACCTGGCTGTCGAGCGCCGCGACCTGGCGGCCGATGCGATCGATGGTGGCCTGCTGGGTCGCGATCCTGGTCGCGGCGGCGTCGACCGCGATCTTGTAGTCGCCGTCGTCGATACGGAAGACGATGTCGCCGGCGCGCACCGTGGTGTTGTCGCCGGCGAGGATCGAGGAGACGTGGCCGGCAACGCGCGCGCCCAGCATGGTGTTGTTGGCGCGGACATAGGCATCGTCGGTCGCGACGTAGAAGCGGCCGACCAGCGTGTAGTAACCGGCATAGCTCGCGGCCGCGAGCGCCAGCACCAGCCCTACTCCCATCATCACGAATTTGCGCTTGCCGGACTTCGGCGCGCCGGCGGCGGCGGGCGCGTCTGGGGCTGCGGCCGGCTTGTCGGTCACGGGCTTCTCCGGCGCCTCGCTGGGAAGGCGCTTGGCTTCCTCGACCACATGAGAGCGCAACTGCTCAGCGAGAGCTACAGACGTCTCGGTGGCAGCGTCACCACCCACGGGCGCCGGCGTCTCCACGGCGTCCGGGCGAAGGACGCGCGCAGCCTGGTCTCTCACTACGGCCATGAAGGCCTCCCCAAAAAAAAGCGCGAAGAGGGACAACCGCCGTACGGCCGGTTCCCTCTCGCCTATCCCAAATATCATTGACCGAACGGTTCGGTCAATATAGATAATATTCCCGGTTGGACCCTACTGGCCCGAATCCTTTATTTCGGTTTCATGATCCTGGACCGATCCAAAAACTTGCCGAGACCCTGAACCAATGGTTGTAGCCGGCCGCGAACATCTGCACGTCATCCAGGAGGAGGACAGCTCCAAACGCCGCCAGATCCTGGACGGAGCCCGCAAGGTGTTCATGGATCTCGGGTTTGACGGTGCCAGCATGGGCGAGATCGCCCGCGCGGCGCAGGTCTCCAAGGGGACGCTTTACGTCTACTTCGCGGACAAATGCGCGCTGTTCGAAGCCATCCTCGAGCAGGAGGCGCTCCAGCACGGGCAGGTCGCGTTCAATTTCGATCCGGCACGCGATGTTGAAACCACGCTGAAGGATTTCGGCCGGGCCTACAACCGTCTGCTGTGCCGGCCCGGCGGCGGATCGGCGATCCGCACCGTGATGGCGATCGCCGAGCGCATGCCCGGTCTCGGCCGCCGCTACTATGCGCGGGTGCTGGACAAGTCCATCAACCGCCTCTCCGACTATCTCAAGGCCCAGGTCGCCTCCGGCGATCTCGCGATCGACGATTGCGATTTGGCGGCGTCGCAATTCATGGAACTGTGCAAGGCCTCGCTGTTCCTGCCCTTCGTCTTCCAGGCTGCACCCGCACCGTCGGAAGAGCGCATGAGCGAAGTCGTCGACAGCGCGACGCGAATGTTCCTGGCGGCGTATCGGGCGAAGTAACGGCACGCGTTGCACGCCGTTCCGTCGGTCCTATATTGGGGCTCATGTCCCGTGATCTTCGCCCGCCGGTCGATATCCTCCATTACGAAATTGTCCAGGAACAGGCCTCCGCGCTCGGACGGATGGGCCGCACGCTCGAACAGGCGCTCGCGCGCTTGCGCGAGTTCGACGCCGCCCATGCCCTCCCTGAGGTGCCGGCCGCGATGCAGCCGGCCAGGCGCAAGCTGGTGCTAGAAGCCGGCCACGCACTCTGGATGTTCGTGGTGCAGCGTGAGGCGACCGGCCTGCGCGACAGCCGCCACATCATGCGGACCTACAATGTCCCGGCCGAGGTGCAGCTGTGCATGGGGCTGGTCCCAGCACCGTCCAAGTTGGCGTGAAAATGATTTGCTACGGTGCCCGGCGCTTGGGCGTGCACTCAGTGAGCTGCTGGTTGAAGCGCGACACGATGGGGCATCCGACACTTAGCTGACTTGGAATGATTCAAGCGCCGAATATTCGTTCCGAGTTCGGTATAACAGTGCACGAGCCTGATAAAAGGACCACAACTCGGGGCTAGGCCAGCTGAGGTCCTCCGTGTGTCGGCAACACGTCGTCGAGGCGTGGGCGCGAATAATCCTCAACTTAAGAAGTGGCTGCTCTTCCCGGCATCAGCTCAAGTGCAGGGAAAAATAGGCCCCAGCTCGCGGGGGGCTTGGGGGGCATTGAGCTGGGGCCATTGGGGTCACCCTTGGGGAAGGGTATCGGGAAAACTTGGCAATGTCAGGAATGTTCCTGCATTAAATTTCGAAGAGAAATTGGTGCCGCAGGCGGAATGGCACGTACTAGTCTGAGTGCCGGGTGTCGCTTGAATTGGTTCGCTTTTCGCGTTCCGTGAATGGAACAAAGACCCCTTGTGTGCACTTTGTAACGTTGCGGGTGAAGCAGGGGGAAGATGTGAACACCACGGAACTTCCATCCATTCTGTTGATCGAAGACGAGGATACGATCCAACTTATCGTCGAAGAGGCTCTCTCGGAGGGAGGCTTTCAAATCGCGACCGTGAAAACGGGCGAGGAAGCCGTCACGCTTCTGAAGGGTGGTCAGCCCTACCGAGCTCTCGTCACCGACGTCAATCTGCTGGGTCGCCTTGACGGCTGGGAAGTCGCGAGAGCCGCCCGTGAGATCGACCCGCACTTTCCCGTGGTTTACATGACAGGCGGCGCGGCCGATAAGTGGCCGGTACTCGGTGTACCAAACAGCATTCTGCTTCAGAAACCATTTGCGCCTGCGCAAGTCGTTTCGGCTGTTTCTCAGCTCCTGAACGCGGCCTCGCAGCAGACGGGCCCCGCCTGAGAGA
The DNA here is from genome assembly GCF_055807615.1 of Bradyrhizobium sp. MV1.5. NCBI lineage: Bacteria > Pseudomonadati > Pseudomonadota > Alphaproteobacteria > Hyphomicrobiales > Nitrobacteraceae > Bradyrhizobium > Bradyrhizobium sp. MV1.5. The sequence goes on along the minus strand of NZ_JBVVPL010000066.1, from coordinate 19,791 downwards.
CGGCGAGATCCGTGTCTGCTTCAGTTCTCCTCATCGAAGATGAAGCCCTCATCCGAATGATGTTGGTTGAGATGATTGAAGAGGCGGGTCATTCAGTTGTTGCGGAAGCGGGTAACGTCACCAAAGGTGCCGTTCTAGCGACGGATGCTGAGTTCGATCTCGCGATCCTGGACATCAATCTCGGCGGCGACACCATCGAGCCAATCGCCTCGGCACTTGCGGGACGAGGCAAGCCCTTTTTCTTCGTGAGCGGATACGGATCGTCGGGAGTGCCGGATGCATTCAGGGGCACTCCAGTTGTGACAAAGCCTTGCTTGTTGGCAGAGTTGCAAACCGCCATTGATGCAGCACTGTCGCAAGTGCCGAGCAAAAGCCTGGGGCCGATCTAGCCGATTGCGCCGGCCTGGTATCGTATGAGTACACGCCTAGTCGGTCACCTGCTTTCGGAGCGCGGCGAGATCGTTGACGACCATCTTGGTCGGGCCGGTCCAGATGATGCCGTCGTCCTGGAGGCGGCTGAGGATCAGGCTGATCGACTGGCGCGTCGCGCCGATCATGCGCGCGAGATTGGCCTGCGTGATGCGGCCGAGCGAGATCGGGCCGCTCTCGTCCTGGGCTGCGTTCTCGCACAGCTTGACCAGCAGCAGCACCAACCGTTCCGCCGCCTTCTGTCCCGCCAGCGTCTGCGCCAGCATCGAATAGGTCTCGCCCTTGAAGCCGAGGCACTCGATCAGCGCGATGGCGAACGACGGCGACTGCGCGATCAACCGGCGCACCGCATCCTGGTCGAGATGCAGTGCCTCGACCCGCCCGAGTGCGCGGGCCGACCAGCTGTGGCGATGATCGCCGAGGATATAGGGCGCGCCGACGAAGTCGCCTGCCTCCCAGGTCGACAGCATCAGTTCGCGCCCCTGCGTGCCGGCATGGGTGCTTTCGACGATCCCGTTCAGGATGATGTGGACGCCGTTTGCGGGCTCGCCCTCCCGCAGCAGATATTCGCGGTTCTGGTAGGTCGCGAGCCTGCCGGTTCGCATCACCAGCTCCAGATCGGGCTTGTCCAACGCCTTCAGCACATAACGTCCGGTCCCGGGCCGTGACAGTTCGGCGCGCGGCTCAGCTGGATCGGCCACCTCATGCGCATCGCTGCGCTCCACGATCGGTCTCCCTTCGAGTGACGGCTCGAAGGCTAGGAGGTCTCCGCTCAGATTGCAACGCGGCGCAGATGTTCTGGCTCGGCCGCAGCCTCCGTGAAAGCGCAAGCCAGATCGGTGAGCAGGCGCTCCCGGCCGGCCGGTGCCAGGAACGTGACGCCATAGGGCACGCCGGCTGCGGTGACGGCGTTCGGAACGGCGATGGCGGCCAGGCCCAGCGGGTTGGCGTAATTGGTGTAATAGCCGTTGTTGAAATTGGCCGTCAGCGGATCGCGCGCGACGTCATCGATGCTCAGCACGGTGCCGACCGTCGGCACGACCAGCGCATCGTGATCTTGCCAGAAATCGCGCAGCGATCGCTGGACCTCCTTGACCTTGTAGAGCGCACGATAGGCGTCGGCCGCCGTGAACTTCCGGCTGCCGATGACGAGGTCGCGGACGATCTTCACGCCCGCGTCCGGGTTGGCGTCGAGGAATGCGCCGACCGAGACGTCCCGCTCGGCGAGGAAAGGTCCGAAAAACAACAAATCGTTGACCGAAATGAACGGCGCGAAATCGACCGATGCGACCGACAGATCGAGCTGCCGCAGCTTGCGCAGCCCATCGCCGAACAGCGCCTCCGTCTCTGCATTGCCGAAGAAGCTGAGCTGATCCGGACGCGGCGTTGCGATGTTGAGCGGCCGCCCCGGAGATGCCTGCTCCGTCCATCCGGCGAAATCCACCGGCGAAAAACAGTCCTCGGCATCGCGCCGCGCCAACACGCGATAGACGTCGTGGCCATCGCCGGGATCGCGCGTGTAGAGCGAGATGGTATCAAAACTGCGGCAGGCGTAGACCATGCCGCGCTGACTGAAGGCGCCGGGCGCCGGCTTGAAGCCGGTCACGCCACAATAGGACGCCGGCACCCTGCCCGATCCGCCGGTATCGGTGCCGAACGCAAAGGACGAGGTGCCTGTCGCGACCGACACCGCGGCGCCCGAGCTGGAGCCGCCGGGGATGTAGTCCGGGTTGTGCGGGTTGCGGGCGATGCCATAGGGCGAGCGTACGCCGACGAGGCCGGTCGCGAACTGATCCATATTGGTCTTTCCGAGATAGATCGCGCCGGCGGCGATGGCGTCGGCGACAACCGGGCTCGTGTCCTTCGCGGTGTAGGCGAATTCCGGGCAGGCCGAGGTGGTCTGCTCGCCGGCCACGTCGATACAGTCCTTGACCGAGAACACGAGGCCATAGAGCGGCAGCTCGCCGATCTCGCCAATGCGCGCATCGAGCGCGCGGGCCTTTGCCATGACGCCGTCGGGATTTGCCGTCGAGATCCAGACGCCGCTCTGGTCGGCATCCTCGAGGCGCGACAACACATGCGCGGCGACGTCGGACGGCTTGAGCTCCCCGCTGCGATAGGCGGCACGGAGGTGGCGAGGTGCGAGATTCATGTCGGTCACGTGCTTGCGGGAATTGGCAATGTGCCGGCGGGACAAGCCCGCCGGCACCCCCCCAAGCGGCCGATCACCTTCTCCAGATAGGCGGGCTGGATGAAGGCTTCGAAGTCGGCGCGCGGCAGCAGCTTCGGCAGGCGCTCCTGCTTCACCAGGAAGTCGGCGGTCGAGATCAGCGTGTCGACGAACTTGCCCTTTTTCGCGGATGTGCCGAGATATTCCTCCGTGAGCTGCTTGTTGCAGGGGACCATCCCGGTGCCCTTCATCATTCGCTGCGCGTCCTCGATCGGAAGCGAAAGCTCTTCCGCGATGATTTCGGCGGTCTTCTCCGGGTTCTTCAGCCAGAAATCGATGCCTTCGCATTCGGCCTTGATGAACTTGTCGACGTAGGACGGATACTTTTCCGCGAACGCGTTCATGACGACGCCGATGTCCCAGGTCGGGTAGCCGCGCTTGGCCATCTCGCCCGAGGTGACGAGGATCTTGCCGCCGTTCTTCACAGCCTTGCCGAGATTCGGTTCCCAGAACCAGGCCGCGTCGATGTCGCCGCGAAGCCAGGCCGCCGCGATGTCCGACGGCGCCAGGTCCAGAATCTTCATCGAGGCGGGATCGACACCCTCGTCCTTGAGCGCCTGGAGCAGGAGGTAGTGTGTCGTGGAGCCGAACGGCGCCGCCACCGTCTTGCCCTTGAGGTCCTTGAGCGAGGTGATGTTCTTGTCGGTGCGAACCACCAGCGACTCGACGTAGTCGAGCATGTTGATCACCAGGATGCCCTTGATCGGCAGGGCGCGCGTCGCGCCGATCGCGGTCGGCGGGTTACCAAGGCCGCCGAAGTCGACGTCGTTGCCGGCGATCGCGCGCAGCATGTCGCCGCCGCCGCCGATCTTGACGTATTTAATGTCGACGCCCGGCATCTCCTTGGCAAGCAGGCCAAGATGCTTGGTGACCAGCTGCGCATTGACGAGGTTCAGATAGCCGACGGTCACCTTCGCCGGCTTGTCCTCGGCGCGGACTGCGGCCGTGAGCGCCAACGTGGTAACCGCGAGCGTCGCAATCAGTCTCTTCATCATGGAGGTCTCCCCTGCGATTAGAATTGAATTCAGGCCCACGGCATCAACAGTTTCGCGATGCCGCGCATCATGAGGTCGAGCACGACGCCGGTGAGACCGAGCACGATCAGCCCCATGATCACGACGTCGGAGAGCAGGAATTTTGCGGCGTCCCAGATCATCCAGCCGATGCCGGCGGAGGCCGCGACGATTTCGGCGGCGACGAGAACGGTGTAGGTGAATCCGAGCGAGATGCGCATGCCGGCGAGAATCAGCGGTCCCGCCGCCGGCAAATAGACGTGAAAGAGCAGGTGGCGCCGGGTCGCGCCGAGCGACTGGGCGGCGCGCACATAGACCGGGTCCACGCTGGTGACGGCCTGGATTGTCGAGATGACGATGCCCGGCAAGCCGGCAAGAAACAGCAGCGACAGCTTCGAGCTCTCACCGATGCCGAGCCACATCACCAGCAGCGTATAGAGGCCGAGCGGCGGCAGGGGCCGGTAAAACTCGATCAATGGATTGAGCAGCGCGCGTGCGTTGCGCGACACGCCCATGAGGACGCCGAGCGGGATGCCGATCAGGCAGGCCAGCGTGAAAGCCGTGAGGATACGATAGAGGCTTGCGCCAAGATGCTGAAGCAGCGTCGCGCCCTGATATCCCCTGGTCATCGTCTTGACGAACGCGGCCCAGACCGCCTGCGGCTTCGGCAGGAACAGCTCGTTGGCCCAGCCCATCTCCGTGACGATGGCCCAGCCGGCCAGCAGCACGGCCACGGTCAGCGTCGAGAGCAGCACCGATCGCGAGACCTTCGGAAGCCGCAGCCGCAAGCTGCCGCGTCGCGTGCGATCCGGCGAGATTGGAATCGTCATGTGGGTCGCCTCGACGCTCATGTCCGCACTCCCAGGATCTGCATGATGGTCAGCGCGTAGATCCGCGTCGCCATCACCGACTTGGTGATCGAGATGTTCTCGTTGTCCACGGCCCAGCCGTCTTCTCCGGGACCGAACGTCACCGCATTGATGCCGGCTTCGCGGAAGCGGATCGTGTCGTTGAAGGCATTCTTGCGGTTGACCCCGGGCTCGCGGCCCATCAGACGCCGGTAAACCGCGCGCAAGGAGCGGCAGGGCTCCTCCTCGACCGGCACCGGTTCGGTCGCGTTGACGAACAGCGAGCCGGGCACCTGGCGCACCTCGACCTTGACGTCGTTCATGCCGGCAAAAGTGTCCCGTCCGAGACGCTCGATGTCCGCAATCACGCTCGATAGCGTCATGCCGGGCACGATGCCGACCACGGCGAGCGTGATGGTGCAGGCATCCGGCGAGAACTGCATCTCGCCGGGCAGGCCGGACCGAATGCGCACCACGGCGCAGCAGGGCGGCGTGTGTCCCATGAACTTGCTGGGGACATGCGTGAACGCCATGTCCTTCAGTTTCGGCAACAGCTTCGCCGCTTCCATGATGGCGTTGACGCTGATGTCCGGTCGCCAGATGTGCGACTTGATCCCGTGAACGGTGAGCTCGATCAGGCAGTGGCCGGAATTGGCCACCGACAGGTTCATGCCCCAGTCCGTGTTGACGTCGCCCCAGGCGGTCGGCTCGGCGGTGATCTCGTAGTCGGCGGTCAGGCCGACCTTGTTCAGCATGTAGATGGAGCCTTCGGTGCCGTTCCGCTCCTCATCGACGGTGTAGCAGCACATCAAGGTGCCATCGAACTTCACACCCGCTTCGGTCAGGGCCTGCACTGCGAGCAAGGATGCAGCGAGGTTTCCGCGCGTGTCGGACGTGCCGCGCGCATAGAGCAGATCGCCGTGGCGCGTCGCCTTGAACGGATCGAAATCCGTCATGTGCCATTTCTCGGGCTCGACCGCCGGATAGGTGTCGAGATGGTCGTTGAGAATGAGCGAGGGGCCGCCGTCCCGTCCCTTCAGCACGCCGAGCACGTTCGGCCGGTGCGGCTGCGCGCTGTGCTTGGTGACCTCCATGCCGAGCGCTTCGAGCTTGCCCGCGACCAGCATCGAGATCGCCTCTTCTTCGGCGGGCGGCAAATCGGGATCCAGCGGATTGCCGGAACGGGGCTGGCCGGTGCGGATCAGCTCGGACGCGAGTTCAAGCCAGCGCTCCTCCGTGATGCGCGACAGCACGCGCTGTTCGAGATCCGAATAAGGAGGGGTGACAGGCATCTGCATGACGGGATCCGCTGGCTCACGGCGCCGGCAGCGCCGCTTCGTGGCAGCCTCCTCATTGCAGCGACTGTGCCAACTGCCGAAAAAGCCCGCGGCAGCACAATTGTCTTTCTGACTTCAATGGCTTAGGCGAGATTTGCGTGTGCGCAAATTTTTGCGCCCGAGATGCGCTCTGCCGAAGACGCGGCGTCCGCTGAACAGGCAGGGCTCAGCGCGAGGCCGGCCGGCGTGGGGTCGTAGCCCGCATGGAGCGAAGCGGAATGCGGGAACGCCGTCCCTGGATTGCGCTTCGCTCCATCCAGGCTACGGATCGTGCGCAAGCCTCAATCGTCGGCGTACTCGTCCTCTTCGTGTTTTCGCGCCATGCTCTTGCGCGTACCCAGCGAGCCGGTCACGGAGGGATCGCGCGCATTTGCATAGGGATTGCGCCCGCCCGCCCGCGCGGCGACCTCTTCGCCGGAGACGGCGGCGGGCTGGCAGATCAGGCGGCGGCTGGCGCGGCGCATCAGGTCGACGTGGATGTGATCGTAATGATAGACGTTCGAGCCCGGCGCCAGCACCGTGGTGAAATGCACGCACGCGCCCGACTGCACGTCGCGCAGGAAGCCCTGCTCTTCCGGCATGCCACGCCAGCCATCCTTCACGGTAACGCGGCGGCCGTCGGCGAGCACGAAGGCGGCGATGTCGAGCGCGTTGCCGAAGGCGTGCTCGGAAATATGGGCGTGCGAATTGCCGTTCATGCCGCGGCAGGAATAGGCGGAGATCTGCTTGATCTCCGCGACGCGGGTGCCGAACCAGCGCATCGCCGAGGGCTGCACGGTGTCGGCGAGCCAGCGGTCGAGCTCGGAGACGATCGGACAGGCCAGCGTCGCAACCGGCTTGATCGCAACGGGGCCTACGGCGGTGACGGGATAGCCCCGTGCCGGACCAAGACGCGGCGGCGGTTGTTGCGCGGGCGCCTGTGAGTACGGCGCCGGCCGCGCCGGATAGCTCGGCGCATTCATGTAGCGCGACGCGCCCGCGGCATCGGTGCCCTCGGGCGGCAGATCGATCTCGTCTTCCTGCTGAGCCACGCCGGGTGCGTTCAACGACACCGGGCCGGACGGCGCGCCATAGCCGGACGGCTGGCGAACCGCGCTCTCGGGATAGTTTGAGCGTTGCGGATAATTCTGGCTTTGCGGGTAATTCGATCGCGGCTGCGTCACCGGCCAGCGCGGCTGGCTGCCGATGCTCCCGGGCGGTCGCAATTCCTCGTCGGCAAAGCCGTAACTGCTCGAGCCTTCGCCGAGGGCGGCGACCTTGAGCGGAAACTCGGCGCCGCACATGCCCGGCCCGGAGATCGGGTCGATGCGGACGAGATCCGGCCCCTCTTTCACCGCGCCTGATTTCAGGCATGCGGCTTCGGCCTCGGCCCGCCACGGTTCACGTTCGGCCTGGAAGAAGCCGCGTCCGCAACCCGCTAACGAAACAAGGACGATGGAGCCGACGAGATACAAACGAACTCCGCGCGTCATGCACGCACGTTCGGTGAATTTACTTAAAGACTCTTCAACGTGTTGATTTCAGTATTCTTTAACCATGTCAGCCCGCGCCGGCAGGATCGCCTGCCGGTGACGAGTGACAGCAAGGCTGACTTTTTCGAAAAGAGACTTTCTGTTAACCATGACGCTCTCGCGCAGGCGGCGCGACAGCGGGAGCGACCTCATGACGTTCGCCGGGAGACTGAGCGTTATCACCGCGTACCTCGCCATGGCCTTTGTCGGCGCCATCGTGCTCGGCATGATCTAGCGGCTTCAGCCGGAGGTACCGAACGCTTCCCTTACGACCGCGCGCTCCATTGCCGCGACGTCGTGATCAGCTTCTCCGGCCGCTCTTCGGCGCGCGTCCAGTCGTTGCCGGAACACCAGAAGTGGCCCAGTGCGCAGGCTTCGACGTGGAGCTTGCCGGAGTTCTTCAGCGTCATCGTCGCATAATAGGTGCTGCCGCTCGAGCGGCTGTAGATGTTGCCGGTCCAGACGTCGTGCGTTTTCGGCTTCATGTTGACAAGCACGCTCTCACCCCTGGTCGACGCTTCAGTCAGCGCGAAGCCGCACAGTGCCGGTCCACAGCGTTCGATGCGGACCGTGCCCTTGGCGCCTGCGCTCTCCCATTCGCCGAGCGGCAAATAGGCCTGCTCATCGTCACCGCGCTCCGGGCTCGTCACGGCCTGCTCAAGCTCCGGCCTTGACGCCACGACGGGCGCCTCCATGCGCGGCGGATCGAGCGCGACGATCTTCGGCGGATCCATCCGCGGTAGCTCGACCCGTGGCGGATTGGAGCTTGCGGCCTGCGGCGGGACAATTGGCTGCGACGTCGTTGAAGCAAGGACAGGAGCCGCCGGCGCCGGTGGAGGCGCGACCACAATGGCTTGCGCCGGCCTGACCGGAGCCACGGGATAGAGCGGCTGCGGCGGCGGAAGCACCGGCGTCGGCGCCGGTGTTGTATCGACGTTCGGCCGAAAGCTGCGATGGGAGGAAACCGAGACACAGGAAGCCGATCGGCAATTCCTGGGTGACTCGACCTGGAATCGATGACCGCCGATCGAGAACGCGTAGGAGCCGGCCTCGGCTGCGGGCGCAATCGCCATCAGCGCGATCAATGTGCCAAGCGAAGTCACAAGCCGCATCATCGGCGCCTCCCTCTGTATGGCGACGAGGTTACCCGGATGGAATCGCGGCTGAATGTGCGCTGCGTCACCCATCCGCGGCGAGCCGTTGTGACGTCTATCACAGAACGCCCGACCAGCCCGGCGTAGGGTCGAACCACGCTTCATCCACCCGCGACTTCAGTCCCATCGGGACCCACACATTCTTCGGAGGTTGTCATGAACAAGCTCACCATCGCCGCCACTGCCCTCTTCCTCGCGTCCACCGCCGCCGCGCATGCCGGCAATTCGCTCTCGTTCCAGATCGAGGGGCAGCACATCCGCATCGAGACGCCGCGCAACTGCGCATCGCTCAATTGCGTGACCATCGTGGCGCCGGGCCTCTCGGACAAGCCGATCAAGCTGAACAACATCAACCTCAAGGGCTTGGGCTCGAAGGACGATGACATCGACACCACGCCGGCTCCGGCCACGACCGCGCAGCCCGCGCCTGCTCCGGTGCAGCAGCAGCCCGTGCAGCAGGCCCCCGTGCAGGCGAACGCACCGGCAGCGCCCGCTATCGCGGCACCAAGCACGACAGTTGCCGCTGCTCCGTCCGCCGGCTACGACGCCACGACACAGACCGCGCCCGCTGCAGCTCCCGCTCCCGCTCCCGCTGCTGCGCCCGCTGCTGCGCCCGCGCCGGTCGCGGTTGCTCCGGCCCCGGTGCCCGCCGCGCCTGTCGCGGTTGCCAACACGCCGATCGGCGTCTGGGCCACCGAAGAGAACAAGGGCAATGTTCGCGTCGAACAGTGCGGCGTCAATCTCTGCGGCTACGCCGCGAAGACCAACGAGCGCATCCTGATCAACATGAAGCCCGACGGCGCGAAGTGGAGCGGCCGCATCCACGATCCCGATTCCGGCCGCAACTACGACTCGACGATCGCGATGAAGGGCCCGAATGCAATGCGCGTGCAGGGCTGCGCCTTCGGCGGCATGTTCTGCGGCGGCCAGACCTGGAAGCGCGTGAGCTGAAGCCAAAGGTGTCGTCTCCAACACATCCGCATTCTTCGTCATGCCCGGGCTTGTCCCGGGCATCCACGTTCTTAGTCCCGCGCTTCAAGGCGTGGATGGCCGGGACAAGCCCGGCCATGACGGTGGACAGGCTTGGCCACAAGCTAGCATCGCGTACCGTTTGAACGTTCACCGCCGCCGTGCGATAGACATTCATCCGCCGTTCACCTGCATCAGGATGATATCGGTCGATCTCGCCTCGCGTTTCTCACCGGGACCTCCTCGTGACTTTTATCGTGGCCTGGCGCCGCTTCTTGTTCGCGCTTGTGCTGCTGGCGTTGCCGGCCGGCGCGAGCGTTGCGTTCGCATTCGATGCGATCGAGCTTGCGCAGGCGCAGCCACAAGCGCAGCCGTCGCCCGCCCCCTCGCCGACGCCATCGGCTTCACCCGCTCCCGCGACCGAGGCGCAGCCCGCCGCCGTCGAGCCGATCGGCAACGTCGCGACGGTGACGGGCATCGCGACCGTGATCCGCGACAAAAATTCCTATCCGCTGCGGGTGCGCGACGACATCTATCTCAACGACGTCGTGCAGACTTCGTCGAACTCCTCGCTCGGTATCACCTTCGACGACGCGACCACGTTCAACCTCTCCGCAAGCACGAAGATCACCATCGACACTTACGTCTATGAGGACGGCGGCAAGCACAACGCAGGCATTTTCGACATCGGCAAGGGCACCGTCGCCTTCGTCGCGGCGGCGGTGGCAAAGACCGGCGACATGAAGATCACGACGCCGACGGCGACGCTCGGCATTCGCGGCACCACGGGCGTCGTCGACGTGCCGGAAGGCGCGGCCGCGAACAACGCCAACAACGTCAGCATCAAGCTCTATCCCGACGCCGACGGCCGGGTCGGACACATCGACGTCGACGACCGCACGAGCGGGACGCGGCTCGGCGCGCTGACGCAAGGCGCGAGCGGTTTTGCGATCCGGCCGGGCGCCGCCGCTGCCGGCGTCATGCGCTTTGCCGCGGTGCCGATCACGATTCCCGCACAGCAGATCGCGCGCGACCGCGGCTTCGTCAGCCAGGTGCATCTGGCGCAGACCACGGGCCGGCAGATCGTCACCGAGCAGCGCGACTTCCGCCGCGCCAACCCGACCGCGAGCCCGCGCATTCCGCGGCCGTTCCAGCCGCCGCAACAGCAACAATTGCGGCCGAACACGGCGCCAGGACAACAGCCGCAACAGCCGCAACAGCCGAACGGTCAGCCCGGTCAGAACAACCGTCCAGGCCAGCAACAGCCGGGCGCACCAGGTCGCCAAGGCGCCCAGCCGCCGCAGCGGCAGGGCCAAGGACAGGGTCAAGGCGGCGCAGTGCAACCGGGTACGCCGCGCGTGGGCCAAGGTCAGCAACAGGGCCAGAAGCAAGGCGCGGGACGTCCGGCGGGCCCACCGCGCGCCGGTCAAGGCACGCAGCCTGACGGCACCCCGCAAACCCCGCCGCGACGCGGTGGACAGATTCCGACGCAGCCCGGCGGAGTCGCGCCGCCGCAGCCGGCCGGAACGCAACCGCAGCCCGCTCCGCAGCCGCAACTGCCGCGCACCGGCATGCAGCCCGGCCAGCCGCCCGCAGTTCGACAGCCGGGCCTGCAGCGCCCGGGCGGATTCCAGCAACGTCTCCCCGCCGCACAACGCCCCGCAGCGCCGCGAAGGCCAGCGCCGGTCCCGAAGGAGAAGGAGCGGCGGTGACTTCTTCCTTCTCCCCTTGCGGGAGAAGGTGGCGCGAAGCGCCGGATGAGGGGTCGCTTCAGCGAACTCAACTGCAACAGATTCGCGCGCCGAGAGAACCCCTCACCCGTGGG
>NZ_JBVVPL010000066.1:0-8465 GCF_055807615.1 Bradyrhizobium sp. MV1.5 | reverse complement strand
CCCCCCGGGTCGGGGGCCCCGCACCCCCAAAAAAAACCCAACCATATCCCCCCCCCCCCCCCCCCCCACCCCCGCCCCCCCCCTGCGGGGCGAGCCACCCTCTCCCACAAGGGGAGAGGGGAACTGTCAGCGCGGCTCGACAGCGATGTTGCTAAACTCACGCCTCGCCGCGCAGCCAGGCTTTCATCTTCTGCAACAGACCGTGCCGCAACTCGCCCACCGAGGCCGCTTCAGCCGGTGTCAGTGTCTGCAAAGCTGCGTCGACCTCGTTGGTTGCCAGCGTCGGCTCGGGCGCGGACGACGATGCAAGCCCCGCCGCCGCAAGCGCGATCGGGCCAACCTGGGTCAGGAACACACGCTCGTACTCGCGCGACAGGCGCGCGAGCGCGTCTTCCAGCGTGAGCCAGTCGACTGCCTTGATGTCGTTCATCAGCTTGCGGACCGGACCGTCCCCGGCCTCCATCCGCCAGAAATGTACGACCTTGGAACGTCCGCCCGACTGATAGACGAGCGTGCCCAAAAATTCGTGGATGGCGACCTCGTGACCGGTCTCTTCCAGCACCTCGCGATGCGCGGCTTGCTTCGGCGTCTCGCCGTCGTCGAGCTTGCCCTTGGGCAAAACCCATTCGTTGCGCTTGCGCTGGCGCACGACGGCGATCAGCGGCGGCGCACCTTGCCGCAGCACAATACCACCCGCCGCCATGACCGGCGCCCGTGCCATCACCGAATCCGTCGTAGAAAAGTCCCCACGAACGATATAGGCGGCCGACGCGGCGGATTGAAGGCTAGTTTTTTCTCAGCAACGCTTGACCCGCGCGAATGCGCGTGCCTTCGGCGATGCCGTCGCAGAAGGTGAAATCGCCGGGCGCGAGGATGATGATGGTCGAGCCATGCTCGAACCAGCCGAGCTCCTCGCCCTTGCTCACGTTGACGTCGCAGGGAAAATTGACCGGCCCCCTCGTCTGCGCATTCAGCACCATGTCGAGGAAGTGCAGCCGGACGCTTGCGACCAGGATCGCTGCGACCGGGACCAGCGTCACGGCTTCGCCAGTTGATAGACGCGTGCGGATCACCGCGCGTTCGTTCTTGCAGAAGAGACGCTCAACCCGCTTCAGCGCGATCGGGTTGACGTTCCAGACGTCGCCATGGATCAGCGTGACGCGCTCGATATGTGCGTCAAAGGGCGCATGGAAGCGATGATACATGCTCGAGGTCAGCCGCAGCGTGACGAAGGAGCCGTTGCGGTGCTGATCGACAAGGGCGGAATCGCCGAGCAGATCGAGCAGCGAGTACGGCGCGCCCTTGACCTGGAACAGCTCGGTGTCGGCGATCCGGCCATGGGCGCCGACGATGCCGTCGGACGGACTGGCGACAATCGAGGGGTCCGGATCAAAGGGCCGCAGGCCGGGCTTGAGCTCCCGGGTGAAGCAGTCGTGCAGACTCTTGAAATGGGTCTTGCGCGCCTCCGACAGATCGAGGTCGGAGAACAGCTTCCACAGCGCGATGGAGCCGTCCCGCACCAGCGGGTTCTCGATCTTGGAGAACCAGCCCATGAAGCGGGTTAGCGCGGCGCGGGGGATGCGGTTGGTCAGCAGGAAGTTGAGGTCTTCCTGCTGGGTGAAAGAGGCGATGAGGGCTTTGACTGTCATGAATCTGTCAGCTCGCAGTATTAGCGCTTGTTGTCATGGAAACGACACTCCCGATTCTTTCTTTGTCCGTGGCCGCCGCAGCGTCCGCTGCCGCCGCCTTCCCGAAGATCAAGGCGCGGATCGCATTGTCCCGCGCCAAGCACCGCTCGCTCGCCGGGCACTCCAAGATGTCGCGCCGCGTGGCCAGGCTGCTTCCGTTCTACGAATTCGAAGGCGATGCGTACTTCGCCTGCGACGGCGCGCCGGCGAACATCGCAGGCCTGCGCAAGGACGGCTTCTTCCGTCTCGCGCGCCTCTACGCCGAGCGCTACCCCAAGGGCCGCGCGATGACGAAGGAAGCGGCGGAAAAGATCTCCGACCTGCACTTCACCGAAACCTACCGCGTGCCGTTCCAGTTCTCGCGTCTCGTCCGCGAGCATTTGGGCACCTCGACCTTCGTGGAGTCGTCGCGCGGCGTCACCGTCACCGATGTCGATGGCAACACCTCCTACGACCTCACGGGGTCCTACGGCGTCAACATCTTCGGCAACGACTTCTACAAGGAGTGCATCGAGGGCTCCGAGAAGCGCGCGCACGCGCTTGGACCGGTGCTCGGCCCCTACCACCCCGTCATCCTCGATAACGTGGCGCGGCTGTGCCAGATCTCGGGCCTCGACGAAGTGTCCTTCCACATGTCCGGCACCGAAGCCGTGATGCAGGCGGTGCGGCTTGCGCGCTATCACACCCGGCGCACCCATCTCGTTCGTTTCGCCGGCGCCTACCATGGCTGGTGGGGCGACGTGCAGCCCGGCGTCGGCAATCCGATCACCGCGCACGAGACCTACACCCTCGCCGAGATGTCGGAGAAGACGCTGCACGTGCTGCGGACGCGCAAGGACATTGCCTGCGTGCTGGTCAACCCGCTGCAGGGGCTGCATCCGAACGGCAACGCGCCCGGCGATTCCTCGCTGGTCGATTCCTCCCGCGGCGGCAATTTCGACCGCGCCGCCTACACCGAGTGGCTCAAGAAGCTGCGCGAGGTCTGCGACGAGCGCGGCATCGTGCTGATCTTCGACGAGGTCTTCGTCGGCTTCCGCCTCGCCGCAGGCGGCGCCCAGGAGTACTTCGGCGTGCGCGCCGACATGGTGACCTACGGCAAGAGCCTCGCCGGCGGCCTGCCGGTCGGCGTGGTCTGCGGCAGACGCGAGCTGATGCGCCGCTTCCGCGACGATCGTCCCGCCGACGTCTGCTTCGCCCGCGGCACCTTCAACTCGCATCCCTACGTCATGACGGCGATGGACGAGTTTCTGAGCCGGCTCGCCAGCCCGAACTTCCGTGCCGTCTATGAAGGGTTGGATGAGACCTGGAATGAGCGCGCGGAAAAGCTCAACCGGATGATGACGGAGGCCGACCTGCCGGTGCGGTTCGCAAACTTCTCGTCGATCTGGACGGTGAAATACACCACGCCGTCCCGTTACAACTGGATGCTGCAATATTACCTGCGCGCCGAAGGCCTGTCCCTGAGCTGGGTCGGCACCGGCCGGCTGATCTTCAGCCTGAACTACACCGATGCCGATTTCGCCGAGGTCGCCGAGCGTTTCGTCCGCGCGGCCGAGAAGATGAAGGCCGACGGCTTCTGGTGGCACGATGGCGTCCTCACCAACAAGACCATCAAGCGGCATATCCTGAAAGAGATGCTGGCCAAGCGCTTCGGGCGCTGAGGTCGATTCTCCCCTCCAAGCCACAGTCGTTCCGGGGCAGCTCGAAGAGCCGAACCCGGAACCTCGAGATTCCGGGTCTGGTCCTTCGGACCATCCCGGAATGACGGTGTTTGCGGCCTCGAGCGATCTCACTTCCGCGCACGCGGGGAGGGGCGAAGAAGCTCCCAAAGCGTGGATGCCCGGGACGAGCCCGGGCATGACGCAACCATCAGACATCGGAGGCCTTGGTGAGAACGGCGCGCTCAGGCGTGCTGCTCTTCGAGCGTGGGCTCGCCGATCAGGCCCAGCGTGTGCTCGGGGTTGAGGTGCAGGCCGGGATCCATCAGCTCACCACGCATCAGCGCCAGCGGCGCGTTGCGGTAGAGCATCAAATCGTGGAAGGGATCAGTCAGGATCTTCGTCATCCAGACGAGGCCGGTCTCGACGTCGCGGATGAAGAACAGGTGCACCGTGCGGAACAGGAGGCCACCGCCGCCGACGACGAGCCAGATCTTGGCGACCTGCCGCATGAAGTCGGTCGCGCCCGCCCAGGGCGTGAACAGTCCGAACAGCGTGGGATCGACGACGAGCACCAGCGGCGACAGCGCCCAGATCGACATCAGCACCACCTTGCGCTGAAGATTGTAGCCGACCTTGATCTCTTCCTTGTGCTCGTGCGTCGCCTGGTTGAGCTGGTCGTAGCCGTGCGGCTCGAAGAAGAAATGACCGGCCTGGCGCGAGGTCATCGAGACCAGCCAGCCGACCAGCGCCGATACCATGGGATCGATGAACAGCCAGACATAGGCGAACAGGAAGCTCAGCGCACTGACGAAGTGCAGGGCCTGATTGATGCGGCTGTGGTGATAGTAGCGATGGTCGTCCCAGCGCTGGATCCGCAGCTGCTCGAGATAGTTCTTGATCATGCTCTCCCCCAAATGCTTTCGGGTTCAGAATTTACAGAGATTCGATGTAGGCCGTGTGACATCATCATTTTGTCATGTGACGATGTGCAGCGACGCGGTGACGCACGGGTTACGCTCTATCCCCTCGTCCTGAGGAGCTTGCGAAGCAAGCGTCTCGAAGGGCGAGGCCCGCCTGGTGATAGCCGGGCCTCTATGATTCGAGACGGCGCTTGCGCGCCTCCTCACGATGAGGAGCAACAGTCAAGCCGCCTTCTTCAAGCCGCCTTGGCGACGTCGATCTTGCGGAAGCGCACCAGCGAGAAATGACCGAGCGGCGGAATCAGGCGGCGCTCGGCGAGCTCGATGCCGGCGGCACCCGCCAGCCATTTGGCATAGCGCGACCAGGCGAACTCCGCGGTGCGGAAGCCGAGCGGACGCACCACCGGCTGCAGCTTCTGCTCGATGAAGCGGCGCATGCCGGTATCGGCGCTGACGCGCGTCAGGATGATCAGCTCGCCGCCCGGGCGCAGCACGCGGGCGAATTCGTCCAGCGCGACTTCCGGATTCGGCACGGCGGTGACGACGTATTGCGCCATCACGACGTCGAAGGAGTTGTCGGGGAATTCGAGCTTCTCGGCATCCATAACCGCGAGGCCTTCGACGTTCTCTAGGCCGCCCTCTGCGACGCGCTGGCGCGCCTTGTCGAGCATCGCCTCCGAGATGTCGGTGCCGAAAATGCGCAGATGCGGCGCGTAGAGCGGCAGCGAGATGCCGGTGCCGACGCCGACCTCGAGCACCCGGCCGCCGATCTTGTTGGTGGCGGCGATCGCGGCCTGCCGGCCCTTGGCGAACACGCCTCCGAACACGAGGTCGTAGACCGGCGCCCAGCGGTCATAGGCCTGCTCGACCGTGCCACGGGTGAGGTCGAGCTGCTGCGTGCCGTCAAGGTTCATGATCTTAGCCATCGATGAGGTTCTCGCTGTGGGTCAAACGTTGGGGTCAACCGCGCACAGGCCGCCGCGCCATGCGAGGCGAGGCGCGCAAGGCGCGGCTGGGCTGAAGTGAGGTGAGGTTGCCGACGAACTGGCGCGCGCTGTTTTCCCAGGAACGCTCCAGCGCGAAATTGCGGCAAGTCTCGCGCGACATGGTGAGCGCGCGCAGGCACGCGGCGCGCAGATCGTGGTCGATCGCGCCGATCGGATGATCGGCGATGACGTCCTTCGGACCCGTTACCGGAAACGCCGCAACCGGCGTGCCGCAGGCGAGCGCTTCGAGCTGCACCACGCCGAACGTGTCGGTCAGGCTCGGAAACACGAACACGTCGGCGGCGGCGAGATGCGCGGTGAGATCCGCACCCTTCTTCTCGCCGAGAAACACAACGTCCGGATATTTCTTTTCGAGCGCAGCCTTCTGCGGTCCGTCGCCGATGACGATCTTGGTGCCGGGCAGGTCGAGCGAGAGGAACGCTTCGAGATTCTTCTCCACCGCAACGCGGCCCATCGTCATGAAGATCGGCCCGGGCAGATCGAGCTTGGCCGGCGAGTCGGGATGGAACAGCTCGGTGTTGACACCGCGCGTCCAGAAGCCGAGCCGCTTGAAGCCGCGCTCGGAGAGCTCCTGCCGCAGCGAGGGCGTCGCCACCATGGTCATGGCGGCGGCATCATGGAAGTGGCGCAGCACGGCATAGCCGACGCTCGCCGGAATGCCGGTCCGCACCGAGACGTATTCGGGAAAGCGCGTGGTGTAGGACGTGGTGAAGGCGAGCCGGTTGCGACGGCAATAAGCCCGCGCCGACCAGCCGATCGGCCCTTCGGTCGCGATGTGCAGCGCCTCGGGCGCCGCCTTCTCGATCCGCCGCGCAATCTCCTTCCCGCTCGGCAGCGCAATGCGCAGCCCCGGATAGGTCGGCAACGGCCACGAACGAAAGCCGTCCGGCGTCAGGAAGTCGATCTCGACATCCAATGCCTTGGCCGCGCCAGCCAGCGAGGTCAGCGTCCGGACCACACCGTTGACCTGCGGATGCCAGGCGTCAGTCGCGATTAATACCCGCATGGGGAAATCCCGAGATTTTTATGATTCTCGGCTTTGGACCATCAACCACGGATATTTCAGGCGTGTGACGTCATGGAAGTGTCGGCCCGCTGTTTTGTTCGTTAACGGGTCTGCGCAGCCACGAAACCGTCATGAAACAATCCTTGCCGCCATGAAGCCGTTTTCGGTTTTCCGCGCAAACGTCCCGAAACTTCTTTCCGTTAGTGATTTACGCAACAGAGCACCGAAACGGTGCCGGGGTGACCAAGAAACACCGCGCAGACAGGGGCGACCAATGATCAATCTGGAGACGTTGAGGACTTATTCGCGCGCCGTTGCGTTTGGCGCAGTGGCTGTCACCGCGATCGCGTTCGCCGGCCCGGCCAAGGCCGCGCCCGTGCAGCTCTTCCCCTTCTTCCAGCCGCTGCCGCCGATCGCAGCGCCGCAGCCGTACCAGCCCTATCAAGCCACGCCCTATCAGGCCGCGCCGTCCGAAGATCACGACGCTGTCGAAATGCCGGCCCGCTTCCGCCGCCAGACCGTCTCCTATGCGACGCGTGAGGCGCCCGGCACCATCATCATCGATACGCCCAACACCTATCTCTATCTCGTGCTCGGCAACGGCCAGGCGATGCGCTACGGCATCGGCGTCGGCCGCGACGGCTTCACCTGGTCCGGCACCCAGTCGGTGACCAAGAAGGCGGAGTGGCCGGATTGGACCCCGCCGCCGGAGATGATCGCCCGCCAGCCTTATCTGCCGCGCCACATGGCCGGCGGTCCCGGCAATCCGCTCGGCGCCCGCGCCATGTATCTCGGCGGCACCATCTATCGCATCCACGGCACCAACGCGCCCGATACCATCGGCAAGCACGTCTCCTCCGGCTGCATCCGCCTGACCAATGACGACGTCTCGGATCTCTACTCCCGCGTCAACGTCGGCACCAAGGTGATCGTGCTGCCGATGACGGAGCGCCGCGCAGATCTCGGAGCCGCAACGCGCTAAGCGACAGGACATTGTGACGCAAACGGCCCCGGAACCCACCGGGGCCGTTTTCGTTGGCCCTCGGCATCCCGACGCGCGCGTGCTGCGGCGCGATCCCCGATGGAGGCGCGAATGCAATCGCGTCCGCAATCGCCGCAAGGCACATGGCTGCGCGTGTTCGCCGGCGCAGTGGCACTGCTGCCGACCGCGCCCGCCTCGCGCGCACAGCAGCCGGCGAGCGACGACACAGCCCAGCAAGCCTTCAACAATTCCTGCCGAACCTGCCACTCGGTGAAAGAGGGCGACAATCGTCTAGGCCCCAACCTCAATAAAATCGTCGGACGCAAGGCCGGCTCGCTGCCGAACTACAATTATTCCTCCTCGATGAAGGAAGCCGGCTTCATCTGGGACCAGGACAAACTCACCCGCTTCATGGTCAAGCCGGACGAGGTCGTATCCGGTAACAAGATGCAGCCCTATGGCGGCGTCTCGGCGGAAGAAGCGGGCAGGATCGTTGCTTATTTGCAGGCGGCGTCGAGCTCACAATAGCAGGCCCGGCGCACCGCTTTGGTTAGCATTGGAAATCGCGGCATATCCTTCGAGACGGCCGCGATGCGGCCTCCTCAGGATGAGGGCTGAACGCGCAGCCGCTAACCGTTCAAAGCGTTTGCACGAAGCGCTTGCACCAAGTCAGGGATGCCAGTTAGCCTCATGCTGAGGAGACCGCGAAGCGGTCGTCTCGAAGCACGAGGCGGGCCCCATGACAGAAGGCGCGTGGCTCTACGTTCTCAGATGCTCAGACGGCAGCTACTACATCGGAACGACGCGCACCGAGCTTGAGATCAGAATTGCGCAGCACAACGCCGGCACGTTCGATGGCTACACGAAGTCTCGCCGGCCTGTGACGTTGGTCTACTCGCAATGGTTCGACAGAATCACCGACGCGATCGAGTGCGAGCGCAAACTCAAGAAATGGAGCCGCGCCAAGAAAGAAGCCTTCATGCGCGGCGATTTTGCTGAGCTGCATGAATTGGCCAAGCGCGGATCTCACCATCCTTCGAGACGCCCGCCTGCGGCGGGCCCTCAGGATGAGGGCGGAGTGTGAGGCACGATTGCGAGTCGCAAGTCGCGAGATCCCAGTTAGCCTCATCCTGAGAGGGTGAGAATCTTTCGTCTAAACGGGCATTTGCCGTAGCCGCTTTGCTATGATTCGATGACGGGG
>NZ_JBVVPL010000065.1:0-24119 GCF_055807615.1 Bradyrhizobium sp. MV1.5 | reverse complement strand
AATCCTGCATTCCAAAAACAGTCCACAAAGTCAAATGCGATCCTAGCTCAATCGCTTAGCCGCTCTTCACGGACGACTAGATATCGCGCACCATTGATGATGCGTACCTCCGCCGCGCAGCTTGATTTCTCGTTGATCGCCTTCGTGAACGTGTAGGTCGCGGCGACGGTTCGCCGAGATGCACTCCACGCAGGAATCGCAGCCGATCCTATTCGTAAAACAGAACGGGACGACCGCATCGCCGTTCCGACGCCCGCCATCAGGCCAACCAGCAACGCGCCCTGAACGACGCGACCGCCCAGTCCGTTGTGGCTGGGCATACGCTTCGCCGAAATGATTTGGATGAGATGCCACTGCGATGTCGGTGAACGCGATCACATCGTCCTCTCCGATCGTCTTCTGGGTGGAGACGGATTTTCCGATCAGCTCTCCAGCGAAGTCTGTTTTTCATGGCGTCTCCTTTTCGAGACAGAATCTCTCACATTGCGCGATACGGCGCGATCGGCGCTGTGAGGTCTCCGCTCGCGCCTAGAGCGAGTGAATTCTCCGGATGAGGGAACGAAAACATCATCACTCCTAAAGAGGTGGACCAATTGAGATATATCAATCACCTAGAGGCCGCAGACTTTGCCATCAATTTATAGTAATGAAATCAATGCAACAATTGGAGATCGGATATTTTTAACGGAGCCCATCCAGAGCAATACATCAAATGGAGTGTAGCAATATCTACATTGTAACGCATCAATATTGACATTGGGCTATATGCAT
This sequence comes from Bradyrhizobium sp. MV1.5, assembly GCF_055807615.1. Classification (NCBI taxonomy): domain Bacteria; kingdom Pseudomonadati; phylum Pseudomonadota; class Alphaproteobacteria; order Hyphomicrobiales; family Nitrobacteraceae; genus Bradyrhizobium; species Bradyrhizobium sp. MV1.5. The sequence goes on along the minus strand of NZ_JBVVPL010000065.1, from coordinate 23,348 downwards.
GGTGTGCTCTTGGGAACGATAGGCTAGGGCAACAGATCGCCCTGCCTTCGCGGGACCGCGAGAGCGACGTTCGTTTCCGCCTTCCCTCCGCGGACTTGCAGCAGACTGCAGCGATGTGCCGCCAACAAAAAAGATCACGATGACGCGCAAAGCGCGTGAGCAGAAGGAGAGGAACAATGACTTCGGGCGAAGGTCCTGCACGCGCCTACTTTTTACCAAGTTCGGAACAATCGCCTCGACGGCGCTCGTCGGGGAAACGTCAAAACGATTTGTCAAGAGCGGCGGGGCCAGGCGCGAATGCGCTCCCGGCCTATCGACGCGAACGTCGCCGACGTTCGATGACCGCTCAGTCCGCATTCGGCTCTTCGATGAGCCTCATCAATTCATTCTGACAATCGGAAGCAGCATCAATGCAAGCCTCTGTACAAACATTCGACGACAACACCATTGAACTGGAAAAGCCCGTTGCGACAAGGTCGATGACGCTTGGCCTCGGCGGCGGCGTCGCTCTCGAGTTCTATGACTGGCAGCTCTACGGCTTCATGGCGGCATTTCTGTCGCCACACTTCTTTCCGGCTACCGATCCGGTCGTATCTCTGCTCGCCGGGCTCGCAGTTTTCGGAGCCGGCTTTGCCGCTCGCCCTATCGGTGCAGCGATTCTCGGTCCGGTCGCGGATCGCATCAGCCATAAGGCGGTGATGATGGTTGCGGTGTCAGCGATGGCGCTTTCCTCGCTAATGATCGCACTACTGCCGGGCTACAAGGACCTCGGCATCGCCGCCACGATCATCCTCGTCACTCTCCGGCTGGTCCAAGGCTTGGCCGTCGGCGCCGAAGCAGGTGTCGCGAATGCGATCGCGATCGAATTGGCTCCGCCTGGACAGGAGGGGCGCTACCTCGGCCTGATCAACGGCACCTTCATCATGGTGGGCTCGATCGGTGCCAGCCTGGTCGCCTTCCTCGTCAGCGCCGCCGTTAGCCCGGGAGTCATGAAAGATTGGGCTTGGCGAATTCCTTTCGGCGTTGGCGGCGTTCTCGGTCTGCTGATCATCTATCTTCGTCAAACCCTTCCGGAAACCTTGATTGCCCGCGCCCTGCATCACGCGGATGAGGACACGCGTATCCAAGATACGACCGGAGGAGTTTGGAAGGCACTCTGGAAGGCGCGGCTGTCGCTGCTGGCGGCCATTCTGGTGGTCGGCAGCGTGCAACTCGCAAACTACACCTACAATTTCGGCCTGCCCAATATCGCTAACGGCGTGTTCAAGGAGAACAGCACCTACGTGTACGGCATCGTGACGCTCATGGGCGCCATTTGGATGGTGTTCTCGCCAGCGATCGGCGCCTTCGCGGATAGGATTCGGCCTTCGCGGGCATTTGTCATGATGCGGTTGCTGCTCATTCCCGCGTTCTTCTTGCCGCTGTTGTATTCTGAGAAGAATATTGTGGTCTATTCCGTTATCATGTTGGTGGGCGGCACACTGGTCGGCTGCAACATGGCGCTGTACAATTTCATTGCCACGACCTTGATGCCGAGAAACGTTCGGACAACCGGGGTTGCGCTGGGTTATGCCGTCGGAGCGACGATATTCGGCGGTACAACGCCATTTCTGCTGCTGTGGCTTCAGCGCTCGAATCTCTCTTGGATATTTCCGGTCTACGGCACGGCCATCGCACTGCTCAGCATCACGGTGTATGTGATCGCTAAGAAGCGGGGCGGGGTCTACGTCCGAGACTAGGCGTTTTAACATATGCGAGCGCGGCGCATCATTCGCGGCGCGCTCGGCCTGCCGCGTTGGGTCGGTCGGCGCCGAATTGCGCGCATTTCGTCGACGATATCACATCATCAATTGCGAACAGGACCAACGTGCTGTGAGTTCCTCAAGCGATCGAAGGCGTAGCGGGTGCCGTCAGCCATGCCTGCGGTGGAGTGAGTTGCTTGAGGCCTATCGCGAAGACCAATGGTGGTTCGCGGCATCTAGCCAAGATAACGTTCCGCGCATTGCCATGACATCTCCGGATCATGGAGCTGAGTTTGCGGGTACTATAGTTGCCCGTGTCTTCCCGACTTTGCCCAATACTACGGGGCCTGAGCGGGATCTCTTACGTACGACGCGACGATCTTCAACGTGGCGGGGCCTTAGGCCCTGTCGAACGTTAAATTCCTAAACCAGTAGAGCTTTCATGTTTATCGCGGGGTCTGCGAGAGCCTCTGCCCTGGGGCTAAGCCTCCTACTGATCATGATCTCGGCAAAACGTATTTCTCTGGCTACAGAGCCCAGGCTCCCGAATCCGCACGCGGCCTCGAGGCGTCCGTCGGCAGCTAGGTAAAACAGAACCCGGCCGCTCGTGCCGAGATCTCTGATGATGGGCACTTCTCCTTCCGGACAAAGTCCGACGATTTGCAGTGTCTCGTCGTATTGATCTGACCAAAACCAGGGAATGTCCTCGTAAGGACGGTTCTCGCCCAGCATGTTCGCCGCCGCAGCTGCTCCTTGCCGCTGCGCGTTCCGCCAGGCCTCCAGCCTGATGCGCTTTTTATAGAGGCGATGCGGAAAGGAACAGCAGTCACCCGCCGCGAAAACGTGCGGATCCGAAGTCGCGAGCATCTCGTTCAGGATGATGCCGTCGTCGACCACCAATCCGGCCGTTTGCGCCAGTTCGACATTCGGCGTCGCACCGATCCCAACGATCACCAGATCGGCCAAATGCGAACGACCACCGGCCGTCGCCACGTTGGAGCGTCCATCGCTGATGACGATACGTTCGACCATAGCGCCTGTCTCGATGCGTACACCAGAACTCTCGTGCTTGGCCCTGATCAGCTCAGCCATAGAAGCTGGCACTGACCGCGTAAGCAGCCGCGATCCTGCCTCGAGTACGGTCACCAAGGCACCTTTCGAGACCGCACTCGCGGCAACCTCAAGGCCGATGAAGCCGCCGCCAATTACCACCACCTCGCATCCTTGACCGATGACTTGGCGGATGCGCGTAGCGTCCTCGAACGTTCGCAGCGTCGCGACCTTGGCTCCTTCGGCAATCGGAACGCGCAGTTTCCGAGGTCGAGCTCCCGTCGCCAGCAGGAGTCGGTGATACGCTATTCTTGATCCGCTTGAGAGCGTGACGGTGTTAGCCACGCGATCAATTGAAACCACTTCGCTTCCCTGGAGATAATCAATCCCCAGCTCGACAAGGCGTTCTGACGTGACAATCAGTTTGGGCCCGGGGTTCACCTCGTCAATCAGAAGCGCCTTGGACAGAGGGGGGCGCTCATACGGCAGCATCGTTTCATTGCCGACCAGGACCACGATGCCCCGCCAGCCGCCCTCTCGCAGGGCGATGGCCGCGGCCATGCCGGCCTCGCCCGCCCCAACGATCACTATTGTGGATTGGTCACTCAAGCGGGCGAACCATTTCCGAACGACGGCTGCGCATCGATAGCCGCACTCTCGAACAGATTGCGCACCAGGCATTTGAGTAGGAGAGCTTCCTCCCAGCGATCTGTGGTGTCGTTGCCGTGGCGATCGCCAATTGCATAAGGCTGCGGGCCAAGTTCGCACGCGAAAGTGAGACGTGCATCTGCACCGGCGCGTCTTTGCCAGCTCTTGAAGCCGTATTTCCACCACCTGAGGAACAGGTCTAGCCACACCTTGTGTTGAGGGAATGTGATCTCGACCTGTATCTGCTCGCGGGATGCAACGCGACCATGGAATGCCCAGGTGCGGTCGAGCACTTGCCGCACCAGCGCCTCGTCTTCGTTCGAGATGGGATACCAGAATTCGCGGCCCAGCAGGAAATGTGAGAGATCAGCAAGCATGCACATCTCTGGGACCTGATCCATCAAATCGAGTGTGAAGAAGAGATCGGTCATCCTATTGCGATGCGTTTCGAAGTAGATCGGCATGTCCGCATCTCGCGCCAACCTGATCCAGCCTTCCAGCAGCGGGATACAGTCGGCGATACGGCGCGGGCGGATGTCAGGCTGGACGTTGAGATGCAAGACGTCGAGCTGCCTAGCGAGATCAATGGCAGCTTTCAAATGATCCACTGTCTGGGGGAAGCACATGCCCTCGACTGCAAGTCCTGAGCCGGCTAGGGCACGCGCAATCAGGGCGACGCGCGCGGGATCAGTGCATGAGGTGCTGATGCCGTCGAACCCCGCTTCCCGGATCATCGCGATATTGTGGTCGATAGAACGTTCGACCCCATCGGGCTGGCGCCGTTCCATCGCCCAAAGTGACTGTAGTACAAGCAAGCTCTGCTTCGACATTGTCTTGCATTCCGGCCTTTTGGCCCCGCTCAGAGCTTGATGAAGACGGTGCCGTTTTCGACCTTAAGCTCGTAAGGGCGCAGATCGACGCATGCAGGCAGTGCACGCGACTCGCCGGTTCGGTAATCGAAGGTCCCGAAGTGCTTGGAACATTCAATGATCCCCCCATCAACAATGCCATCCGAAAGATGGACTTTCTCGTGAGAGCAGTGGCCGTCGATCGCGTAGTAGTCGCCTTCCGGCGAGCGAATAATTGCAAACGTGCGGCTGCCGTGATCGAGCCGAAGGACCTCCTCGGGCATCAATGCATCGGTAGGGCAGGCCGCAACCCATTCACCTTGACCAGTCATTCTGTATTCCTCTGGGTCTAACTCGCAACCATTGCGCCGACGCCTTCGAATCTGCGAGTGCGGCTGGCGCCGTTTGTTGGATGTAAGCGAAGCGCATGTGCTCAGCGTTCATAAGAAGAGCCGGCCAACTTGAGAGCTAGTTGCCGCGTGCCCACTTCTTGGCCTTTATGCGCTTGTACATCCTCTCGTCGGCTTCCGGAGAGCCGTCGTGGTCTGTGCCGAACCACTCGTCGAGCGGGATGCGCCGCTCACCGTAGTTCACTTCGAAATACTTGTGGTGCAGGTAGTGGTAAAAGTTGTCCGTGTTGATGGCATTCGCATCGTCCACAACCACTCTGTCGAAACCTGTGTGAGACTTCGCTGGCGACAATCCCGCGTGCATGAGCTGAAACATTGCGTGCACGGGGTGGGAGGGCACGACGAAATGGATCAGCACGCCGGAAAAATAGCCGATGTGTTCGAGCGTAGACGCTGACAAGCCGGACCATGGTCCCGGGTTGACGTTCTTGTGGTGTACCTTATGTACGAGATGGTACAGCGGTCCCACATGCATGACCCGGTGAATCAGATAGAAGTGCAACTCGCGCCAGGCCGGCATTACCAATACAAGGACGGCGCAGTACACCGGGTGCGTTCCGAAATCGACGTACGGCAAATAGCCGTTGGCGTACATCCACCAGGTGAGGGCCTCGTATGCGGTCCATACCGGCACGCCGCTACACATCGTCCAAAACACGTTCTCGGCGGTCTGGCTTCCGAACATAAACGTCGTGCTATGGGTGTCGGGCCATTTTGCATTGTACTTGAAGTTAGTTTGCTGACGCCGTTGGACATAAAGGATGAAGTGAAAGCCGCCATAGACAAGAATTGTCAGCACGGCATTGCGCAGCAGGATGAGCAAAATCCAATCAGAGTGGAATTCCCGCATCGTATCGAGCGCCGGAGTTAGATAGAACCACGATGCCAGCGCGATCGCGAAATAGAGGGTATTCCAAGGCAAGAGGTACCCCGGCAACCAACGAAGAATCTTCCTCGGCTGCACCGGCCACACAAAAATAGGGGCGCGTTGTGGCCTCTTGCTCGGCGTCCAATTCCCGCGTTTGTCACGCGTGCCGTATAAGGCGTGATCCATGTTGTCGTTCAGGTTCATTCTGCTTCCTTTCAACCCCTGGCGGAAATCGAACGATACATCTCGTCGGCGGCTTTGCGCGTTGCCATGCCAGGAATAACCCCGAGCTTCGTGCAGACCAGGGCACCACAGCAAACCCCGAACCGCGCAGCGTCGATCACATCCCGGCCCTCGGCCAAAGCCACAGCGAAGCCGGAACTAAACGCGTCGCCAGCGCCCGTCGTGTCCACTACTTCGACTTCGGCAGCAGGAATGGCCGCGTCGATCGTGTCGGTGACGATAAGCACGCCGCGGTCGCCAAGAGTTACGATGACATTGGCGGCGCCGCGCTTGCGCAGCATCTCCACTAGCTCCCGCGAGGGCCGCGGATCGTCCGGCCGCAACCCAAGCAGAATACGAAGTTCGCTTTCGTTTGGCGTCAGGTAATCGACCAGCGGGAAAATCTCGTCGGGAAGCGGCGCGGCGGGGGCCGGATTGAGGACGGTCTTCTTGCCGTGCTTCCGGCCCAACTCCATGGCTCGCATTGCGACTTCGACCGGAGGTTCGAGGACCGCCATGACGACGTCGCTTTCCCGAATGCGGCTCTCAGCGCGGTCCACAAAATCTGCATCCATGGCGTTGGTGGCGCCATAGTCCATGATGATGAAGTTCTCGCCGCGCTCATTGAGAATGATGAAGCCCACCGCCGTCGGACTTGCGGCAATTTGCTTGACATACGCCGTGCCCACGCCTTCGGCCTTGTAGAGGTCGGTTGCCATATCGGCAAACTTGTCTTTGCCGATAATGGCCACTAGCGATGAATCCGCCCCCAGCCGAGCGGTCGCAACCGCTTGATTTGAACCCTTGCCACCGGGCCCCAGATCGAAACTGCTCCCCAGCATCGTGACGCCGAAGACCGGGATGTTCGGAGCGCGAATTGTAAGTCCCACCGCGAAGCTGCCGACGATGGTGATTCTTGGTTTGCTCATCATTTCCTCCCCTGAATGTGCTTGAAGTCAGCGCGATGCTCGGATGCCTGCACAGTATGGGCTCGAGGAAATAACCGAGGCCAACGTTGCGGCACAATTCGCGGGCGTGAGCGTCGGCACCGTCTCCTCCCTGAACCCTCGCATCGAGCTCCCAAGGCTGCGAAACGTGCATCCAGGAATGCGGCTCGGCGAGCTTGTTTGTTAGTCGTTGTGAGGGAGCGTAGATGTGGGAGTCGCGAGTGGGAATGGACAAAATACGCTCCTGTTTATATAAAACGCGCATGGCTTTATTACTGCAGCGCACACGTTTTCCTGAGAGCCATCAGTATGTCCTTCCTGATGCCGCCTGGACTCGCTGCGCCTTTACGGTACTGAGGGCTGGCAAAGTCATCACGGCGCGTGACCATCACATCGCGCGAGATTGCTATCCGGGCCAAGACATTCTGTACTGTGCGGCGGGGCGCGGCTTCGTATCCAGCGAGGGCCGTATATTAAGTGTTGGGCGCAATCAGTTGATCTGGATTGCCAACGAGACGCCACACGCGCACTGGCCGGATCCAAGCGATCCCTGGACCGTTCTATGGGTACGGATAGACGGACCGAACTGTGCGGCCATTCGGCGAAAAGTATTCGGCACCGGCGCAACGCGGGCAACGATATCGGCGCCGAAAGACATCGAACGGTGGTTTCGAAATCTGTTTGATGTCTTGCGCACCAGAGATGTTAGCGTTGATCTGGCCCTCAACCACCTTGTCGCGGAACTGCTGCATTTCATCACAACACCTTCGTCTAAGCAGGGTGAGTCTCGCCTTCCCGCTCCATTGCGTACCATCGTCTCAAAGATGAGGCAGGCTCCGGAGCGATGTTGGCATGCCGAGGAATTAGCCTCGGTCACCGGCCTTAGTGCGGCACAGACGCGGAGGCTATTCCAAAGGCACTTGCAGATCAGCCCAAGGCGCTGGCTGATTCGAGAGCGGATTTTGATGGCCCAAAAGTTACTCTTGGAAAGCGACGCAGGTCTTGGTGCTATCGCCGAACGCTGCGGTTTCTGCGACGTCTATCACTTCAGTCGTGAGTTTAAGCGCAGCACCGGCACAGCCCCCAGAACTTGGCGACGGGCCGAAGGGAATTGAAACGGTTGCGGGATTCCTCCCGGCACTCGTAAGAAAAGATCGTTGCGTCTGGGTGTAGAGGCGCATTGGCATCCCTCAGGAAAACGCTGCCCAACCCCGAGGGGGAAGTGGTTCCATTCTTTGACCTCGCACGCATCTACCCAATCTTACCCAATCACACCCGTCACCGATGTTAGAACCCGTTTCGGCCCGGTCTAGACCACATGCTGCTAAGAATGATCCGGGAGGAAGAACGTGTCTCACCATTGCACGGACGACCAGGAGTCGGTCCGGGATGGTAATCTGTCCGCGCGTCCGGCTGCGGCCTGCGGCACGGTCGCCATCGTGGCCACGCTGGACACGAAGGGTCTGGAGGCCTCCTTCCTCTCGGATGTTATCGTAGCATGCGGACGAAAGACCGTCCTGATCGATATCGGCACGTCTAATAGCGAGGTGAGGGTAGGCACAGCCACCGAACCGGGCGGCGGGCGCTCAGCTTCGCCCGCCGAGCTGCTGAAACAAATCGCCGAGACCACTCGCACAAATGTAGCTGACCTCCTTGCCGCCGGCGCCATCAGTGCGATCATAGCCGTTGCAGGAGGCAAGGGGAGCGCGGTTTTCGGCGAGATCGTGTCTGATTTGCCCTACGGCTTCCCGAAGCTGCTCGTGACCAGTGCAAGGCCAGCGCTCCTCGCTGAGCTCGCGATCCACAACGACATCATCCTTTATCCGACGCTCGTCGATCTTTTCGGCATCAACGCCTTCACGGCAAGGGTGCTGGAGAATGCAGGCCGAGCCATTGCGGCCATGCGCTATGTGGCGGCGAAACAGAGGCGCGAACGGAAGATTGTTGCGATCACGGCCTTCGGTGTCACAACGCCCGCGGTAAATCAGTGCATGGCGCGTCTAGCCGAGGCTGGCGTGGACGCGATCGTCTTTCCTGCCAATGGTGCAGGTGGCCGCAAAATGGAGCAGCTGATAGCTGCCGGCGAATTCGATGCCGTGCTCGATCTGACCACAACGGAATTGGCCGATGAACTCTTGGGGGGCACGGCCAGCGCAGGACCCGATCGTCTCAAAGCGGCCTCGCGGCAATCGATCCCGCAAGTCATTGCGCCCGGCGCCGTCGATATGGTCAATTTTGGTCCGCCGACCAGCGTTCCTGAGCAGTTTCGCGGCCGGCATTTGTACTCCCATACGCCCTACACGACTTTGATGCGCACCACGCCCGCGGAGAACGCAGCCATTGGCCGGCTTACGGCCGAGCGGCTTTCGCAAGCCCAGGGGCCGGCAACCGTGCTTTGGCCCGCGAAAGGCGTGTCCGATTACGACCGCGAAGACGGCGTTTTTCGTGATGCCGACGCTGACAAGGCTTGGCTCGATGCGGTCAAGGACAATCTGATGCCTCACATCACGACCAGCGAGCTGAATTGTCACATTAACGATCCCGAATTCGCCGAGGCCGCTGTGACATGGCTCCTGAAACAATTGTGTCACGGAGGCTTGTCCTGTGCGGATGTTTGAACGAACCGAAATTCTTTCGAACATTGCAGGTCAGGTCGCGGAGGGAAAGGCAATCCTTGCCGCGGCGAGCAGTTGTGGCCTGGTCGCAAAATGCGCTGCACTCGGAGGGGCGGATATGCTGGTGGTCTACTCTACCGGCCTCTCGCGGCTCATGGGGCTCCCCACCAGCCGAATCGGTGATTCCAACGCGCGCACGCTTGAGCTTGCAGCAGAGATCCGCAATGTCGTCTCTTCCGTACCTGTCATAGGCGGCGTCGAGGCCTGGGACCCCCTGCGCCTTGACCTCGATGCTCTTCTCGACAAGTTCGTGGCCGCGGGTTTCTCCGGCGTGATCAACTACCCGACCATTTCCACGATGGGCGAGAAATGGCGCGACCGCCGCGGCCGAGTGGGACTCGGCTTCGAGCGCGAGGTCGAGCTGATTGCGACAGCCCGCAAGAGGGACATTTTCTCGCTCGCCTACGTCGCGAGCCCCGAAGATGCCGAGGCCATGGCAATCGGCGGAGCCGACTGCATCGTCCCTCACGTCGGTGCGACGCGCGGCGGGCTCGTCGGCCATGAGGAGGGACAATCTATTCGGCAGGCGATCGACCGCATCAACGAGATCCACGCAGCTGCCAAGGCGGTCCGCTCGGACATCGTACTGCTCTGCCATGGGGGGGCGATCGCGGAGCCGCAGGACACGTTGGAGGTCTACCAGTCGACCGAGTGCATCGGCTTCGTTGGAGCCTCCTCCATCGAAAGAATCCCGATTGAGCGGGCGGTGAAAGCTGCGGCAGAGGAGTTCAAAGCCGTTCCTCTTCCGCGACATCACTGACGTTCATCGCAAAACGTGGGAGCGAGGCGGTAATGAACAAGCCGATCAATCAATCAGGCAAACAAAGCGCGGTGGCACTGCCGCAAACGGACGCTACTCAAACATTCGAAACAGACGTGCTCGTGGTCGGTAGTGGCGCAGCCGGCCTTTCGGCAGCACTCTACGCGGCAAAGAACGGATTTCGCGTGACGGTCTGCGAAAAATCGTCGCGTCTCGGCGGGACCACAGCGCTGTCAAACGGCATGATCTGGGTTCCCTGTTCGCTTCAGGCGCGCTCCGCGAAGATTGATGACTCGCTACCAAAAGCCAGAACCTATCTAGAGCATGAGCTTGGCAATTATTATCGGCAAGACTTCATCGAAGCCTACCTTGAGGACGGCCCGACCGCGCTTGCGGCACTCGAGACCGGGACAGAGGTCAAATTCACGCTGGCCTCGGCGCCGGATTATCACTCAAGCCAGGTCGGCGGAGTTGACAAGGGCCGGGCACTCAGCCCTGCACCCTATGATGCCCGGCTGCTCGGCTCCGACTTCGATCTGATCGGAGACCCCATTCGCGTTGTGCTCGGGGGGATGATGATCTCCTCCAGCGAAGTCCGAAGCTTCCTGAATCCGTTTCAATCCTTTGCGTCCCTCAAGCATGTCCTGCGCCGCATCAGTCGCTACACGCGGGATCGCTTGAGCTACAGGCGTGGCACCGAGTTCAGCGGAGGCAATGCCCTGATTGCGCGCTTGCTCGTAAGTTTGCGGAAGTTCGGCGTGGAAATATGGCCGGCATCTCCTCTCCTTGAGCTCATCAAGGAAGATGGCCGTGTCACGGGGGCAATCGTCAAACGCGGGAATTCCGAGATCCGCGTGCGCGCGTCCCACAGTGTCATTCTCGCAACCGGCGGCTTTGCTCGTAACGCGCGGCTGAGAGCCGAGTTGAGCGGCCCGCACCAGCATGACGATACGCTGGCTCATCCGGATGTCACGGGCGATGGCATTGAGCTTGCGAAGAAGATCGGAGCTGCGATTGATAAGGATGTCGCTTCCCCAGGCTTCTGGACGCCAGTCTCGATCCTCAAGAATGGCATCACCGGCGCGCAGGTTGTTCCGTACGGCTGGCTCGACCGCGGACGCCCCGGCGTCATCGCGGTTGCACCAAACGGGCGGCGTTTCGTTAACGAATCCAACTCCTACCACGACATTTGCCTGGCAATGTTTGGAAACGGATATCCCGCGGACAAGCGGTTCTACTTCATCTGCGATCACGAGTTCGTCCGGCTGAGGGGGATGGGACATCTGCTTCCCTGGCCTTGGACGCTGAGCATCCGGAAATACGCGCGGCTCGGCTACCTCAAACAGAGCCAAACGATCCCGGAACTCGCCAGGCAAATCGGACTGGATCCCGCCGAGCTTCAAAGGACGGTCGAGGAGCACAATGCGCACGCGGCCGCAGGCGTCGATCCGCTCTTTAAACGCGGTGAATCGGCCTTCAACCGGACGCTCGGCGATCCTTCAGTGGGAACGAAAAATCCAAATCTCGGGCCCATCCGGAATGGCCCCTTCATCGCGCTGCCGATCGTTCCAGCAACGCTCGGCACGGCCGCTGGCTTGGCGACCGATAGCTGCGGCAAGGTTCTTGACGCAGAGCGCAAGCCAATCCCCGGTCTTTATGCCTGCGGTAACGACATGACCTCGCCGATGCGTGGAATTTATCCGGGAGCAGGCATCACAATCGGTCCCGGAATAGTCTTCGCTTACCGGGCCGTTGCGAACATCCTGGCATCCTCTCATCGCGTTCAAAAAACGCTCGCTTCCGGCACTTGAAGTTGAGACGTGGCGACGCAAGGCGAGCGCTATGGTGTCGCTGCTTTCAGGCCTTTGGGAAGGAAGGATCTAGGTCTTAGTTCGCACGCATGTCGGATTCCTTGGTCAATCAGCTCTGCCGCGCGAACTTGAAGTGTCTATGCCAGCGTGGCCCTGACGCGTTTCCCTTCGCTCGCAGGAAGGAGTCAACCGAAAGGACGCTGTCGCTTACGGACGCCCCACGCTCGTGTTCCATTCGATCCGTGGGGGCGGCGAAATATGCCTCATCACGCGACATTCTGATCACCATCGTCGAAGGTTGCCGTTCGACTTCATTCACGCGGGTTTCATCCTCTGAGGTCGGGGATCAATGATGCGGCGCTCGCGCCTTGCCAAGATCATTGCGACCGTTGGTCCGGCATGAGCCGCAGCCGAAAGACTCCGTGCTCTCTATCTCTCGGGAGTAGATACGTTCCGGCTGAATTTCAGTCAGGGAGCCCGACGATCATGCAAAGGTCTATGCATCAATCCGCAATCTCGAATGGGAATTCGGCACGCCAATCGGCGTCCAGCAAGATCTGCAAGGACCGAAGATCCGCATCGGCACGGTTGAAGGTGGTAAGCTCGATCTGCGCGACGGCGAGAGGGATCGATTTGTACTCAACGGAGCGGCCGGCGGAAAAGCAAGCGATCCCGCCGCCTCATCCGGAAATATTCGCAGCCGTGTATCCCGGCCAGAACCTTGTCATCGACGGCGGCGCGAGTGCGCCTAAGCATTGAAAGTCCCAGGGACGGGGAGATCTTTGCGGCGTTTCTCGCCGGTGCAGCAATTCGCGATCACAAAGGAGTAAACAAACCTGCCAGGGGCGCTGCTTGATATATATCTTTTGACAAAGAAGGTCGCGCCGACCTCGCCTTCGGCCTCGAACTCGGCGGCGACTGGGTCGCCTTGTCGTTCGTTCCTCGATGCCGGTTAGGGCGCCTAATATGAAACACAGCAAATTTCCCCGGACTAGGAACACCAGCCGGCGCCGCGAGGTTCTTCCACGCTAGGGCTAGGGCTTACGGAGTTCTCTTCCATGGCTACCCAAATCGTGATCGACCACACAGGCGACAGCAGACATTTTTTTGACCAAACCGACCCCGAGGGGCTGGCCAAGGCTGAGCGGCGCTTTAAGAAGATGACAGACCAAGGATTTACCGCTGCTACTCGGACGCCGGCCGGCGATCTCAAGGCCGTACGGACATTTGATCCGGCTGCGGACGAGACGCTGTTCTACCCGCGGCTCGTCGGCGGCTAGCCACTCTCGTGGGCACAGTAATGTTTTTGTTCAGACGCGACGGCGTCGGCAGCAGTGCGCGTTTGCGCTCCCTGCGTTCGCTGTATCGGAGCTTCATCGAGCAAAATGGGCCGGAAGCGCGTGCGCGGCGTCTTTTGCGCGATTGGCTATCACCGGATCAGCGTGCGCAGTTTGATGACGAGGGTTATTTCGAAGTCACGGGCTCTCACACCGGGCGACGATATCGAATTTATCAGGGCACCATGGGCAATGTTTTGGAGCTTGATGAAGAAAGACAACCTAAGACCGGGTGGTGTTTCATTCCCGAACGGCCGCTGGCAGCTGGCGACGTGATGCTCGCCCAGAAGATCGCGCTCGAAACCGACGAAGCCGCGGTGCTCGCGCTTGCCCGCCGGTTTTCTCCGAGACTGCCATCCCTGCCCCGAGTAGTGCGGCGTGCTTACTAGGCCCCACGGCGGGGCCGCCACTTGTGACGGCGGCGACCCCTCGCCGCGAAGGCGCCGTTACGCGAGACGAGGACGACTTCGCGACTTCATGCAGCATCGGGTCCGCTGTCGGCCGGCGCAAGAACATCCGCGCGTTAGTGTTACTTGGGCCGCCTAAAGGTGCCTAATAGCGTGACGGATTGGTCCCGCGCGACCATCGCTTCAACACGTTGCAGGGTCCGCGCGAATTCAGATTGAAGATGCCGAGCGTGCGCCGCATCTTTTGCCTCTGAGAGAAAAGCAATCTTCACCAGGAAGCGGTTCAATCGCGATGTGACGAGAAGATTGTCAGAGTGTTGCGAGCGCAAGTTCGTGATCTGTCGTCGCATCTCAACGAGATCGAACCGGTCATCGTCGGGCTTACTCGCCAAATGAAGCTCGCACGGTTGTGGCGGATAAACGAAGGCGCCGCGCCGAATATCTTGGCGCGACGGCCTCGCCATGGTGAACCCGAACGGGGCAATGTTCGGTGCAGAGAGGCTAGCGCTCCGTAGCTCCGATGCAATCGAAGACGCGGATTAAGCTTGATGTCGCCGCGGAAAGTTAAATCTGGAACAGCGCTGCTGTGGGCGACAGCACGCCAGCGCGTCCAGTTCGACGGGCTTGTCCAGCATCGTCCCGGCGACGCGGTCTTTGATCGGGGCCTAGCTTTTCGCCGCGCCGGGCGCCGCGCCGAACGGTGTTGACGTTCTGCCCGGTCTTCGAAGCCGTGCCGTCGTGAACGCAGACGACATTTTGTCGTTTGCGTTACGCTTTCCGTGTGCCCGGTTGGAAGCTCTGGCGCCGGCAGCCTTCGCGCGCCCCGCCGGCGTCAGGTGGCGACGGATCGTTCTATTGGTCAGGATTGCCGATATCGAACGCGCCTAGACGGTAATCTTCGGCCACCGCTCGCTCGTCCGCCATTTGGGTGATCAAGGTGAACGTCGCGTCGGGGTAACGCGTCCACACTTCAATGACCTCTGACGTGACGTTTAGATATCCGAAAAAGCACTTATATCGACCCGGCTCCGCCACCCGGCCAATTCTGTCCCAATTGATCTTATTAACGCGCATCGCTAGCCCCACTCGTTCTCAGGCAGCGAACCGGGCGGCGGTTTAAGTTCTTCGAGGCCGGCTTCGATCACCGCCAGTTCATCTTGGATCGCTCTGATCGCGTTTTCTGGGTTGATGCCGGACACGGCTTGCAGCTGGTCGAGCACCTTGCCACGATGTGCCAGCAAGTCCGTCAGCGCGCGACGGTCCCGTACCCTCACGTAGCCGGCGACGATCAGTTCCATGGCCTTTGATACGTTCGTCGTTTCCCACCGGTTTGCGGGTTATCGTGGCGGCTGAGTTCTGTCAGACCGGCTTCGGTCATGCGATATTCGACACCTTCGCGCGTTGAGCGTCGCTCCAACCATCCATTTCGTAAAAGAGCGAGCGTTGTTCCGGGGTGATCGGGAAGCTTCGAAGAAGACACCCAATCGCGGTCACGAAGAGGATCGAGCATTTGCCGGTGATACTGATTAAAAAGCGGCCTGCGCTTTTCGTGACGACCGATGTCTTCACCTATCGTTTCAAGCGGGCGTTCGGTTTCCATGGCCGTTTGTTGCCATCGCATCGTTTACGATCAGTTGCGGATCCGGCAATGTTTTCTAAATGGTTCATGGATATTGATCTGCGGCATGGATCACCAGGACCTATCTGCTTGGTTCTTTCCGACTCTCAGGCCGAGCTACGCTCATCTAGCAGCGTGGATGACGCGCGGTAATCGCGCGCCTGAGCCCAGCCGCTTGCCGGCGCCCCCGCGCTCAGAGCGGCCAGCTCGCTTTCCCAACCCGCCGCGGCGGCCAGCGCCGCCGCGCGTTTAGACATTGCGGGCATTGCGAATGACGAACGATCGCACATCGACACGTCCGTGGTTGCCGGACGAAGAGGCGGAATTGCTCTCGCTCTTTGGCGCAGGTGCCACAGCTGAGGAGGTCGGCGAACGGCTAGGCCGCACCCGCCAAGCGGTTTACGCTCGCTTGCAGCGCTTTCAAAAACAGCGGGGGCGAGCGAGTAGGACGAGTGGGAAAGTCTTTGCTCAGTTACTAGAGTGATCGAGCAACGGCGATCCATCTCTAGGGTCGCAAGATCACGTCCGCAGCGGAATCAAGGTAGCGATCCGACATGGTCCGTTCGCCCTTGCTGAAGTAACCCTCAACCGGTACATCGAAGGTTCAATTGCCTCAGCTTCAAAAGGCGCCAGGCTGGAAGCGATCGCATTGAGGTCGACCGATGACCAGCCCGACTGATGAATTGCGTGTCGCGGTCTCTGCCGCGATCGAGCAATCGAAGGCGGCGCGGCAGCTTCCTTACCTGTCGCCGGACAATTGCCAGACGTTAAACAAGCTGATCATCACCGGACTTCAATCCGTATTGTTCCAGCGCGCGAAGACCTTCGACGAGCGCTAGGCTGTACGGATCGTTCAAGCTCGGCGGAATTCGACGGCGTAGTTCTTGATCGAAGCATGCGCACGAAATCCCGCATTCATCCACGCCCATGCTTGGGTGTGCCCGGCCTTCATGGAGCTTTCGTTGCTCCACCACGCCGTAAATTTGTGTGCCGATGCCGGAAGCTTTCTCCCAAGTATCTTTTCCATTTCGGAGAAGGTCAGCCGAACGATCTATCCACGCGCGCTCAACAACCGTTGATGCAATGGTTCGTAGATCGATTTTCGGAAGCTCATGGTCTCACCGCAGGCAAGGGCAAACATGGACGGTCCTAGAGCAAGTATGTGCCGAGCTTCCGCATGGTGGCGACCATGAGAACCGAAAGTACATCGCCGAGCACAATCCAATCGGCTGAGACAGGAAAAGTACCTTAAGAGACAATGGGCTGAGCGTGGGCCCCGCCGGCGCTGGCGGGCGCCCCACTTAGGGCGCTCCCGTCCTTGAAGGATCGCTGCATCGCTCGGCTGCCACCACTTGTCTCTTGTTCTTTTATATTCGAGCAAGCACGAGGTTGTGTGAGAACTTTCCCTCCGCAGGTGTTCGAGTGCTGAAAGCAACCTCGTGAGAGCGAGCCCCACGGCGGTCGACAGCGCGGCCGGACTCGGGCTGTTCGAGCAGAAAGACGGCGCATCACAAGGGGCAAACGCTGCCAATCGCCGTGGTTGCAATGCTAAAAGTTCCTGGCCGACTGACTGGGGGCAGCATGGTTAAGGCATTTCGCAATATGGTCATGGCACTTACTTTTGTAGGAGTTGCCGGTTGCAACATGTTTTGGAATTTCATGAACGACTATATGGCCTGCGGCCTTGCGCTGGCGGCTTCAGTTACAGCCGGCTTATGCGTTGAGCGCATCTTCATCGAGCGGTCCCGTCGGGAGATGATCCGGCTCCACGGCGCGGACTGGCATTCAGCGGAAAAACGACAGCTCGACTTATGAGCGTCACCCGTCGCACGCTCGTCGTTTTTACTCCGATTGTTCGCATTCAACCCGAGGGGCCTAGCCCGATGATCAAACTGGTCCATCCATTCCGGTTCGCTCGCATCGAACGCCTGCGAGAGCTGCTTGAACGAGACTACGAAATGGCAGTTGATCCGAATGCGGGCGTGAGCACCACGAGGCTGGTGAGACCCGATCCGCCAATGCTCGACGCAGGGGTGGTACTCGGTCGTAATTCAGGAGGCCGCGAGCTGGGTCCTTCGTTGTGAATAATGCGAGCGCTACGCCACCGCAACCGGTCAATACGCTCGAGTACCATCACGATCTGGAAGGGCGACGACCATAGCCGACCCCGAGGTAGGCGGGATGCCGAAAGCGAACTCCCCGGCTCCATTGGTCCTACCGCTTTACAATTTTGCCAGGGGGATCTCGTCGTAGTCGTCACCATCGCCGCCAGCGAGGTGCTCAACCTAGATGAAGGGATGCTGCCAGCCCAGGCAGTCAAGCAATAGACGATCAACGAACCGGAAGCGGTTTTGGACTTCGTTCCAAGCTGCCGATCTTCAACCGCGAGATCGGGGTGCTCTTTGCGCCGCTGATGCGTCCTGCTGACACGAAGCCACTAGCGATTACGAATGAATCGGCTGGGTCAAAGAGCTTGTGATACTTTTCCGCAGTGGAAAGACTAAGACGGCGCGGAAGACTCGTAAAGCGGCCTGAGGACTCAACTGGACCGTAGAAGAAACAAAACCCGCCGTCGCGTCGGGCCTTTCGGCGCCGAGGACTGTCCTCATCGCTCCGCGAGTGCGGAAACAAGAAAGGGTCGCATTCGCGCGACCCTGCCGGAAAAATTTGTTGGGAATGAAATAACAGCCCCGGCAGGAGCAATCCTGACTCCTTCAATAGGCCTGAGAAATCCGTAGTAGCACGGTGTTCCGGTGCCGGGTCCGAACGCGTCCTAGTTTCCCGAAACGAGCGTCCTCTCAGGAGAGCACCTAGCGCCAGGGCGCTGGCCTGTCTCCAACCTCAATGGCCGAGTTTGAAAACCGTAATGACAGTTCTTAAGGAGAGCGGAAATCCAGCTCTCGAAGCGACTGCCACCGCGTATTGAAGGCACTGCGGGCTGCATCGAATGACCTCACAATCGTGCAACCGCGATTCGACGCGAGCCCTCCAACTCCATTGATCCTTGTCGCATAGCGATTGTGCAGACGCGGATTTCGTCGTGAAACACTAACGAGCTTTCGGGGGCGGAGCGGCGGCCGAAGGTAGAGGGCCGAGTTTTTTGCGATGTGCCCCTGTTGTGCCCCAGACTTTTCGGGGCACAAACTGGGGGAAGCAACCCGCTAAGTTATTGTAGCTATGGGATTAATGGTGGGCGCACAAGGGATCGAACCTTGGACCTCTCCCGTGTGAAGGGAACGCTCTCCCGCTGAGCTATGCACCCGAAACCATCATGCAGGCGACCCGAGTTTCGGCCGCCGGCGCTTTGGAGCCCGCGATTTAGAAGTGCGGGCCGAAGGTGTCAAGTTTCGAGGCGCTGCCGGGCCGGAAAACCTTCCCCCCGACCCGCAATGCGGCAGTGAGACCGTCTTGGGGCCGCTTACGCGCCCTGCTGGCGGGCGCGGGAGGCGTGGGCCTGGAGCGCGCGGATGCGTTCGGCCAGTGTTCCGCCGCCTTCGGGCAGGGTGCCTGCGGCCGTGCCGTTGGTCGGGGCGTCGTTGGCCGGGCGCGGCGCCGGCCTCGGCGGCTGGCCGGCCTCGGCCGCGAGCAGGGCCTCGATCGGCGAGTTCGGGCCTTCGAGCTGCATCGCGAGCTTGGCCACCTCGGCGGCGATGTCGTTGATGCGTTCGCGCAGCAGCGCGTTCTCCATCCGCTCGGTCGCCCAGGAGCTCTCGGCCTGTTGCTGGATCGCGTTGATGTCGCGCTGCAGCTTGGCGCGCTCGTCGCGGGCGGTGCGGAGCTGCTCCTCCAGCGCGGTCTTTTCCGCGCGGATCGATTCCATCGCGGCCGAGGATTTGCCGCCGCTCAAGGCCGCGATCTCGACGCGCAGTTCCTTGATGGTGCGCTCGTTGCCCTCGTTGGCCTGGCGGAGCTGGTTGTTCTCATAGTCGCGCTCGGCGAGCAGCTTGCCCTGCGTGGCGAGGCGGCCCTCGAGATCGCCGACGCGGCCGGACAGCATCTCGGCTTCCTTCACCTGCACGATGAGCTGGCGATCGAGGTCGGTGACGCGCTGGCTCAGATTCTCGACGCGGCCGCGGGCGTCGCCGAGCTCGCGCGATGCGGTCTCGGATTCGGTGCGCTCCTGCGCCAGCCGCGCCTGCGTCGCGGCAAATTCCTTTTCGGCGTCGCCGACGCGGTTCTTCAGCTCCTCGATCTGCGCACGGACCACGACCAGCTCGACCTGGCGGCTCTCCGCCATCATCGAGCGGTCGGACAGTTCGGAATTGATCTTTGCGAGCTCGCCCTGCTTGTCGGTCAGCGCGAGCTCGGCGGCACGCAGCGCTGCGGTCTTGGTGTTGAATTCCTCTTCGGTGGCGCGGAGCTGCTCCTTGACCGCCTTCTCGCGCGCCTCCAGCGCGAAGATCGTGGCGTTCTTCTCGCCGAGCTCGATCTTCATGCGGTTGATGGCGTCGCTCTTCTTGCCGAGCTCGGCGAGCTGGCTCGTGGTCTTGTTCTTGAGCTGATCGACGCTCATCTCCAGCCGTCGCGCCGACATGGCGAATTCGGCGCGGAGCTGGTCCTTGTCAGCCTGGATCTCGGCCATCGACAAGGGCGTGGCGGCCTCGAGCCGGCGCGTGGTCAGGCGCACGGCGCGGTTATGCACCAGCGGCACGATCGCGAGCCCGCACAGCATCGAAAGCAGGAAACCGATCGCCAGGTACATGATCGGTTCGACCATGGGCCAGAACTCCCAAAGCTAAGGAAAAATTTACCAAGGACATTGCATGCGGGGCCGGCAAAAAGCCAGCCCCGACATGTCGTTAACCTTGATCCGTCGCCGGAGGGGAAAGCGGAACGCTAGAACGGGTTCCAGGTCGCGCGCGGGGTGAATTTCAAATAGCCGATATTGGCTCCCAGCCGCAGGCCGAGGCCCGAGCGGATCGGCACCAGCACGATGTTGTTGGCGGTGAGCGCCGTCATGCCGAAGCCGCCGATGATGTAGGCCGAGCCGTCGAGGCCGGCGAAGCGCTGGTAGATCGCGTTGGTGGCGGGCAAATTATAGACCAGCGTCATGGTGCGCGCGCCGTCGCCACCCCAGTCGAAGCCGAGCGAGGGACCCTGCCAATAGACCCTGAGGTCGCCGGCGTTCTTGGTGTAGAGCGTGCCTTCGCCGTAGCGCAGGCCGGCGACGAAAGCGCCGGACCCTTCCTCACCGAGGATATAGCCGTTGGGCAGGCCCCATTGGCTGACTGCCTTCTCGATGATCGAGGCGAGACCGCGCGAGACGTTGCCGAAGAAGCGGTGGCCGGCGTTGACGAGTTCGTCCGGCCCATAGGTGCTGGGCGTCGGGGTCCGCTGCGGCGGCGGCAAATCGGGCGGCGGCGGCTGCTGGGCGGAAGCCGGAATGATCCACCCGACCATCGCGGCAAGCGCGACTGCGGCAAGGCGTGATGCGAAAGTCATAAAAGAACCCCTGGTACCGAATCCGGTCGCTTCCTTAACCTGACGCCAACAGGCACGGCTCTAGGTTGCGCCGGATGTCCCCTCGACTCGGATGTTATCCGCAGCAACTATGACGGCACAACGGCAGGAAGCCAGCCCTTTGCGCCCCGGAATTGCCTTGATCGGCCTTCTGGTCTGCATGCTGTCGGGCATTTGGATCCTCTGCGTGGGGTCGCCGGCGCAGGCGGCCACCACCGAGCGGATCGTCGTCAACCGTTTCAGCGGCGTGGCGATCGAGGGCTTCGACCCCGTGGCTTATTTCGTCGATGGCGCAGCCGTGCAGGGGACGGCCGAGTTCGAGGCGAACCTGTGGGCCGCAGTCTGGCGCTTTCGGAACGAGGGCAACCGGGCCTCTTTCCTGGCCCATCCCGAGGTCTACGGGCCGCAATACGGCGGCTACGATCCGGTCGATATCGCCCGCGGCGTCACCATCGCCGGTAACCCCCGTTTCTTCGCCATCGCGGCGCAGCGGCTCTATCTGTTCAGCCGGGAAGCCAATCGCGACGCCTTCGCCGCCAATCCCGAGCGCTTCCTCTATGAGGTGGGCAAGCGCTGGCCGGCCCTTGAGGACAAGCTCAGCCAGTAGGGCTTTTGCGACGTCAGAGTCTTGCCGCCTGCGGGTCACCCCAGGCGATGAACTCCGGGATGATGAAGCCGCCATCGTGCCGCTCGCCGAAGCGGAGCGCGCCGCCCTTGCCGTCGGTCACGCTGCCGCCGGCGGCGGTCACGACCGCGTAGCCGGCCCCGACGTCCCATTCACAAGTGGGCCCGAAGCGGGGATAGATGTCGGCACTGCCTTCCGCGATCCGGCCGAATTTGACGGCCGAGCCGACGGTCTTCCTGACGGCGTTGGGGCGGTGATCGATGAAGGCCTCGGTTCGGGGATCTCCATGCGAGCGGCTCACCGCGGCGATCCAGGGCTCGCCCAGGGGCGGCAGCTTGCGGGTATGGATCGGCTCCGCAGCGCCGATGGTCGCGCCGTCAAAGCTGACCCGCTCGGCGCCGCGGCCGAGGATGCCGCGCCAGAGCAGCCCGAGCGCCGGCGCGCTGACGATGCCCAGCAGCGGTACGCCCGATGTCACGAGGGCAAGGTTGACGGTGAACTCGTCGCGCCCGGCGACGAACTCCTTGGTGCCGTCGAGCGGGTCGATCAGGAAGAAGCTGTCGCGGAACGGCGGCGAGGCGAGCTGGGTCCGCTCTTCCGAGAGCGTCGGGATGTCGCCCGCAAGCTGCGCCAGCCCGTCCGCGATGATGCGGTCGGCGGCAAGGTCGGCCTCGGTCACCGGCGAGCCGTCCTGCTTGCCGTCGACCCGCATCGCCGTGCGGTTGACCGCGAGGATGGCTTCGCCGGCCTTCACCACCAGCGCGGTGAGCGGCTCCATCAGGTGGGAGGCGGCCGCGCCGTCGATGATCCGCTTCACTTGCATGCCTCATTCATCGGCAATTCCATCCCTAAGCGAGTGATTCGCCGTGGCATTAGGGCCGCTTCGAACCGATCGCAAGCTAGCTGCCACGGGCTTGCGAATGTTAGAACCAGCAGCATTCGTCAAGCATGCTTGATTCGCCGCGTCCGCGCCGTGCAATTCCAGGAACCCTTTATGTCTGACGCTTCGTCACCCGCTACCGTCACCGCTCCAGATGCGCTCGAACTCGCTGCGCTGCTGTGCTCGCGGGTCTGCCACGATCTCATCAGCCCTGTCGGCGCCATCGTCAATGGGCTCGAAGTGCTCGACGACGATCCCAAGCCGGACGACCGCGAGTTCGCACTCGACTTGATACGCAAGAGCGCGAAAACCGCCTCTGCCCGCCTCCAGTTCTGCCGCCTCGCCTTTGGTGCGGCCGGCTCGTCCGGCGCGCAGATCGATCTCGGCGATGCCCAGACCATGGCGCGCGGCCACATCGAGGACGGCAAGTGCTCGATCACCTGGAATCTGCCGCGGATCTTGCTGCCGAAGAATCGCGTCAAGCTGTTGCTCAACATGCTGGTCGTTTCGCAGCACACGATTCCGCGCGGCGGCACGCTGACGATCGATCCGATCGGCGAGGGCGAGACGATGAGCTTCCGCATCACCGCGACCGGACATAATGCGCGCCTGCCGCAGAACATCTCCGAGCTCCTGAGCGGCGAGCGCGGCCCGGCCGCGGATGCGCATGCGATCCAGCCTTATTATACGCGACTGTTGGCTGAGGCTTGCGGACTGACCGTGAGGCTCGCGCACGAAGGCGAGGCCATCACCATCATCGCGTCGTAGATACGCCGCCGCTCTCAAACGTTAATCAAATCTTTACGAGGCGCTTCGACTTGTCCGGAGCGCCTTATCTCTTTGTTGGTTCCGTTCTTTTCCACATACTCAACCATTATTAAACGCTTTGCGGTGAAGCTGGCCCCATTCCGAATTGGCGCATCACGTCTTGTGTGCGCGCCCTCCCTGTATGAAGGCCTGTTTTCATGGATGATCTGTTGCGGGAGTTTTTGACGGAAACCAGCGAGAGCCTGGACACCGTGGACAATCAGCTGGTGAAG
>NZ_JBVVPL010000064.1:0-25620 GCF_055807615.1 Bradyrhizobium sp. MV1.5 | reverse complement strand
CCCGGAATCCGCGCTTCGCGCGCATTCCGACCTCTCCCCGCAAGCGGGGAGAGGGAGAACACCTCTCATAGGACTCCTCCCATGCGCCTTCCCGACTCCGTCACGGGATCGTTTCTCGTCGTGCTCGGCACAGCAGCCGCCTATGGCGGCTGGCTGCTGCCGCCGGTGCCCGGACAGCCGGTCGGCCCCAACGTATTTCCGCTCGTGATCGGCATCGGGCTTGCGCTGTGCGGGCTCGCGATCGTGTTCGGGATCGGCCACACCTTCGAAGAGGCGGAAGAGCTGATCCCGCTCGAGGATGGCCAGGCAGCGGCTGCCCCGCCGCCGCAGGGAAAGTTGTACGGCCTGCGCGCGCTGCTGCCGCCGGCGCTGCTGCTGTTCTACGTGGTCGCGGCCGACCGGCTCGGCTTCATCATCACCGCGGCGATCATGGTCTACGTCACCTCGACCGCGTTGGGAGCGAAGTGGAAGCTGGCGCTGCCGCTCGCAGCGCTGGCGCCCTTCGCCATCCACCTCATCTTCGGCAAGCTGCTGCGCGTGCCGCTTCCCGCCGGCCTGTTGCCGACGCCCTGGTGATCCCATGCTGAAAACCCTGATCGAAGCGTTCGCACTGATTTCCACCTGGGAGGTCATCATTGCGATGTTCGCAGCCTCGGTGTACGGGCTCGTGATCGGCTCGCTGCCGGGCCTGTCGGCGACGATGGCAACCGCCCTGCTCGTCCCCGTCACCTTCTATCTCTCGCCGATCGCAGCGATTGCGACCATCGTGGCGGCCTCCTCGATGGCGATCTTCTCCGGCGACATTCCCGGTGCGCTGCTGCGCATCCCCGGCACGCCCGCCTCCGCCGCCTATGCCGACGAGGCTTACGCCATGACCCGCAAGGGACAGGCCGAGCTGGCCCTCGGGGCCGGCGTGTGGTTCTCGGCCGTCGGCGGCATCGCCGGCGTGCTGTCGCTGATGATCCTGGCGCCGCCGCTGGCCGAGATCGCGCTGTCGTTCTCGACCTTCGAGTATTTCTGGCTGGCGCTGCTCGGCCTGATGTGCGCGACGCTGGTGGCACGCTCCTCGCCGGTGAAGGCGATCGCCGGCATGTTCCTCGGCTTGCTGGTCTCCTGCATCGGCATCGAAAATCCCGGCGGCGTGCCGCGCTTCACCTTCGGCCTCACCGATCTGTTCGGCGGCATCGAGCCGATCCCCGCGCTGGTCGGCGTGTTCGCGGTGGCGCAGGTGATGCGCGCGATGCTGACGCCCGAGCCGCCGCCGCTGCCGCGCCGCAAATTCGGAAGCATCATGGCCGGTCAGTGGAAGCTGACCAAGAAATACCATTGGCAGATGACGCGCGGAAACATCGTCGGCATCATCATCGGTGTGCTGCCCGGCGCCGGCGCCGACATGGCCGCCTGGGTCTCGTATGCGATGTCGAAGCGCTTCTCCAAGGAGCCGGAGAAATTCGGCACCGGCCACGTCGAGGGCCTGGTCGAGGCCGGCGCCAGCAACAATGCCAGCATCGCCTCGGGCTGGGTGCCGTCGTTGTTGTTCGGCATCCCCGGCGACACCATCGCCGCGATCGCGATCGGCGTGCTCTACATGAAGGGACTCAACCCCGGACCGACGCTGTTCACCGAGAAAGCGTCGAGCATGTACGCGATCTATCTGATGTTCATCATCGCGAACATTTTGATGATCCCGCTCGGCATCGCCATGATCCGGATTGCCGCCTACATCCTGCTGGCACCGCGCTCCGCCATCATGCCGATCATCATGCTGTGCTGCGCGGTTGGCTCGTTCGCGATCGGCAATAACATGTTCGGCGTCGTCACCGTCGCCGCCTTCGGCGTGATCGGCTATGTCATGGAAGCAAACGGCTATCCCGTCGCCGCAATGGTGCTCGGCATCGTCATGGGCACCATGGTCGAGCAGGCTTTTGTCACTTCGCTGATCAAGTCGGACGGCAGCATTTTGCCGTTTTTCGAGCGCCCCGTGGCCGCGATCCTCGCCGCCATGGCGATCGGGGCGCTGCTGTGGCCGGTGATGGTCTGGGCGTGGCGCAAGCTGAAACCGGTGCGGAGCGGGGTGGCGGCGACATCCCGGTGATATCGGGTGAGCAACCCTCGCCTGCCCCGTGCCGGCGTTGTAAAGCAGGGCATGGTTGAGAAAAAGCCTTCACTGGACATCAAATCCCTCGCCCGTGACCTCCGCGCCGGCAGCCGCGCGGCGCTGGCGCGGGCCATCACGCTGGTCGAGAGCCGGCGCAGCGACCATCAGGCGCAGGCGCGCGAGCTGGTGCAGATGCTCTTGCCTGACACCGGCAGAGCGGTCCGCGTCGGCATCACCGGCTCGCCCGGCGTCGGCAAATCCACCACCATCGACGCGCTCGGCACCCATCTCATCGAGCAAGGCCACAAGGTCGCGGTGCTCGCGGTCGATCCGTCCTCGGCGCGCAGCGGCGGCTCGATCCTCGGCGACAAGACGCGGATGGCCCGGCTCTCGGCCTCCGACGACGCCTTCATCCGCCCCTCGCCGTCCTCGGGCACGCTCGGCGGTGTAGCGGCGAAAACGCGCGAGGCGATGCTGCTCTGCGAAGCCGCCGGCTTCGACGTCGTGCTGGTCGAGACCGTCGGCATCGGCCAGTCCGAGACCGCAGTCTGCGACATGACCGATTTCTTCCTGGCCCTGATGCTGCCGGGCGGCGGCGACGAATTGCAGGGCATCAAGAAGGGCCTGGTCGAGCTCGCCGACATGATCGCGATCAACAAGGCCGACGGCGACAATCTCAAGCGCGCCAACATCACCGCCGCCGACTATCGCGGCGCGCTGCATATCCTGACGCCACGCTCCGAGCATTGGCATCCGCCGGTCGAGACCTATTCGGCCCTGACCGGCGACGGCATCGCGAAGATCTGGCAGAAGGTTCTCGATCACCGCAAGGCGATGAATGCATCCGGCGACTTCGCCGCACGGCGACGCGAGCAGCAGGTGAAATGGATGTGGTCGATGCTGGAGCAACGCATGCTGGCGCGGTTGCGCAGCGAGGCGTCGGTTCGCACCAAGGTCCGGAAGATCGAGACTGAGGTCGCCGACGGCCATCTCACGCCGGCGCTCGCCGCCGAAAAGATCCTGGAGTTGCTGCAATGAGCGACAAGCTCCGCATTCTCCTCACCGGCTTCGGCCCGTTCCCCGGCGCGCCCTACAATCCGACCCAGCCGCTGGTCGCCCGGCTGGCGCAATTGCGCCGTCCCGCACTCGACGATACCGCGATCTCCAGCCACATCTTCCCGGTCACCTATGCCGCGGTGGACCGGCAATTGCCGGAGGTGCTCGCGAGAGAGAAGCCCGATGGGCTGCTGATGTTCGGCCTCGCCGCACGCACGCCCTATCTGCGCATCGAGAGCCGCGCGCGCAACGCCGTCACCATGCTGTGGCCCGATGCCGCCAACACCCGCTCGAGCAAGCGCGGCATCGCCGGCAGTGCGGACGCGATGATTTTCGGACCGCACACCGCCAGGCTGCTGCGCGCCGCGCGCCTCACCGGCATCGACGCGCGCGCCTCGCGGGATGCCGGCGCCTATCTCTGCAATTACCTGAGCTGGCGCGCGATCGAAAACGTCAGGGCCGGCGGGCCAAAGCTGGCCGCGTTCATCCATATTCCCCTGCTTGCGCGCAGTGGCGCCGTGCGCCGCAAGGGCGCGCCACGGATCACGTTCGAGGAACTGGTGGATGCGGGGGAAGCGATGCTGATGGAGATGGTGCAGTTGGCACGGAAGGCTCGGAACACGACTGCGTAAACATTTAACCCTACCGCGAACAATCCTCACGCGACCAGCCGCCCTGCGCTACCTAACCGCTGCGGACCCCCGCGTCCGCCGGAGGACGCGTCATGGACCTCAATCGCCGCCATCTCATCGGAGCTTCGACCGCGGGCATCGCCGGCGCGCTCGCGATACCCGCCGACGCCGCGCGTGCGGCGCCGCTGACGTCGCTGCTCGGCCGCGATGCCACGCAATATGATGTGCGCCCCGGCAGCAGCGAGGATCAGACCCGCGCGCTCCAGCGCGCGATCGACGAGGCCGCGCGAGCGCGGATGCCACTGGCGCTGCCACCCGGCGTCTACCGCAGTGGGTTGCTGCGCTTGCCAAATGGCGCGCAACTGATCGGCGTGCGCGGCGCGACAAAATTCGTCTTCACCGGCGGGGCCTCGGCGGTCCAGAGCGACGGCTCCGACGCAATCGGCCTCACCGGCATCAGCTTCGACGGCGGCGGCATTCCGCTGCCGACGCGGCGCGGGCTGATCCAGATCCTCGGCGGACGTGACGTCCGCATCACCGGGTGCGAGATCACGGGGTCCGGCGGCAGCGGCATCTGGCTCGAACAGGTCTCCGGCGACATCTCCGGCAACATCTTTACCAACATCGCGGTGACGGCAGTGGTGTCGTTCGACGCCAGGGGTCTCAGCGTCTCCCACAACACCATCGCCGGCACCAACGACAACGGCATCGAGATCCTGCGCACCGCTATCGGCGATGACGGCACGCTGGTCACTGATAACCGCATCGAGGACATCAAGGCCGGCCCCGGCGGCTCCGGCCAGTATGGCAACGCCATCAACGCGTTCCGCGCCGGCAATGTCATCGTGCGCGGCAATCGCATCAAGAACTGCGATTATTCCGCCGTGCGCGGCAACTCGGCCTCGAACATCCACATCACCGGCAACAGCGTCAGCGACGTGCGCGAGGTCGCGCTTTATTCGGAGTTCGCGTTCGAGGCCGCGGTGATCGCCAACAACATTGTGGACGGTGCCGCCGTCGGCGTCTCCGTCTGCAATTTCAACGAAGGCGGCCGCATCGCCGTGGTCCAGGGCAACATCATCCGCAATCTGATCCCGAAGCGGCCGATCGGCACCGCGCCGGATGACGATGCCGGCATCGGCATCTACGTCGAGGCGGATTCATCGGTCACCGGCAACGTGATCGAGAACGCGCCGTCCTATGGCATCGTCGCCGGCTGGGGCAAATATCTCCGCGACGTCGCGATCACGGGCAACGTGATCCGCAAGGCACTGGCCGGCGTCGGGGTGTCCGTCGTGCCCGGCGCCGGCACCGCGCTGGTCAACAACAACATGATCTCGGAAACCCCGCGCGGCGCAGTAGTCGGCCTCGATCATGCGCGCGCCGTGACGTCCGACCTGTCGGCGGACGGCGCCCAGCGCTTTGCGCAATTGGTGGTCGGCGGGAATGCGGTACGGCGGTAGCTACCGCTGCTCGCCTCTGGCTCCCGAACGTTAGAACGCGTTCCGCAGCAGCGGGTACTTCGCTTCGAGGCCGTCGAGGCTGAAGGTGAACTCAACCAGGCGCTCGGGGGCTGCGACAATTTCGGCTGCCGGCGGAGAGAACTGCGGCAGAAGCGCCGCCATCGCCGCCAGTGCCTTGGGCGCTGCCGTCGCGGCCGGCACCTTGGGCCCCGTCATCGCGACGGGCGCGGTGGGCGGCGCCATGGCAGCCGGCACTTGGAGCGGTGCCATCGCGGCAGGCGCGGCGACCCGCGCGGCCGGGGCTTCGGAGATTGCGGCGAGAACGCCCGGCTTGGGATCGAGCCTGACCGGCACGGCGGTCTCCGGGGCGATGTGCACGGCCTTCGGTTGCACGGTCTGCGCCTGCTGCTCACGCGGAAAGATGCGGGGCATTGTCGCCGGCGACCAGCCGAAGGCGGGCGACACGCTCGCGGCCGCCGCGGCGACGTCAGCGCCGGTGGCAAGCGCGCGCCAGGTCTGGACGGCGAGCTTGGCTTCCTGGATGTTTTCGAGAAATGCGATCTCGGAGTGATAGCGGCGCCAGCGCCCGGTCTCGAACATCTCGGAGAGATGCACCAGCCGCTGCTCGGCGAGAGCGCACCAGCGTGCCGCAACGTCGCGGCCAATAGCCACGTCGCGAATAGCCTCTTGGCGATGTGTCATAAATCAGCCCGTCAGGAGAAAATACGGACGCGACGCAACGCAAACGAATCAATTTAGACGCGACGTGAATATTTTGTGGAAAAGTTTTGACTTGTCCAGCAACGACGACGTTTTCGTCGCCAAACTCCGTAGTCGTGCGGAGATTCAAGGGGTTTTGGAGTCAAGCTTCGCGCAAGCATAGCGCGCTTGCGGCGTGCGGCAGAGCGGCGGGGGATGAGCGAGCCACGATCTCTCGACCGGAAGCTGATCTCGCGCAGGGCTTCGAGGAATGGGACGTCCAAAAAGAAAAGACCCGTCCGGGGGGACAACCGGACGGGTCGAGCCATATGGGCGCTTGGGGTGGATGGGCGCTCGCGCCTGATATGACTTATGGGGAGGGATAACCGCTCCCACATAATTTGGTCGTGGCAGCGGGCCGAACGTTCAATGCGGCGTTTGGTTTTTCGACCTTCGCGCCGCGCGCAAAGTTGTCGCAGCCGCTATCGCGTCGCCGGCTTATCCGCTTGAGAAATCGTGGCTTTATCCTCGGTGCTCGACAACGAAGGTTGCTCTAATGCGCGGATGCCAGGCTCGTCGCGACGCTTCTCGATATCTTCACGTTTTGTTGTACCGGACGCGGCCGCGACCGGCGTCGCGCCAGCGGCAGGAACGGCCATGACCGCGGCAAACGCATCGGCCCCGCCATCGCCGAACAGATCATCACGGCCGGGTGAACCGAGGTCGCGCGCCGTCTTCGCCAGCGTCGTGCGCAGCGCTTCCGGCTTCAGGGCGTAGTTGCGCTCGAGCAGCAGCGCCGCGACGCCCGAGACATAGGCGGCCGAGAACGAGGTGCCCGACGTCATCTGGTATTTGCCGTCAGGCGCGGGCAGGAAGATATCGACGCCGGGGGCCGCGACCGCGATGTAGTTGCCGCGGTTGGACGCGGTGAACAGCCTGTCCTGCTGGTCGGTCGCACTGACCGCGATCACGTTGGGATTGGCGGCCGGATAGAGCGGCGGGGACTTCGCGCCGGCATTGCCGGCGGCCGCGATCAGCACCAGGCCACGCGCGGCGGTCGCCGCGATGGCCCGCTCGATCACCGCATCTTTCGGACCGGCAAAGCTCATGTTGACGATCTGCGCACCATGCTCGGCGGCATAGTTCAGCGAGCGCAGGATGATGTAGGACGAGCTCTCGGCCCCGCCGGTGGTGCCGCCAAAGGCGCGGATGGCGATGAGGCGCGCCTCGGGCGCGCTGCCCATCAGCTTGGCATGCGCCACGATGGCGCCGGCAATGCCGGTGCCATGAATGTGCGGGCCCTCGGCGCTGCCGAGCGCATCGAAATTGTCGGCGATGGAATTGGCAAGT
Source organism: Bradyrhizobium sp. MV1.5 (assembly GCF_055807615.1). NCBI lineage: Bacteria > Pseudomonadati > Pseudomonadota > Alphaproteobacteria > Hyphomicrobiales > Nitrobacteraceae > Bradyrhizobium > Bradyrhizobium sp. MV1.5. Next base: position 18,322 of record NZ_JBVVPL010000064.1, on the reverse strand, counting down.
TCCGGATGCTGGGCATCGATCCCGGAGTCGATCACGGCGACCGTCACATTAGCGCCATGCGCCAGCGTATGTGCCTGCGGCAGGCGGAGCTTGGCCAGCGCATATTGCGCGGGATCACCCTCGGTCGGCACCGACGATTTCTGGTCCTGGAGCAGGTAGCGGAAGTTCGGCTGGACCGAGCGCACGCTGCCGTCGGCCGCGAATTCGCGCCGCACCGTCGCGGAGGGCCGGCCGTCAGTGATGCGGAACAGTCCGAACGTTGCCCCGATCAGCGGAAAATTCTCGGAGGACACGCGGGTCAGGCCATGGCGGCGCGCAAGCTCGTCGGCCTGGGTCGACGACAGCCCGCCGTCGATCTCGGCAACGAATTCGCCGGCGAAGGTGCGCAAGTCCGCGGCGACGGGCGTGTTGTTGCGGCGCCCCTTTCCGGCGGTCTTCTTGCCCGATTTGCCCGAGCCATCGCCGCCTGCGTTCTGCTGCGCCAGGCATTCGCCGGCCGCGTCGCGATCGGACGCGGTACAGGCGGGATAGAGGTTCGGGGAGTAACGCGCATAAGTCAGCACCGGCGTCGGTCCCATCCGCGCCGAAATCCTCGTCGTCACGACCGGGCCGGGACCGCGGCCGACGGCCACCGCTCTGGCGGCAACGCCCGGACTGACGCGTGCGGCGATGCCAGGAGAAATCGTCGGCATTCGGGAGGGGACGCTGATCGTCGGCGTGCGCATGATCGCCTGCGCCTGCGCAACCTCGACGCCGAGACAGGCGGCGAGCAGAAGCGCGGCTGCGACCGACGAAGCGCAGGCCCCGGCTCTTACTCCACTTTCAAACTTGCGCGTCATTGGTTTGGAAGCGCCCTACGGCGCTGCGACGGCGAGGTTGACGAACTTCTCGCGCTGCATCTTGCCGAGCAGCGAGGTGAGTTCGTCACGGCTCATCGCCTTGTCGAACTGGAGGCGGAACATGCCGCCCTTGGCATCACCGATGATCGAAGCCTGGTAGCCGTCGAGCAATGGGGTTTTGTCGGCGACGCGGGCCGGGGGCGTGAAACGCACCAGCGCGCGCGCCGGCGGGACGGTGGTGCCGAGGTCGCGTGTGAGCGGAGCGCTGGTCGAGAGCGAAGCAGTCTGGAAGGTCGCAGTCTGGGTCTTCGTCAACACGGCGCCGATGATTCCGGCTTGCAGCACGAGCGCCATGGCGCCAAGGCTCGCCGACCAGGCCAGAGTGCGCGGCGACAGGCTCGCAAAGAAGGTGGCGATGCGCGCCGACAGCGGCAGCGAACCGGCCGCTCGCGCAGGCTCAGCGTCGATCGCGGCGAACAGCTTCTGCATCGCACGCGCCGACGGAGCACCCAGGCTCTCGTTCAGATGGATGGTCTCTTCATACTCGCCGCGGATCGCGGCATATTGCTTCGCGAGCTCCGGATCGCGCGCCAGCGCCTCGTCGACGCGGCGCGCATCGCGCGGGTTCAGCGTGCCGGCGGCGTGCCACGGCAGCAGCAGTTCAATTTCACCGGGCTCTTGCTCCAGCATCTTCTTGCTCAAAGCCATCATGGCCAGCCTCGCTCAATGCCGGCTGCCTTCAGCAGTTCGGCCAATTTCTTGCGCGCATAGAACAAGCGCGTCTTCACAGTGTTCTCCGGGATGCCAACAATTTCGGCCACTTCTTCCACGGATTTCTCGTGGTAGTAGACGAGATCGACGATTTCCCGATGGTCCGGCGAGAGGCCCGTCAGACACTCCCGCAACGCTTCACTGGTATCCTTCTTCTGCACCGCCGTTTCCGGATTGTCGGACGTATCCTCGATCGCGTTCGCGGCGTCGTCGTCCAACTCAAAATCCTTCCTGCGCCGAAGCGCAGACAGGGCCTTGAATCGGGTAATGGCCAGCAGCCAGGTGGAAACGGCGGATCGGCCCTCGAACTTGCCGGCTTGACGCCAGACGTCGAGAAATACCTCGCTGATGAGGTCTTCCGCCGCCTGCTCGTCCCGCACGAGCCGGAGGCCGAACCGATACACCCTGACATGGTGCCGCCCGTACAGCACCTGCATGGCGAGCCGGTCGCCTTGAGCGATCCTGGCGATCAGGATCTCGTCCGAAGCCGCTTGTGTCACGCTCAAAGGCCGTCTCGCAAGATTGGTCGGGTCGATGCGGCAGACGGTTCGACGGGAGAGGTAAAATTGTTCAGCCTACCGCAGTCATACGGGAGGCTGTGTGATCTACCCCACATACGCGAAATTTCCTGTTGCCACCCGCGGCTGGGCGCCTCGCTCAAGAACGGTAACATAGTAATGAAGCACTTTCCTGCGCAATGCTGTCCCGGCATGGACGGCCCGACGTGCATGGAACCTTAGCAGCCTAGCACGACATATGTCTTCCGAAGCCCTGCTTTGGCTCGACCGCGTCGCACACGATGCCTAATCGCCGGCAAATCCTTGAGCGGTCGGCGTCCCCGCGCTGGCGCGCTGCACAGCGTGGATTCGATTTCGAAGGATACCAAACCTAAAGGCTTGCGACGTAGATTTTTGAGCTGACATCCACGATTGGCGGGACCATGAGCACGGCTGCGACGTCCTTTCCCGAGAGGAATGCCGCTGAGGCCGCGGATCTCGCCCTGACGACCGCGGCAGCGGCACCCGAAGTCCTGGCGCGCCGGATCCGGCAGCGGCGCCAGATGTATGTCGGCCAGGTGGCGAGCTATTCGCTCGGCGCCTCCGTCCTGCTGCTCTACGCTTATGACGGCGTCATCTCCATGGGCGTACCGTCACTGTTCTGGCTCGGCGGCCTTCTGATCATCGGAACCTTCACCGTGCTGTCGGAAGCGGGCTTCGGCGATCGGTTCGAGGATCACTACCTCACCGTCTTCCAGATCTCGGCGCATATGACGCTGCAGCTGCTGTTCCTGCTCGCGGTACCGACAGTCGGAGTTGCGTTCCTTGCCGTGCTGTTTCTGATCTTCGCCTTCGGCACGCTTCGCATGACCTCGAGTCAGGCGATGCTCACCTGGGGCCTTGCCACTTGCGGGCTCGCGTTGGTCTTCCTCGCCTCGGACTTGCCAATCGGACTGCCGGTTACGACCCAGCTGCAACGGGCCGCCTCGATGCTGTGCTTCGTGCTGGTGATCGGCCAGTGCGCCTTCCTCGGCCTGTTCGGCGCCACGCTGCGCAAGATCCTGTACCGGCGCAGCATCGAGCTGAAGGCCGCCTATCAGCGCATCGAGGAGCTGGCGGAGCTCGACGAGCTCACCGGCTCCTACAACCGCCGCTGCATCATGCGGCTTCTCGACGCCGAGATCGAAAAATCGCGGCAGACGTCGACCCCATGCGCGATCGCACTGATCGACCTCGACTGGTTCAAGCGCATCAACGATGCCCACGGCCATCCCGTCGGCGACGAGGTGCTGCGCACCTTCGCGATCACCATTTTCGCCAACATCCGCCCGGCTGACTGCTTCGGCCGCTACGGCGGCGAGGAATTCTTGCTGCTGCTGCCGGGAATGGACGGCGATGCGGCGTCGCGCATGCTCGATCGGCTGCGCGGCATCGTCGCCGATCTGGACTGGAGCGCATTCTCCCCGGGCATGCGCGTGACCATTTCCGCGGGCGTCGTGACGTTGCGCGACAACGATACTGCCGACACGTTTCTCGTGCGCGCCGACAGCGCGCTCTATTCCGCCAAGGCACAAGGGCGCAACCGCATTGCAACCAGCTGACCAATCCATTTTCTCCCGGTGCGACAGAAGCCGCTGCCGGGCCGAACGCTCCAGGATAGGGCAATGAGATCCAAATCCGCAAAATCATCCGAGAATCTGCTCGAGGAATTACAAACTGCGCTCTCGCACGGCACCGTTGCGCACCGGGTCGAGACGCTGCGCCGGGTCACAGATCTCTTCGTGGGCAATGCGGTGGATTATTCCGACGACCACGTTCGTGTGTTCGACGACGTGTTCCAATGCCTGATCGAGCAGATCGAGACGTCCGCCAGGGCGCTGCTCGCCGAACGCCTCGCACCGATCGCGGCTGCGCCGCCGAAGATCATCCGCACGCTCGCGCTCGACGAGGTGATCGAGGTTTCCGGCCCGGTGCTGTCGAAATCCGAACGGCTGGACGAGGCGACCCTGATCGAGATTGCGCGCACCAGGGGCCAGGCCCATCTCAAGGCGATCTCGCTGCGGCGGGTGCTGTCGGAAGCGCTGAGCGACGTGCTGGTGACCCGCGGCGACGAGGACGTGGTGCAATCGACCGTCAGCAATCCGGGCGCGCAACTGTCGGAGGGAAGTCTCGCCGACCTCGTGACCCGCGCCGAACGTGACGACGACCTCGCCAGCTGCATCGGCCTGCGGGCCGACCTGCCCCGCCATCATTATTTGAAGCTGGTCGCGAAGGCCTCCTTGACCGTGCGCAGGAAGCTGGAGGCCGCGCATCCGGAGCTCGCGGACGACGTGTCCAGCGTGGTCCAGGAAGCGGCCCAACGAATCCGCGCCGCCAGCATGACCAGGCAGACCGAGAGGGCGCGCGCGCTGGTGAAGTCGCTGCACGAGGACGGCCGCCTCACCGAGCTCCAGGTCGCCACTTTCGCGGAGCAGGGCAAGTTCGACGAAACCAATGCAGGGCTCGCAGCGCTTGCGGGCGTCGCAGTCGAGACCGCCGAGACCATGATGATCGAAAGCCGGGTCGAGGGCGTGATGATCCTCGCCAAGGTCGCGGCCATGCAATGGTCGAGCGTCCGCGCCATCATCGCCCTGCGCGAGAAGCTCTCAGGCGGCTCGCAGTCCGACATGCTGACGCTACGCGACGCTTACGAGGCGCTGCGTAGCTCGACCGCGCAGCAGGTGCTGCGCTTCCACCGCATGCAGCAGGGTGCGACGCCGGCGGCGTGAAGCGGGTGAGCTAGTAGCGCAGGACCCTCGCCCCCACCGCCGCTCCGATCGCAGTCACCAACGCGGTCGCGAGCGTGTACCAGGTCGCGACGAACAGCGGCGAGTCGTCGGTGCAGTGTGAAGCGTACAGCGTCGCGGCGAGTCCGGCCGACACCAGGCCGGCGAGCGCACCGGCAAGCGCAGGGTGCGACGGCGCGCCGTGGCGCAGGCCGAACAAGGCCCCCGCAAGCAGCGGTAGCGACATCGCGGGGATTGCGAACAGGCACACCCTGGAATTCTTGCCCATCAAGCGCATCGTCATCGGCATGGCCGGCGCCATCATCGCCTCGCTGCCGATCGCCACCGCGAGCAGCCCGACGGGCAGCAGCAGCAGCCAGCCCCAGCCGCGCATCAGGGCTTCGGGCCGCGACAGATGCAGGCTGACGATGATCGCCGGGATCGCGAGCGACAGCGTGACCGCGAACTTCATGTCGAAGAACGGGTTGTGCATCGCGCTCATCACGTCGTGACGCACACCGAGGAAGGTGGCGAAGATCAGGATCGACAGGGGCGCGGCGACCAGCAGCGCCATGGTCAGCACCGCGCCGACGCGCGGCGCACGATGGGCGTTGTCGGCCGCGAGCGAGCGAATGAGTTGATCGGTATCCATGACTAGTGGTCCCGCAGTTTGGCAGTCAGTGCCGCAAGTCCGCGATGCAGCGCGACCCGTACCGCGCCCTCGCTCATCGAATATTTCACCGCTGTGTCCTTGATCGAGGTGCTGTCGACCGCGATCGACTGCAACACGTCGCGCTGGCGCTGCGGCAGCGTATTGAGCTGGCTGGCGACCTCGCCGGCCGAAACTGTCTCCTGCGGCATCTCGCCCGGCAGGGTCTCGGCGAAATCGTCGATATTAACGAAGATCCGCCTCCCCCGTCGCCGCAGCATGTCGATCAGCTTGTTGCGGCCGATCGCAAACAGCCACGGGGCGAAGGGGGCTTCGCTATCCCAGGTGTGCCGCTTCAGATGCACCGCCAACAGAATCTCCTGCACGATATCCTCGGCCTGGTCGGGAGGCTGCCCTGCCCGCGCCAGGCCGCGCCTCGCGGCAGCGCGCAGCACAGGCGTGACCGCCTTCAACAGGCGATGATACGCTGCGTCATCGCCTGCCATGGCCGACCGCATCAGGCCGGTCCACTCGTCCTCACGTCCGCGCACGCGCGCCCTCACCATGCAATTCGGCCGTTCCTTCAGTTTGTTACGCCGGCGGCAGGACGATCACGAATTCGTGATCGTGCTTGGCCACGCAACCGATACGGCCGTCAGGATCTGCGACGGCTCATAACACCGATCGGTCCCGTACGCACCCGCGGCCGGCCGCAACGGCAACGGATTGCCGCGCTTTTGCCCGGTGTGGCCCGAAGATTCCCATTTTCTGCCCCGCTGTCGTCACGCCCCAGGGTCTCTGTTCGGTCCGGGACGGGCGGACTTGGGGAGATGTCAACATGATGAAAGCCAGCGGGCGCGCGGCCCTGATTCTCCTGGCCGGGCTTTTGGTGCTGTTCGGGGGCGTTGCACAGGCGGCGCCGAGTTCAGCCGCTAGCAGCAAGTCGGACAATGCGGGCAAACAGGCGGACGAGGTCAAGCCGAGCAAGCAGCGGCGTCACACGTCGCGCCACCGCGACAGCACCAAGACGGCGCAGAAATCCGACGACAAGGCCGACAAGAAGGACGCCGCGGCCGATGAGGCGAAGGCCGACAATCGTGACGCGCCGGCCTCGAGCCAGATGCCGCCGGAAGTCGCCAACGCCAATGCGCAGCTCGCCGCCGATACGCCGACGGCGGCTGCCGCCTCCGCAATGACTGGCCGCGCCAACGACAACGTCCAGGCCGCGGCCGATAATACCGCCGCCCCGAACGCCGAAAGCCAGGTCGTCGCACCCGATCAGCTCAACGACATCGACCGCGCCGTGCAACAGGACAACGCGCCGGCGCAGAAGACGGTGATCGCCGCAACCGATGCGCAGCCACGTCCGGCACCGGTGATGGCAAGCAGCCAGCAGAGCTCGGCCTGGGACCAGAGCTCCCTGATCGGAAAAATCTTCATCGGCGTCGGCACGCTGCTGACGCTGGCCTCCGCCGCGCGCATGTTCATGGCGTGACTTTGGCTTGATTTCGGCCTGATCGCCGGTTCGCGGGACCGCGTCCGGAACGCGTATCTTTGCCGCGTGTTCCGGCCGTTCTTGCTCCGATGGCTTTTGGCGCCTCTTGAAGCCCACCGCGTCAGCGGGCACATTGCCTGCTCAACCAAAAGCGTGGGTGGAGCATGAGCACGTTCGAACACATCATTGTCGAAAGCAAAGGCGCGGTCGGCATCATCAAGCTGAACCGGCCGAAGCTGCTCAACGCACTCTCCTTCGGCGTCTTCCGCGAGATCGCCGCGGCCGTCGACGATCTCGAAGCCGATGACGCCATCGGCTGCATCGTCGTGACCGGCAGCGAGAAGGCCTTTGCCGCCGGCGCCGACATCAAGGAGATGCAGCCGAAAGGCTTCATCGACATGTTCTCGGAGGATTTTGCCGCGATCGGCGGCGATCGGGTCGCGCGCTGCCGCAAGCCGACGATCGCTGCGGTCGCGGGCTATGCGCTGGGCGGCGGCTGCGAGCTCGCGATGATGTGCGACTTTATCATCGCCGCCGACACCGCCAAATTTGGCCAACCCGAAATCACGCTCGGCACCATCCCCGGCATCGGCGGTACCCAGCGCCTGACCCGCGCGATCGGCAAGTCCAAGGCGATGGACCTTTGCCTCACCGGCCGCATGATGGATGCAGCCGAAGCCGAGCGCAGCGGCCTCGTCAGCCGCATCGTGCCGGCCGACAAGCTGATGGACGAGGTGATGGCCGCGGCCGAGAAGATCGCCGCGATGTCGCGGCCCGCGGTCGCGATGGCCAAGGAAGCGGTCAACCGCGCCTTCGAGACCACGCTCGCCGAGGGCATGAGCGTCGAGCGCAACCTGTTCCACTCGACCTTCGCGCTGGAGGACCGCTCCGAGGGCATGGCGGCGTTCATCGAGAAGCGGAAGCCGGTGAACAAGAACCGGTAAGGAGGCGAGCGGTCAGGCTGGTGTAAGACTCTGCCCTTCCCGCAGAATCCCTGTGATGTAGCTGCAACAAGCACGGAATACATGGGGGTTTCCCCCGCGGCAGTTTGCCTGCGAGACCTCGGCTGGTTAAACAGTTAAGAGAGCCGCCGTCGGCGGGGGCGGACAGCCGGGATTTGCGGATTACATGATTGGGCGTGCCGCCAGAGCTGGTCGCGTGATGACGCGGCATCGATCGGGCGTGGCTCCTGTGCTCGCGACATGGACCACGCTGGCGCTCTGTTGCGCCCTGCCCTCCGCCGCACGGGCGGAAGCGCTGCCGGAGGCGCTCGCCAAGGCCTACCAGACCAATCCGCAGCTCAATGCCGAGCGTGCGCGGCAGCGCGCCACCGACGAGAACGTGCCGCAGGCCCTCGCCGGCTACCGGCCACAGATCGTGGCAAGCCTCAGCGCCGGGCTGCAATCGGTGCGCAATCTGCTGCCCGACAACACCATCCAGACCGCCAATCTGAAGCCGTGGATCATCGGCGTCACCGTGTCGCAGACCCTGTTCAACGGTTTCCGCACCGCCAACAACGTGCGCGCCGCCGAACTCCAGGTACAGTCGGGCCGCGAGGCGCTGCGCAACGTCGGCCAGGGCGTGCTGCTCGACGCCGTCACCGCCTACACCAATGTGCTCGCCAACCAGTCGCTGGTCGAGGCGCAGCGCTCCAACGTCGCCTTCCTGCGCGAAACGCTTTCGGTCACCCAGCGGCGCCTCAACGCCGGCGACGTCACGCCGACCGACAGCGCCCAGGCCGAGGCGCGGCTCAACCGCGGGCTTTCCGATCTCAACGCCGCCGAAGTCGCGCTGGCGGTGAGCCAGGCGATCTACGCGCAAGTGATCGGCAACGCGCCGTCGCAGCTTCGAGTCGCCGAAGTCGTCGACCGCTATCTGCCGAAGAGCCGCGAGGACGCGCTGACGATGGCGATCCGCCAGCACCCGGCGGTGATGGCGGCGGGCTTCGACGTCGATGTCGCCTCCACCAACATCCGCGTCGCCGAAGGCGCACTGCTGCCGAGCGCCAGCGTCCAGGGCAGCGCCAGCAAGAGCCGCAACAACGACCCGACGCTCGGCACCTTCGCCGAAGACCAGGCATCCATCGTCGCCAATGTCACCGTGCCGATCTACGACGGCGGCCAGGCCGCCGCGCAGACCCGGCAGGCCAAGGAAATCACGGCGCAGAGCCGGCTCGTGCTCGACCAGGTGCGCAACCAGGCGCGCACGGCGGCGGTCAGCGCCTGGGTTGCCAATGAAGGCGCCAAGATCGCGGTCTCGGCCTCGGAGTCCGAAGTGAAGGCCGCGACCGTCGCGCTCCAGGGCGTGCAGCGCGAGGCGGCCGGCGGACAGCGCACGACGGTGGATGTGCTGAACTCGCAGGCCGATTTGATCCAGGCCAAGGCCCGCCTGATCGGCGCCAATCGCGACCGCGTCATCGCCTCCTACACGCTGCTCAGCGCCGTCGGTCATCTCGACGTCAAGACCTTGAGCCTGAACACGCCGGACTATCTGCCCGAGGTGCACTACCATCAGGTCCGCGACGCCTGGCACGGCCTGCGCACGCCGTCTGGGCAGTAGCGTCCGCAACGCCTTTCGCCACCCTCCTTTGACATTTTGTAGCCCATGGGCTACATTCGCACCTCACGATCGAGGCGAGGCAAACCGAGCATTTTTCGGAGTGGCTGACCCGCCTCAAGGACGCCAGCGCGGTTGCCCGGATCACGGCCCGCGTTCGCCGCATGGAGATGGGCAATCCCGGCGACAGCAAGAGCGTCGGTCGCAACGTCCGGGAAATGCGCATCGACTACGGACCGGGCTATCGGATCTACTATGTGCAGCGCGGAACGCAGATTGTGATCCTGCTGTGTGGCGGGGACAAGCGCACGCAGCGACAGGACATCAAGCTAGCCCAGCAACTGGCGAAGACAATGTGATGCCAAAGGCAGCGAAAACGAGCGTCAAGGCGGCATCCAGGACGACGCGCTTCGACGCCGCCGACTATCTCAACACAGAAGAACGTCAGGCCGCCTATATTGCGGCCGCATTAGAGACCGGCGATGCTGATTTCGTGCGCGACGCACTCGGCCTTGTCGCTCGTGCGCGCGGCATGAGCGCGATCGCGAAGAAAGCCGGCTTGAACCGCGAAAGCCTGTACAAGGCGCTCGGAGAGACCGGGAATCCTGAGTTTGGCACGGTCATGCGCATTGTCGGAGCGTTAGGCCTGACATTGTCCGCCCAACCCGCGACAAGCGGGCGAATGTCGAAGCGCCGCCGAGCGGCTTGAGGGAGCACGCCGCCGACCCGCGAAATCGGTTCGGGCAGTCGCTGGACGTGAACATGAAAAGCCGCCGCATCCATCTGATGGGAGCTTCGGGCTCCGGCGTGACGACCATCGGCCGCGCGCTCGCGAGCCGGCTGGCGTTGCCGCATCACGACAGTGATGATTATTTTTGGCTGCCGACCGCGCCGCCCTACCAGACGACACGCCCTGCCGCCGAACGTTTGCGGCTGATGCGCGAGATGTTTCTGCCGCGGCTCGATTGGGTGCTGAGCGGAACCGTCACCGGCTGGGGCGACGAGCTCGTCCCATTCTTCGATCTCGTCGTCTTTGTGAGGACGCCGCGCGAGCTTCGCTTGCAGCGCCTGCGTGGCCGCGAGGCTGCGCATTTCGGAGCGGATGCCGTCGCACAGGGCGGCTGGCGTCATGAGGAGGCGGAGTCGTTCGTCGACTGGGCCTCGCACTACGAAGCCGGCGATCGCGACGGCCGCAGTCTCGCAAAAGATGAGGCGTGGCTCGCGAAGCTGCCCTGCCCGATCGTGCGCGTCGACGGCTCACGCCCTCTTGTGGGCCTCGTCGAGCAGCTATGCAGCGAAGCGCAGCGGCTGCCGGGCTGATGTGATACTGTCGCGACGCCACTGCCAAATAACAAAACAGGGAGAGAAACCATGCTCAGCCGACGCAGCGTCCTGCTTGCCTCCCTTGCCGCCGGAGTTGCCATGTCCAACAAAGCCCACGCACGTGCCGCGCAGCCCGCCACGCCGGTCAATTTCGACGTCCCTGCCCATGCCTGCGACTGTCACACCCACATCCATGGCGATGTCGAGAAGTTTCCGTTTTTTGCCGGCCGCGTCTACACGCCGGAGCCGGCGAGCCCCGAAGAAATGGCCGCGTTGCACAAGGCACTGCATATCGAGCGCGTGGTGATCGTGACACCGAGTGTCTACGGCACCGATAATTCCTCGACGCTGTTCGGCATGAAGGCGCGTGGCGCGGCCGCGCGCGGGGTCGCCGTGATCGACGACAAAACGACCGACGCCCAGCTCGACACGATGCAAACAGACGGCTTTCGCGGTGTCCGCCTCAATCTCGCGACCGGCGGCGTCAACGACCCCAATGTCGGCCGGCCGCGCTTCACCGCCGCAGTCGAGCGCATGAAGGCGCGCGGCTGGCACGTGCAGCTCTACACCACGCTTCCCATGATCTCCGCGATCAAGGACCTCGTCGAGACGGCGCCGGTCCCCGTCGTATTCGACCATTTCGGCGGCCTCGAGGCCTCGCTTGGGCTGGAGCAGCCGGGATTTGCCGACCTGGTCGCGCTGGTGAAATCCGGCAAGGCCTATGTTAAGATTTCCGGCGCCTATCGCTCATCGAAGCTGGCGCCCGACTATCAGGACATGGCGCCCTATGCGCGCGCACTGATCGCGGCGAATGCGGACCGCATCGTCTGGGGGACTGATTGGCCGCATCCGGATTCGAGCCGTGTCGAGGGACGCAAAGCCACCGACATCGCGCCGCTTTACCAGATCGACGACGGCCGCCTGCTCAACCAGCTTCCGGTGTGGGCGCCGGATGCGGATGTACGCAAGAAGATCCTGGTCGATAACCCGGCGCAACTCTACGGGTTTTGACGTCAGCGTGCGCGGCGGGAGAAGAAGGAGATCAGCACCGGCAGCGTCACCAGGATCACGACCGGCGCCAGCATCATGCCAGTCACCACGACCACCGCGAGGGGCTTCTGCACCTGCGAGCCGATGCCTTCCGACAGCGCGGCCGGCAACAGGCCGATGCCGGCGACGACGCAGGTCATCAGCACCGGCCGAAGCTGCAATTCGCCGGTGCGTATCACCGCGCTCATGCGGTCCATGCCCTCTTCGATGAGCTGGTTGAACTGCGACAGGATGATGATGCCGTCCATCACGGCGATACCGAACAGCGCGATGAAGCCGATCGCCGCCGAGACACTGAAGGCGGTGCCGGTGATCAAGAGACCGAGCACGCCGCCGAAGATCGCCATCGGGATCACGCTCATGGCGAGCAGCGTGTCGGTCATCGAGCCGAAATTGAACCAGAGCAGGACGCCGATCAGCGCGAGCGAGATCGGCACCACGATCGACAATCGCCGGATCGCGTCCTGGAGATTGCCGAATTCGCCGACCCAGTCCATGTGCGCGCCGGGCGGCAGCTGCACTTGATCGGCGATCTTCTGCTGCGCCTCGCGGATGGCGCTGCCGAGGTCGCGTTCACGTACCGAGAACTTGATCGGGAGATAGCGCTCCTGCTGCTCGCGATAAATGTAGGCGGCACCCGAGACCAGGCTGATGGTGGCGACCTCGCTCAGGGGGATCTGCGTGACGGTGCCGTTCGGTCCGGGCGCGCCGATCCGCAAATTCTGGATCGCCTCTGCGCTCCTGCGGAATTCCGGCGCAAGACGAACGATGATCGGGAAGTGGCGGTCGCTTCCGGCCTCGTAGATGTCGCCGGCGGTGTCGCCGCCGATCGCGACCTTGATGGTAGCGTTGATGTCGCCCGGCGCAAGGCCATAGCGCGCGGCCTTGGCACGGTTGATGTCGATCTGGATGGTCGGCTGCCCCAGTGAGGTGAACACGGCAAGGTCGGTGACGCCCTGCACGGTTGCCAGCACCGACTTGATCTTGTTGGCGGTGTCGGTCAGCGCCTGGAGATCGCTGCCGAACAGCTTGATCGAGTTCTCGCCCTTCACGCCGGAGACGGCTTCGGAGACGTTGTCCTGGAGATATTGCGAGAAGTTGAACTCGACGCCGGGGAAGCGATCGTCGAGCTGCTTGAGCAGCTGCGCGGTCAGCTCTTCCTTGTCGCGGGTGCCGGGCCATTGGCTCGCGGGCTTGAGCGGCGCGAAGAACTCGGCGTTGAAGAAGCCGGCGGCGTCGGTGCCGTCATCGGGGCGGCCGTGCTGCGACACCACGGATTCCACTTCAGGCCGCGCGCGGATCACCTTGCGCATCTCGTTGACGTAGGAGTTGCCTTCCTGGAGCGAGATGGTCGGCGGCAGCGTGGCGCGGATCCAGAGATTGCCCTCCTCCAGCTTCGGCAGGAATTCGAGGCCAAGCAACCGGCTGAGCGCAACCGTCATCAGCACGAGGCCGAACGCGCCACCGAGCATGATGCCGCGGTTGGCGACCGCCCAATGCAGCACCGGCATGTAGATCCGATGCAGGATCAGCATCACCCTGGTCTCGGTCTCCCTGACGTGCGCGGGCAGGATGATCGAGGACAGCGCCGGAGTGACGGTGAAGGTCGCAAGCAGACCGCCGGCCAGCGCGTAGGCATAGGTGCGCGCCATCGGCCCGAAGATGTTGCCCTCGACGCCGGAGAGCGTGAACAGCGGCAGGAAGGCCGCGATGATGATCGCCGCGGCGAAGAAGATCGAACGTGAGACATCGGCCGCCGCGCTGAGGATGGCGTGGCTTTTCATGCCGAACAGCGTCTCGGACGACATCTGTTCGGATTCCGACATCGGCGTCGTCTGGGTCAGGCGCCGGAAGATTGCCTCGACCATGATGACGGTGGCATCGACGATCAGGCCGAAATCGATCGCGCCGACCGACAGCAGGTTCGCCGATTCCCCACGCAGCACCAGGATGATCACCGCGAAGAACAGCGCGAACGGAATGGTGGCGCCGACGATCAGCGCGCTGCGGAGATCGCCGAGGAAGATCCACTGCAGCAGCACGATCAGCAGAATGCCGATCACCATGTTGTGCAGCACGGTGTGGGTCGTGAGGTCGATCAGGTCGCCACGGTCGTAGATGCGCTCGATACGCACGCCGGGCGGCAGGATGCTGGAGTCGTTGATGGTTTGAACGAGCTGGTGCACGCGCTTGATGGTCGGCGAGCTCTGCTCGCCACGGCGCATCAGGACGATGCCTTGCACGATGTCGTCGGCCTCGTCGAGGCCGGCGATGCCGAGACGGGGCTTCTGGCCGACGGTGACGGTGGCGACGTCCTTGACCAGCACCGGATTGCCGTTGGTCTGCGAGACCATGGTGTTGGCGAGGTCGTCGATCGAGCGGATCAGGCCGACGCCGCGCACCACGGCCGATTGCTGACCGATATTGACGGTGTTGCCGCCGACATTGACGTTGGAATTGCCGACCGCCTGAAGCAATTGCGGCAGCGTCAGGCCGTTGGCGACCAGCTTGTTGAAGTCGACCTGGAGCTCGTAGGTCTTGCTCTTGCCGCCCCAGCCGGTGACATCGATCACGCCGGGCACGGCGCGGAAGCGGCGCTGGAGGATCCAGTCCTGGATGGTCTTGAGGTCGAGCACGCTGTAGTTCGGCGGGCCGACGAGACGGTAGCGGAAGATTTCGCCAATTGGACTGAGCGGCGAGATCTGCGGCTGCACGTTGCCGGGCAGTGGCGCGAGCTGCGCCAGGCGGTTTAAGACCTGCTGCAACGCCTCGTCATAGGTGTAAGCGAAGGAGAACTGCAGTTTGACGTCGGAGAGGCCGTAGAGCGAGATGGTGCGAATGGTCGTGAGGTTCTTCAGACCTGCGACCTGGGTCTCGATCGGAATCGTGATGTAGCGCTCGATCTCCTCCGCCGACAGGCCCGGACTCTGCGTCACGATGTCGACCATCGGCGGGGTCGGATCGGGATAAGCCTCGATGTTGAGCTGGTTGAACGCGATCAGGCCGCCGATGAGCACGGCGACGAACATCCCGACCATCAGGAAGCGCCGGTTGACGGCAAGGGCGACGAGGCGATCCATTCAGGTCTTCAGCTTGTCTTTTTCCGGCCCGTCGATCAGCTGCCGGACGCCGCGCGGTCGATGAACAGGCTGCCTTTGGTGACCACCTGCTCGCCGGGCTTCAGATTGCTGGTGACCTCGACGAGGTTGCCATTGATGAGACCGATCTTGATCTCGCGCAGCTCGACCGACTTGTCCTCGCGTGCGACCCAGAGGCGGACCTTGTCGGCTTCGTAGATCAAGGCCTGCTTCGGTACCGCCGGCGCGGCGCGGTCGCCGGACGAATAGATCGTGACGTTGGCGAACATCTCCGGCTTCAGCAGACCGTCCTTGTTGTCGATGGTGGCGCGGACCAGCAGGCGACGGGTGTTCGGATCGATCGCGGCGGCGACGTAGTTGACCTTGGCGGTCAAGGGACGGCCCGGCAGCGCCATCACGTTGACGGTGATGTCCTGCCCGACGCACACGGCAGCCGCATCGCTCTCGCGCACGAAGGCGGTGAGCCAGACCGAGGAGAGGTCGCCGACCACGAAGACCGGATCGCTGGCGCCGGAATTGACGTACTGGCCGGGGCCGATCTTACGCTGCACGACCGTGCCCGCGATCGGCGAATAGATCGTGACTTCCGGGTTGATGACGCCCTTGTCCTGGAACGCCTTGATGGTCTGATCCGTGAAGCCGAGGATACGCAGCTTGTTGCGCGCGGCTTCCAGCGCCGTCGCCGAGGAGCGCATGTCGTTCTGCGCCTGAACCTGGGTCGCTTCCGCCTGCTGATAGTCCTTCAGGGGGATGGCATGGCCCTCGTAGAGGTCCTTGGCACGCTTGAACTGGATATCGGCAAGATCGATCGCCGACTTCGCCTTATTCTGCGAGCTCATCGCCGCAATGAAATCGTTCTGGGCCTGCACGGTGTCGGCGGCCTCGATTGTGAACAGCGGTTGGCCTTGCTTCAGCACCTCGCCGGGCTTGGCGAGCAGCTTGGTCACTCGCCCCGCATAGGGCGAAAACACCGGCGTCGAACGGTCCTCGTCGACTGCGACCTTGCCCTCGGTGACATACTCGGCACGGAAGGTCTTGGCCTTGACCGGCTCGATCGTCAGCGTCGCCCATTCCGACGGCGTCGGCGTGAAGTTCTGCGCATTTCTGCGCGACTGGCTGGAGATCTCGGAGTGGCTCTTCTCCTTGGCTCCCGCATGGAGGAAGCCGTAGGCCCCGGCACCGGCAAGAGCTAGTAAAACTACGGATGTAATCACCCGTTGTTTTGTAAGCACCTGCAATCGCTTGGTATTTTCAACTACCATGGAGCCCGGTCATGTCTGCGATGATAGCGGCGGATGCCGGCGTCATCGGTCGCGCTAATAGTGCCGAATTGTGATTTCAAACAACCTAAAAAACGCCGGGCGCCTTTCGGTTTGCGTTAAAAATTTGCGACACGTCAGCTTCACGTCAGCTTGTCACCGGCCACTCTGCCGGATGACTGCCGAGCGGCATCGCCGGACGGCTCCATCGCGCCGGCGTCTTCGACAGCAGTGCTGAATGGCGCACCGCCTTCAACGTGCCGAAGCCAGATGGCATGCTCTCGATGAATGCAGCATGTACAGCCTCGCCCGTAATGTCCGGGGTGTTCAGGCCATTTTCGAGCCGTCCGAGATTCCACAGCCAGCGCCCGGTCTGCGCCAGCGACACGCGCACGTACCAGCTGCCGCCTTCGCGGGCCTGGCGGGCCTTGGCCATCATCGCGCCGAACGCCATCAGATAGCCGGTGGCGTGGTCGAGCATCTGCGCCGGCAATTCCTTCGGCCCATCGATGCCAGCAGCCTGTCCCTCGGCATGGTTGAAGCCGGTCGTGGTCTGCACCAGCGAATCGAAGCCGCGCCGTTCCGCCCAGGGACCGGCATGGCCATAGGCCGACAACGTCACGTAGACGATGCCGGGATTGATTGTCGCCGCGTCCTCCGGCGTAAAGCCGAGAGCGGCGAGCGCGCGCGGGCGATAGCCTTGCGAGAAGATGTCGGCGTCCTTCAACAGCGCGCGCATCTGCGCTCTGCCGGCCTCACTCTTCAACTCGATGAAGGTGGTGAGCTTGCCCCGGCCGGTGTCGATGGTCAGCCACGGAATCGCCGGCAGCGCGGGGCCTGACACGAGCAGCACATCTGCGCCGTGCGCGGCGAGCGTTCGGCCGGCGACGGGGCCCGCAATGACGCGAGAGAGATCGAGCACGCGCAGGCCTGCGAGCGGGCGATCGCCTTTTGGCGGTCGTTGCGGCCATGGCTTCGGCGGGGCCTCGCCGATCTTCTCGATCGAGACCAGCGGCAATTCGGCGAGCGCGCGGGCCTGCGGCAGCGCCGACCATTCGTCGTAGGAGCGCATCAGGGCAACGACGCCGCCCGCGGCGTAAGCCGCAGTCTCGAAATCCCCGCCCTTCCATTGCTTCAATGCGGCCTGCACCTTCTCGCGCTCGGGTTCGCAGCCGAGGACCTTGCAGACGGCGTCGCGATGATGTGGAAAATTGGTGTGGCAGCGGACGAAGCGGTTGTCGCCGGTTCTGTAGACGCCGGCGATGGCGTCCCAGGCGGGCGGCGGCGGCTCGTCGTCGACGCGCAAGTAGCGCTCGGAGCGGCATTCGGCGAGGGCATGGCGCAGGTCGACGCTAACGTCCTGCGCCTCGCCGCTGCGCAATCTCCAGATTTCGGCGGCGGCAAGGCCGGCGGCGGCGATCGTCGTCTGGCCGGCAATTGCGACGCGGAACGAAGACGGGATTTGCGGCTCCTCGCCCGTCAGCCGCACGCGTGCAAGCGCGGCGGCGTCACCGCCGGCGGCTGTCCAGATGTCACTGAGAATCTCGGCGGGGCTTTGCATGACCCTTCTCTCCCTCTAGTTTGCGATCATCTCATTAGCACACAAGGACATGCAATGGCCGCCATCGATCCCCTCACCGCAGGCGCCGTGTTCATCGCAACGGCGGCCACCGACGCGGTCTATGTCATGTTCACCTCGGCCGTGATCGCGCGCAAGCGCGTGCCCGCGGCGAACTGGAGCGCGGTCTGGTACATGCTCTCCTCCTATGCGGTGATCAGCTACACCGAAAACGCCTTCTATGTCGCCTTCGCGGCGATCGGCTCCTGGGCCGGCGCCTACGTCTCGCTGACATTCCTGCACCGCCCGCCCGGCGGCCCACCGGTGGGGGCGGCACCGGAATGAGGGCCGTCGATGTGAGCGGCGCGATCGACCACATGCTCAGTGTCGTCCTGGCGAAAGCCAGGATCCATTACCACAGGCCGCAGTCGTTACGCGATGCTGTGGCCAGGGCATATCGCA
>NZ_JBVVPL010000063.1:0-25842 GCF_055807615.1 Bradyrhizobium sp. MV1.5 | reverse complement strand
CCCACACCCCACCCCCCCCCCCCCCCCCGCCGCCCCCCCCCCCCCCCGCCCCCCCCCCCCCCCCACACCCCCCCCCCCCCCCCCCCCCCCCCCCCCCCCCCCCCCCCCCCCCCCCCCGCGCGCGCCCCCCCCCCCCCCCCCCCCCCCCCCCGGGCCTCCCCCCCCCCCCCCCCCCCCCCCCCCCCCCCGCCCGGGGCGGGGGGCCCCCCCCCCCCCCCCCCCCCCCCCCGGCGGGAGCGATCCCGCTTGTTGCTGTTTGACGCCTCACGGCTTTCGTTCTCCCCGCCGGGATTATGTTCCCGGTCGATGTGAGGACCTTAGCGCGCGCCTTTCCGAAACCGCTTAAAAAGGCTGGTTAATCCAACCTCACCGCCGCGCATGATTGACAAGACCTTGGCGCGCATGATTGACGAGACGTTGCGCGCAAGGTGCGAATCTGAGCTCTTGGTGGGCTGAAAATGCTTGAAGTCCGCGCAATCAGGGCACATCTGTGGGTTCCGGTCCCGCAGCCCGCCCCAACAGGATTTCGTTTGTGAACCCTTCACCAAGCTCGACGCTTTCGCCCAAGGATTCGTCCACAGCCAGTCGCGACCTATTCGATCAGTCTGCGCTCTCCGATCTCGCGCAGCGGCTGGTGGATGCTGCCAGGCGCGCCGGCGCGGATGCGGCCGATGCGGTTGCCGTGCGTGGCGTCTCGCAAGGCGTCGAGGTGCGCGACGGCCGGGTCGAGGAATCCGAACGTTCCGAGGGCGACGATGTCGGCTTGCGCGTGCTGGTCGGCCGGCGCCAGGCGGTGGTCTCGACCAACGATGCCAGCGGCGATGCCGTGACCAAGCTTGCCGAGCGAGCGGTTGCGATGGCGCGTGTCGCGCCCGACGACAAATATGTCGGTCTTGCCGATCCCGCACTGCTCGCGCGCGACTTCCCCGATCTCGATCTGCTCGACCCCGACGTGCCCGCGACCTCGGAGCTCGAGCGGCGCGCGCTCGAAGCCGAGGCTGCGGCGCTCGGTGTGAAGGGCGTGACCAAATCCGGCGGCGCCTCGGCCTCCGCCGGCATGGGCGGCATGGTGCTCGTCACCAGCACCGGCTTCCACGGCTCTTATTTGCGTTCCAGCCAGGGCATCTCCGCCACCGCCATTGTCGGCGACGGCACCGGCATGGAGCGCGACTACGACTTCACCTCGGCGCCGCATGGTGCCGACCTCTTGTCGCCGGAGATCGTCGGCCGTTCCGCGGGCGAGCGCACCGTCGCTCGCGCCAATCCACGCAAGGTCGAGACCTGCAAGGTGCCCGTGGTGTTCGATCCGCGCGTCGCGGGCTCGCTGGTCGGTCACGTCGTCGGCGCCATCAATGGCGCTTCGATCGCGCGCAAGACCAGCTTCCTGAAGGACAAGCTCGGCCAGCAGCTGTTCGCCAAGAACATCCGCATCATCGACGATCCCTTACGCAAACGCGGCCTGCGCTCGCAGACGTTCGACGCCGAAGGTGTTGCCGTGAAGAAGATCGCGCTGATCGACGAAGGCGTGCTGACGACCTGGCTGCTCGATTGCGCCACCGCGCGTGAGCTCGGTCTCACCACCACCGGCCATGCCCATCGCGGCGTCTCCTCCTCGCCGTCGCCCGGGCCGTATAATCTGCATCTCGAACCCGGCACGCCGACGCCGGCCGAACTGATTTCCGACATCAAGCAGGGGTTCTACGTCACCGATCTGATCGGCTCGGGCGTCAACGGCGTGACCGGCGATTACAGCCGCGGCGCCTCCGGCTTCTGGATCGAGAACGGCGAACTCACCTATCCCGTGAGCGAGGTGACGATCGCCGGCCATCTGTTCGAGATATTCAAGTCGATGCAGCCGGCGAACAATCTCGAGTTCCGCTACGGCGTCAACGCGCCGACGGTGCGCATCGAGGGTTTGACGCTTGGCGGACGTTGACGCGAACGCAACAGGTGAAGCCATCCTGACACGCGACGCGGCGCTGCTGCAAGACACGGTGCGGGAGGCGGGCGCACTCGCGCAATCGATGTTCCGCACCGAGCTGAAGAAGTGGACCAAGGGCGCGTCCTCGCCGGTCTCGGAAGCCGACATTGCCGTCAACGATCTCCTGGAAGCGCGCCTGCGCGCGGCGACGCCCGACTATGGCTGGCTGTCGGAGGAGAGCGCCGACGACGAGGTGCGGCTGACGCGGCGCCTGACCTGGATCGTCGATCCCATCGACGGCACCCGCAACTACCTCAACGGCCACGACGAATGGTGCGTCAGCGTCGCGCTGGTCGAGGATGCCTCGCCTGTTCTCGCCGCGGTGTTCGCGCCGACCAGCGATGAGTTCTTCTTCGCCGCCCGCGGCCACGGCACGACCCTCAACGACAGGCCGGTGCAGGCGACGGCGGGATCCGGGCTCGACTTCTCGCGTGTCGCGGGTCCGAAGCCCCTGGTCGAGCGCCTGAAGCCGTCGCTGGGCGAGATCACGCTGCATCCGCGAATCGGTTCGCTCGCGCTGCGTTTGTGCCGGGTCGCCCATGGCGCGCTGGATGCGGCTTTTGCGGGCGGCAACAGTCATGATTGGGACCTTGCGGCGGCCGATTTGATCGTGCAGGAAGCCGATGGTAGGATGAGCGATCTCTCCGGAGATCCCATCCTCTATAACCGCCGGCAAGTCACGCATGGGGTGCTGGTGGCAGCGGGTCGCGATCGTCATGCGAGCATTGTCTCGCATTTTCGAAACCGCCCCTTGCCGTGAAGCGCTTTCTCGTGCTTGTCGAACACTGCTTTGCCGGGCAGCCCGTTAGGAACAGAACCGATGCCAGATAGTGCCCCGCAACAACTGCTCCACCTCGTCGTCGGCGGCGAGCTCGTCGATCTCGAGCACAACACCTTCAAGAACCTCGACGACGTCGAGATCGTCGGCCTCTATCCGAACTATGCGACCGCGCACGCCGCTTGGCGGGCCAAGGCGCAGAGCACGGTCGACAACGCGCAGATGCGCTATTTCATCGTCCATCTCCACCGGCTGCTCGACCCGAATCAAGAACCGGCGCGTTGAAAAAGCTGCTTCGCAATACGCTGAGGAGCAGCTTCGTTCAGCGTGCCGTCGGAATCCTGGCGGCGGAATATCTGCGTCTGGTCTGGTGGACGAACAAATTCACGTTCGATCCACCTGACGTCTATGACCGCGTCGAGCCGCAGATCCCGGCGATCTTCGCCTTTTGGCACGGCCAGCATTTCCTCACCCCCTTCATCAAGAACAAGGACTGGTACAAGGCCAGGGTCCTGATCTCCCGTCACCGCGACGGCGAGTTCAACGCGATTGCCGCCGAGCGGCTCGGCATCGGCACCATCCGCGGGTCCGGCGACCATGGCGGCGCGTTTCACCGGAAGGGCGGGGTCGGTGCCTTCAAGGAAATGGTGCGGACGCTCCAGGACGGTTGTAATGTCGCGCTGACCGCCGACGTCCCCAAGCGCTCGCGCGTGGCCGGGCTCGGCATCATCATGCTGGCACGGGAATCGGGGCGGCCGATCATGCCTTTTGCGATGGCGACCAGCCGCTTCGTCCGGCTCAAGAACTGGGACCGTACCACCATCAACCTGCCGTTCGGGCGGGGCGCATTGGTCGGCATCAAGGAAATCCACGTTCCGCCGGATGCGAACGCCGCCACCATGGAAGCGCTGCGGCTCGAGCTGGAAGAGACCTTGAACGAGGCGACCCGCCGCGCCTATGCGCAACTCGGCCGGCCGGGACCTGCAGATGCCTAAATCGCTGCCCGGCTCGCTGCCGTTGACGCTGCGGATGTACCGGCGCCTGGCGCGCGGCCTGGTGCCGCTCGCGCCTGTGCTAATCAAGCGGCGCCTGAAGCAGGGCAAGGAAGATCCCGCGCGCGTCGGCGAACGACGCGGCCTGTCCCGGGACGTGCGGCCGCACGGTCCGCTGGTCTGGATTCACGGCGCCAGCGTCGGCGAGGTCCTCGCCGCGGCGGCACTGATCGAGCGCCTGCGCGATCTGAACCTGCGCATTCTGCTCACCTCGGGCACCGTCACGTCGGCCGCAATTGTCGCAAAGCGCTTTCCACCCGACGTCATCCATCAATACGTGCCGTATGATTCCCCGCGTTATGTCGCGCGCTTCCTCGACCATTGGAAGCCGTCGCTGGCGCTGTTCATCGAATCCGATCTGTGGCCGAACCTGATCCTGGCCGGCGCCGCGCGCCGCGTGCCGATGGTGCTGATCAACGGGCGGATGTCGCCGCGCTCGTTCCCGCGCTGGCGCCGCATGCAAGGCACCATCTCGGCGCTGCTGTCGCGTTTCGACATTTGTCTGGCGCAGTCGAAGACCGATGCCGCGCGCTTCTCGGCGCTCGGCGGCCGCGACGTCGTCACCACGGGCAATCTCAAGCTCGACGTGCCGGCGCCCCCGGCCGATCCCGCCAAGCTCGAACGGCTGATGGCGATGACGCGCGGGCGTCCGGTCATCGTCGCGGCCTCGACCCATCCGGGCGAGGAGGAGATGCTGGTGGCGGCGCATCGCAGCCTCAGCGGTTTCTTCCCGCAGCTCCTCACCGTGATCGTGCCGCGCCATCCGGATCGCGGCTCCTCGATCACGGGCCTGATCACGGCGTCGGGCCTGAAGCCGGCCCTGCGCTCGCGCGACGAATTGCCGACGGCGGCCACCGACGTTTATATTGCGGACACCATGGGCGAGCTCGGCCTGTTCTATCGCCTCTCGGAGATCGTGTTCATGGGCGGATCGCTGATCCACCATGGCGGCCAGAATCCGATCGAAGCGATCAAGCTCGGCGCGGCCATTGTCCATGGTCCGCACGTCTTCAATTTCGCCGATGTCTACGAGGCGCTCGATCGCAGCGGCGGCGCGCGCCAGGCCGACACGCAGGAACTGCTGATCAAGCAGCTCGGCCAGCTGCTGGCCGATCCTGCCCTGCGCCAGAAGATCCACCAGTCGGGCGCCGGCGTGGTCGAGGATCTCGGCGGCGCGCTCAACCGCACCATGACCGCGCTCGAGCCTTATCTTCTGCAGTTGCGGATCGAGATGGGGGCCGCCAATGCGTGAGCCGGCCTTCTGGTACCGGCCACGTTCGCTCGAATCCTACGCATTGGGGCCGCTGGGTGCGCTCTATGGCGCGATCACCGAACGGCGGATGCTGCGCGAGGGCGTCGACGCCGGCATCCCCGTGATCTGCGTCGGCAACTACCATGTCGGCGGCGCCGGCAAGACGCCGACCGTGCTGGCGCTGACCAAGCTCTTGCGCGAGCTCGGCGAGACGCCGGTGGTGCTCAGCCGCGGCTATGGCGGCAGCCTCAAGGGCCCGGTGATGGTCGACCGGATGCGTCACACCGCGTCCGATATCGGCGACGAGCCGCTGATGATGGCGCGCGACGTCTCTGTCACGGTCGCGCGCGACCGCCTCGACGGCGTCGTGCTGGCGAAGTCGCAAGGCGCCACCGTGATCCTGATGGACGACGGTTTCCAGAACCCGCGTCTTCTCAAGGACACCTCGCTGATCGTGATCGACAGCGAGCGCGGCCTCGGCAACGGCAGGGTGTTTCCGGCCGGTCCCCTGCGTGCGCCGCTGATGGCGCAGCTCGCGCGCACCGACGCGCTGGTGATCATCGGCGGCGGCCGCGCCGCCGACGATCTCGCCGCCGAGCTAGCCAAGCGCAACAAGCCGGCGCTGCGCGCGCGGCTGACACCCGACGCCGGGTCGGTTGCAAGACTGTTGGGCAAGCCGGTGTTCGCGTTCGCCGGCATCGGCGATCCCGAGCGGTTCTTCCGCAGCTTGCGCGCTGGCGGCATCGAGGTCGCGGCTACGCGTGCCTTTGCCGATCATCACATGTTCTCGAACGACGAGATCGCAGCCCTCGCTGCGGAGGCCCGGCGCGAGCAGCAAACATTGGTGACGACGGAAAAAGATCTCGCGCGCCTGCACGGCCGCGAAGGCGTGCCGGACGACATCGTGCCGTTCGCCGTCCAGCTCGAGTTCGACGACCCGGCCGCGCTCAAGCAACTGATCAGCGACCATCTCTACAAGGCGCGGGAGCGGCGGTTCTCAAGGCGATGATCTCGTAGGGTGGGCAAAGCGGAAGCGTGCCCACCATCTTTGTTCGAGATTGATGTGATGTGGTGGGCACGCTGCGCTTTGCCCACCCTACAGCACCGCCATTCAGGCGACATTCATCGCAGGGCTCCTATCGATCTCACACGATCAGGAGACTTCAATGAAACAACCGCCCCCGGCCTCACGCTTGCGGCTTGGGCGCGCCCGGATAATGCCGCTCGAGCACGGCGGCGGGCGTGGCGTAGGCTTCCTGCAAATCCACGCTCCAGTATTTCAACTCGTCGAGCGGGATGCGCGTATCGGTGATCGCGCAACGCACGAACGTCCCCGGCGAGATCACGCGGAAATCGCCGTCGAGATACTGCACCTGCGCTTCGCCATGGCCCGAGGGGCCGAACTTGTTCAGCACGGTCGAAAGTCTCCGTGGAAGGCCGCTCCGGGATCACATGGAGGGCACGATGTGTTGGATGGGATGTAGCATAAATAGGGTGGCTTGTCCGCCCGGTAAACCCACCGGTTTGTGATGTTTTGGCGCCGTTTCCGCATGATAGTGCTTGAGCGAAGGATCCAACGGCAAAGTTCGATGCGCCTTCCGTTCACCGCCCTGTTCCTGACGTTCCTGATCTCGGCCGCGCAAGCGTCGCCGGCGCCGCAGCCGGTCGAGATTCCGCTCGCGTCCGGCGTGCTGCATGCGCAGCTCTACAAGCCCGAGGGCACCGGGCCGTTTCCGACCGTGATTGCGCTCCACGGCTGCGGCGGTCTCGGTGGCCATTCCGATTCCGTCCTGCCGCGCTATCGCGACTGGGCCGAGCGGCTGCTCAGATCCGGCAACGCCGTCCTGCTCCCCGACAGCTACGGCTCGCGCGAGCTCGGGCCGCAATGCCGCGTCAAGGAGATGCACGTCAAGGCGCGGCGCGAACGCGTCACCGACATCGCGGCGTCGCGCGCCTGGTTGATGCGGCAGAGTTGGGTTGCGCGCGACCGCGTCAGCCTGATGGGATGGGCGAATGGCGCCAGCGCGCTGCTCTGGGCCGTGCGTCCGCAGAGCCTCGCGCGCGATGTGGGCCCGGATTTCCGCGCCGCGATCGCGTTCTATCCGGACTGCCGGATTTCCGCAGGCCTGGGCTGGAGCACACGGGTGCCGACGCTGGTGCTGATCGGCGGCAATGACGACGTCTCGTCGCCGCCGGCCTGCCGCCAGATGGTCGATGGTGCGCATGGCCGCAGCGCGCTCGCGCGGATCGTGGTCTATCCCGGCGCCTATCACGATTTCGACCGCGCCAACACGCCGGTGCATGCCGCGAGTGGCAGCCTTGATGCCGCCGCACCCGAGCACGGCCATCTCGGCACCGATGCGCAGGCGCGCGCGGAGTCGCAGAAGGAAGTCGCGGAGTGGCTGGCGCGGTAATGGCAGTGCCGTAGCCCGGATCGAGCGAAGCGCAATCCGGGAAGGTCGTTGTGTGTGGCGCGAACCCCGGATTACGCTCCGCTCCACCCGGGCTACACGCTCCACCGCAGCGGGGCCGACCGTGAATCTACGGACCGCGCGCCGTGATGGTTTCAACCCGTGGCAACGCCATCATTCGACCACGATGTCGATTAAACGCAATGCCATGCGCAACCGCTTCGCCCTGTTCTCCTCCGCCCTGATCGTCTTCACCGTCGCGGTCTTCCTGTTCGAAGCCCATTCCTTCGAAGCCCATGCCGGCGCGCCGGAGCATTGCGGCTTCTGGACCACGATCGACGCGGGATTGTCCTGCCGCTGAGACGCGCAGTCTTGTAGCCCGGATGAGCGTAGCGATATCCGGGGCCGCTGGTCCCGCATGTCGCTACGCTCATGCGGGCTACGACAGCGAGTTCGTGGCACGCGTCCCACATACCACTGTCATCGCCCGGCTTGACCGGGCGATCCAGTACGCCGGGACGGTTGTGATTCACCGAGAAGCCACGGCGTACTGGATTCCCCGCTTTCGCGGGGAATGACACCGAGAATGTTGCGCCTCTCCCCGCCTAGAACAAATTCCCCTGATCCACCGGCTTGCCGACGCGCTTCGGCGCGGGCTTTGCCTCTTGCGCCGCCGCCTTGCCTTGCGAAGGCGCGCGCTTCGCTGTGGCCGCAGGCCGATCCGCATCCGCAGTCGCACCCACACGGCCATCCGCAAATTCGATCTCGACCCTCGCGCCCGGGCCGATCGCATCCGCCGCATGCAGGGGATGGCCGGCTTCGTCGCGCACCAGCGCAAAGCCGCGCGCGAGCACGCCGCGATAGGACAGCGCGGAGAGCAGCTTGCCGCTGTTCTCGACGCGGGCATCGAGCCGCTGCAACAGCGTCACCAGCGCGCGGCCCGCGCGCTCGGCCAGGCGATGCGTGCGCTCGCGCTGGCGTGCGATCGCGTTGCGCTGCGCCTGCGCATTGGAGAGCTTTGAGGCGCGCAACCGCACCTCCAGCCCGGCGAAGCGGTCGCGCCGTCGCCGCAGCAGCGAGCGTGTGGACAGTCCGAGCCGCTCGCCGCACACGGTGAGGCGATGATCGGCCTGCGCGATCTGGCCATGCAGCACCCGCAGCGTCAGCTTGGCGCCTGCGGCGGTGAACCTGCGGAAATGCGCATGCGTGTTGGCCTTGAGGCAGCGGGGCAGGGACGCCCCCGCCGAATCCAGCCGCTGGCGCGGGATCGCCAGCAGATCGCCGGCGGCCGGCAGCGCGCGCGCGGCCGCACGCAGCTCGCTGCGACGGCTCTCCTGGCTGCGCAGCCAATAGGCGCGGGTGCGTCGCCCGAGATCGCCGACCTCGACAAAGAGATCGCTGCGCACCGGCACCGCCATCTCGGCCGCCGCGGTCGGCGTCGGCGCGCGCTTGTCGGCGACGAAATCGATCAGCGTGATGTCGGTCTCATGCCCCACCGCCGAGATCAGCGGGATCATGCTCTCGGCCGCGGCGCGGACCACGATCTCCTCGTTGAACGACCACAGATCCTCCAGCGAGCCGCCGCCGCGCGCGACGATCAGCACGTCGGGCCGCGGAATCCTGCCGCCCGGGGCAATCGCATTGAAGCCGCGGATCGCAGCCGCGACCTGCTCGGCCGAGCCTTCGCCCTGAACTTTCACCGGCCACACCAGCACGTGGCGGGGAAAGCGGTCCTCCAGCCGATGCAGGATGTCGCGGATCACGGCGCCGGTCGGCGACGTCACGACGCCGATCACCTCCGGCAGCCACGGCAGCAGCTGCTTGCGCGCCTCGTCGAACAGGCCTTCGGCGGCGAGCTTCCGCTTGCGCTCCTCCATCAGCGCCATCAGCGCGCCGATGCCGGCCGGCTCCAGCGCCTCGATCACGATCTGGTATTTCGAGGAGCCCGGATAGGTCGTGAGCTTGCCGGTGGCGATGACCTCGAGCCCCTCCTGGGGCTTGAAGCGCATGCGGCCGTGCACGCCCTTCCAGATCACCGCCTCGATCTTGGCGCTCTCGTCCTTGAGCGCGAAATAGCAATGGCCGGAGGAATGCGCCCCGCGGAAGCCGGAGATCTCGCCGCGGACCCGGACATGGCCGTAGGTGTCCTCGACCGTCCGTTTCAGGGACTGCGAGAGCTCGGAAACGGTGAATTCGGGAGTGTTGAGCAGGGGTTCCGCTGAAGGCATCGGCAAACGATTCGGCATGTTGGGATCAGACCCGACGTTAAGGATTTTTGCAGCGCCGCGCCAATCCGGGGATTGATCAGAAGAGTACTCTGTATTATAGAGTTCTCTATGGTTGATCAGTTTGAGGGGAGTGGATCATGGCGATACGACTGCTACGCGGCGTTCTGAGCGGGCTGAAATGGGCCCTGTGTGCGGTTGGCGGCGTGGCGCTGATCCTGGCCGCCATGATCGCGACCCCGCTCGAGCGACCACCGGAGATGAAATCGGTCTCCGACTCCGCCAAGGGCATCGACTGGACCACCCTCCCGCCGCTGGAGCGCTTCCAGGCCCGCGACGGCACCTGGATCGGCTTCCGCCACTACGCTGCCAAAGCGTTTTCAAGCGAAGTGGAAGCCGGTTCGCGTGAAGAAAACGCGTCAAAACAAGAATCCGGAGCCCCGTTCCGATCCCATCGGAACGGAAATGGCTCCGGTCCCGCGACCGGCCGTGGCGCGATCTTCATCCACGGCTCGTCCGGCTCCAGCGGCACCGTCAATCATGCCCTGGCCCATGCGATCGCCGCGCGCGGCGTGGAGACCTGGGCGCTCGACATCCGCGGCCATGGCGGCTCCGGCACGCGCGGCGACATCGGCTATGTCGGCCAGCTTGAGGACGACCTCGTCGACTTCGTCGCGGAGGTCCGCAAGACCGCGCCGGAGCTGCCGCTCACCTTGATCGGCCATTCCGCCGGCGCCGGCTTCTCGCTGCGCGTCGCCGCGACGCCGATCATGCAGGACATGTTCGTGCGCACCGTGCTGCTCGCGCCTTATCTCGGCTATGACGCGCCGACCAACAAGCCGCATGCCGGCGGCTGGGCCAATGCCGACCTGCCGCGCCTCTTCGCGCTCGCCGCACTGCGCAAGCTCGGCATCGACTGCTGTGCGCAGCTTCCGGTGCTCGCGCTCGCCGTTCCCGCGACTTCGGCAAAGTATCTCGTCGCCACCTATTCCGATCGCCTGATGCGCAATTTCGCGACCCGCGGCTATCGCGTCGATCTTCCGGCCACGACGCGCCCCATCACCATCTTCGGCGGCGCCGAGGACGAGATGATGATCTCGGATAAATATGCGGAAACCGTGCAGGCCATCAAACCGTCGGTCGACGTCAAGATCATCGACGGCATCAACCACATGGGCATCGTCACCAACCCGAAGGCGATCTCGGTCATCGCCGACGACGTCGCAACGCGCGGGGCAGGGCAGTCATGATGCGCCCCGTTGATGACAGGGTAACCGCATATGAGAGCGAACGATGGAGCGGCATCGGCGGTAGGCTCCCTCCCCCGCTAGCGGGGGAGGGCTGGGGAGAGGGCTGTCGCCGCGATGGGATCGTCGAGAATTGCGGAAAAAATCCCCAAGTGGAGAGAGCCCTCACCCGCCGCGCGCGGGACGATGCTGGCGCATCGCCCGGGTCGCGTCGGCCTCTCCCGCAAGCGGGAGAGGCCGGAGCAGGCCGCCTAGTCCGCCTGACGTCTCGAAGGACGAGGCGCTTGCTCAGCTGTCACCGAGCGTCATACGAGATAGCCCAGGGACAGAAAGGGACGACATGATCGACAGCAAGGAGGCGTCCGCGGCGCTGGCCGACATCGACGACATCGTCCAGCGCGTGAAGCAATCGCAGCTCTATGAGCTGGCGAGCCACGCCGCCGTCTGGTGGGGCGTCCTGGTGTTCGCGGCCAATCTCGTGACCTGGCTGTGGCCGGTCTATGCGGTCTACGCCTGGGTTGCCGCGGACGTTTTGGGCGCCGGCGGTCTGGTGGCGCTGCGCATTTTCAATCCGCCGCATCACTCCCATGGCGCCGCGTTCAACGTCAGGCTGCTTCTGGTGTTCGTGCTGTTCTTTGCCTTCGGTTATCTCTGCACCAATTTGCTCGGTCATTTCGGCCCGCGCCAGCTCGGCACGTTCTGGCCGCTCTACTTCATGCTGTTCTATTCGCTGGCGGGTCTCTGGTTCGGCTATGCCTTCATGGCGATCGGTCTCGGCATCTCCGCGCTGACGCTGATCGGCTACTTCTACATCGGCGAGGCGTTCCCGCTCTGGATGGCCTTCGTCAATGGCGGAGGCCTGATCCTCGGCGGCCTCTGGATGCGACGGATCTGATGGCCGAGCTCGATGACATCATCCACCAGCCGTTGCGGCTGAAGATCATGGCGGCGCTGAACGCGCTGCCTGCGACCGCCGGCCTCGAGTTCGCGCGCCTGAAGAAGCTGACCGGCGCCACCGACGGTAATCTCGGTGCGCATATCGAGACGCTGGCCAAGGCCGGTTACGTTTCGGTGGAGAAAGCATTCGTCGGCAAGAAGCCGCAGACAACGGTCACCGCAACCCCGACTGGCCGAGGCGCGTTCGCGCGGCATGTGGCGACGTTGCAGGAGATCATTGCGGGGAAGCAGGGGTAGGCCGTCGCCAAGCCGTACCGTCGGGTGGCACCACGAACTAACGACGTCGGCATCGAAAGGAGTAGCGAGCTTGCGTTTCGCGTCGGGTCTTTCCCGTAGCGAGAGTCTTCATTTTGCCAGACGTCTCTGCGAACCCTTGTCCGGTGCGCGCTATGCCGAGGGCTCCGCGCCTCGCCCCGTTGCTCCACCGAGCCCGATGGCAACTCACAAGATCGCGTCCTTGAGAAGCAGTAATACTTGAGGGGGGACTGCCCGTACTCTCACATAACTTGCTCGTCGCTTGCATCGTCGATTGTTATTTCGGCCACGGGTTGCCTGGCACTGTCGTTTCTTTGCCAAGCTTTCAAGAGCGCTGAGGCCTTTCTACGAGTCGCGCGCGGACGACCTGCGTTTGCCAACACTTCCAAACGCGAGAATGCCTCTCCCTTATCGAGGAAAAGTCCGACGACATCGTCGCGCAGCGGATGGGTTACGCCCGTGTCTGAGCTGCTTTGCCAACCGCGCATTGCCTGGAGGGCACTTAAAAAGCCCCCATCGTCACGAGTTGCTGCAGCGATATACTGCCTCGCAATGGACGCGTTGCCGAGCTGAACCCAGCAATAGAGTGCGTCCAAGGGGCTCGGCAGGGTGATT
Source organism: Bradyrhizobium sp. MV1.5 (assembly GCF_055807615.1). Classification (NCBI taxonomy): domain Bacteria; kingdom Pseudomonadati; phylum Pseudomonadota; class Alphaproteobacteria; order Hyphomicrobiales; family Nitrobacteraceae; genus Bradyrhizobium; species Bradyrhizobium sp. MV1.5. Next base: position 13,069 of record NZ_JBVVPL010000063.1, on the reverse strand, counting down.
ATCCTCTTCACACCGAACGTTTCGTATCGTCGGGTGATGAGTATCACAGCTTCATCAAGCGCCTCACGGCTGAGCCATTGGTTTTCAGGGTAGGATCTGTTGCCCGTCGGTAGACCGTGGGCAAAGCCCAGATCGCGGACCAAATGGGACAGCCAATTGATGGCTTTCCCTCTGGTTACGATGTCGGAGAAATTCGACGGCTTATTCTTCTCCACCAAATGAACTGCTTTGCGCCAGAGTTCACTCCTCCCAAATTCCTGGATGCCCACGGTCTCGACCGCCAATTCGTCCATTGTCAGCGCAAATGCCCAAGCCATGCCATCTGCTTCGGACGTCGAAAGTGAGCCCGCGGGTTGATCCAAAAGTCGATCCAGCAGTAGGTCAACGAAGTGCCCTCTTCGTTCATGCTCTCGCTTTAGCAACTCTAACAGGAACGCCTTGGCTCTTCCTCCGCTGGTCGCGCATGCTTTGCGAAATGCGACAAGATCGCCATCCTTCAGCGCGTATGATGGTGCTTCAAAGGCAAAATATTGCCGCCAGTGGCTCGGACTTCCCAATCTGTGTTTGGCTTCGAAATTTCCCAGCTCGTCACGCGTAAAGTCAAAGACCTTTCGCTTACTCTCATCATCAAATGCGAACGAACCCACGCCGGGGAGAAAGCTATTGATACCAGAGATATATGCGCGGCTTGCCCAACCATGCTTCTCCATCAGCTTTGACAGAGATTGAGCCATTTCGCCAGGCTGGGTGTCTCCGGCGCGGCCCCCGTCGCGATATGCACCGACATTTTGAAGATACTCGCGAGTCCAAGTATACATCTCGTACGATTTGAGTTTCTGCAATTGCAGCCACAGAAAATCGCAGAAGTCCGACTCGAGTGGCAGCAGAGGCCAGCTTAAGGCAACGGCATCGAATAGCCGGGCGACGTCCCGCGGTGTTGTTAGAAAAGTACCACCCCAAACATCAAAGAACAGATGCTGCCGGTACTCTGCATCGCGGTCTCCCTGAATCCTCTCAAACTCCTTAGGAAAAGCTTGCTTGAGTTTCCTCTTGAGGGCCCTTCGGAGAGCGAAAGGCTCTTGCGGCGGGATGTGAATGACTTCCTGAAGTATCTTTTCGGTATAGCGACGGCCATCCTCAACCTGCAACGTATGGCGGACCTGTTCCGACAATACGTTGGAGTCGTAGCAGATCAGGTACGTGATGCAGGGAAAATCGGCCACCTTTTGCACCATGCGTAAGACCTCTACAGCCTCTTCAGGAGGCAGACGATCCAAGTCGTCAATGACGACGGTAAACCTGATTTCCGAATGCGTTCGCCGCAGCTCTCTCAGCCCTTGAACGATTTCGGCCTTCAGTTTTTCGAGCGGGACCGCATTTCCGAAGAACGGTATAAGCCTATCAAGTCCCTTGAGCCCTATTGCCGCCAGTGCAGTGGTGCCGCTCGGATCTAGCGATGCGGCGCCGCCAACAGGTCCCGCTAACGCTCCGATATATCTCCCGTACTTCCGAATAGACTTAGACAATTTTGTTCGGGCGCGGCGCAGTTGCCAGGACGTGAAAGACGACCCGAATTCGGATGATTCTTCGATCCTATCGATCTCGGTCGCCAGCAAACCAAAGAACGCGGCAATAAGCACGCTTTTGTCGCCGATGAGCCACGGCTCGAAGCGAAGCACACGTTGCCCTGAGATTCTCTCCAGCCGCTCGCTTATAAAATTGACAAATGTGGATTTTCCGCTCCCCCATGAGCCTTCAATGCCGAGCGCGTATCCGTCGCCGCGAACCATAGTCGCGAGCGTATTGGACAATCGAGCAATGGTTTCATTGAGCCCAAACTCGTCATCATCTATCGAGACAAGGGCTTTGTCGCCGGTTAGAGGCGGGCGCGATGCTTGCACGCTTTGGGCATCCATCAACAATCTCGGACGTCAGACCGACAACTTAAACGATCACCCGAGGCTACGGCTTTGCCTACCGTGAGTCACGCCCAAATGAACTGCCAGACGACGGCATTGCTGCGGCGCGCTCGTAGCTTCAATGACCGAGCCAACCATCAGTTCAGCTAAGGGCTTCTCTTCACTGCCAAATCGCGCCATCATCGCTCGAATATGGTTTACGATGATAGTGCACCAAACCATGTCGACTGACGCTTTGGCTTTTGAAACTAGTTCGCGCTTGCTTGATCGACTCGGGCGCTAATTGAAAACGCCTGTTTCCTGCCAGTGTCCACATAGAAGACAACTCCCCCCGCTGGTCACCGTCTCAGTTTCACATTGATCGCAGCGCATAAGAAATCCGTCGGAGGCCTTCGTTGCGATGCGAGCACTGTGCGCTTGCGCGAATTCGTGAGCCTGCTCAATCAACATGCGCCATGTGTCGTCGTTCTTAAATTCGGCCGACAGGTCTATCCCAAGATGCTCTTCGGCGAAACCCAGCGCGAAGCTTAGGGCGTTGCCCACGATGATTTTCGCCTCCACTTCTGAAGCGTGCCACTCATAATGTTCGATAGCGTTCCGCGTCGTGCGGAGAGCGAGAAGGCTCGTTTTATCTGTTTCTGAGAAGGTAACATTGCATAATGTAGTCAGGCGGCTGACGGCAGTTTCTGGGGTAACAGTAAGAGCCTGAAGGCTACGAAACTTATCGACGTTTTGCCAAATGAACGCGGGATGTTCGCGGCGCAGGCGCTCTTTCAGCAACAGTTCGATTGTGTGAGCTGCATTAGTAATGGCGTGTTTGAGTCTAGCGTGGTCGGAGGTCATATCGCCCCAAGCCATTAACTCCACGGCCCGCTTAAGGGAGTCCCTAGCGTTGCTGAGAAGGTCAAACTGTATGGGGCCTTTTGCACTCATCGTCGCCAGGCCACTGCGGGAGCAGACTTTATCTGCCTAAACGGGCCGCAGCAAAAATGAATCGCCGATTCCAAAGACGTCCTATTCGTTGCCTCTCGACCTCTGTTCGTTCGGTGTTCAATTCGGATTACGGTGGCAGTGCTGTCACATAATTCCATCAAACTCCTCGCTCATTGTTGAATGCCATATTCAGCCATCCTTGCGGCATGTGTCTCCGGATCGAGCATCTTGTATGCTCGCATCATCATACCCAGAAAATCCCTCACATCGTTGAAGTAATTTCTGAATGCTGATTTTACTTCTTCGACGTTTCGGGCACCCACCAAGACAATGTTGTCTTCCGGAAATTCCTTTTCGAGTTCAAGTAGCTTGGAAGACGCCTCCAATTCCAGATCGAACTGATAAAGCTTAAACCCGTGCTTCTTGCCGATATGCAAGATGATGTGGTCTGCCTCTATATGGTCTCCTACCCAATCGTTTAAGACCAAATTGACAAGCATATGCATCACACCAATTTCGCCATTTAGCTTCTCGAACGCGACATACAGTTCTTTGTTGCTTAGATCGGGAAACAATCGTGGTGGGCATTCCTCCAGAGTCCTAGCAAGCATTTCGCTGGCTAGCCGAAACAACTCGACATAGCGTCGGTCGCCACGATCGAATTTTGGTTCATGCTCGGTGACCTCAGTTACGACCTCGACGGCTGTAGACCATGCATGCTGAGTGCTCGTTCGGTACTGAATTTCAATAAGGAGGCCGTCGCACTTCGGATTCCCCTTCTTTGACTTGGACCTGTGTTCGTAGATGTCGTGGATGCCCCGGTAGCCGCGGTCCGAAGGTCTTTCTATGTAGTTGTACTTATCTCTCTCGTTTTTGCGGATATGCTTGAATTTTGCATGATGGACCTTGGAACGAAATTCGTGGAGCATTTTGATACTAGGAAATATCAGCCGGCAGCCAGCCACGTCATCCATGCGAGCAAGCTGCATTCCGTCATGGCGTGACAGTTTGTCGATAATCGTTGAGCGGCGCTTCAATCGCTGCGCCACCTGCACATCCAAGTTCTTGGCTCTGGCCCGCAAGAGTGACTGAAACGAGTTGATCACATCGCGATGGGCCATCCTCCATGATTCTAGAATAGTTGCCTGTGCTGGTTCCAACTTACCGCCACGGAGCGCGTCGCCAGCGCGATTAATCGCACCCTTTGAGCCCCAATGGGGCAATTCTTCCTGCTTTGCCATGGCTTTTAATGCCGCCTCAACAGACCCGCTTTCGGTCCACTGCCGGAGCACATCGAGGGGGACGCGTTCTCCGTGTGGGAGGCGCGTTATAAACCTGTGGTCATGTGCATTCAAAGTGATAACTCTCCTCGGGGAAGGAGCGTCGATGTCGACAGATGCAGGCTCACGTGGGTGAGGCGCTTGCCGCGTGTGTGTGGTTTCGGAATAATAGCATTATGCGCCTGTTTTGCCCGACGCATCAAGCCGAATTACGGGGGATTACGGTGAAAGTGCACTAAATAGCGCCAATGATGCTTTCGCTTGGAATTTAATGCAGCTTCACCGTAATTCTCTATGGAGGCACGGAATCCCAGATGAATGGATTTCTCGACGCGCTGAAAAAGGAAAGCGGGTGCAGCCTAATAATTATGGCATGGGGAGTCTTTGCGGTTGGCTACATGATCTATTGGTTCGCAAGCGGCGGCAATCCGGAGAACAAGAAGTTCTTCGATGACTGCTACCGGCAGCAAACGCGGCGATATGCGCCGGGTGATGTGCCTGACTTCGGTATGAGAGCTGCAATCGCAGAATGCACCAATCGCCAGAACGAACGGCTCGGTTTGCCAAATACCCACTTACGCGCGAATTAGCATTCGCCCCCGTAGGGGAAGAACGGGCAGCGCAAGCCTGCCCCGGAATGACGGGGAGTTCGGGGCCAGCCCCCCTTGAGACCCGCCCCGATTAGTGCGCCCTCCGCCCCCCGCAAACCCCACATTCTGGGCCTTCTATGCACATTCTCCTGCTCGGTTCCGGCGGCCGCGAACATGCCCTGGCGTGGAAGATCGCAGCCTCTCCCCTGGTGACCAAATTCTGGTGCGCGCCGGGCAATGCCGGGATCGCGCGCGAGGCGGAATGCGTGGCGCTCGACATCGCCGACCATGCTGCCGTGATCGCCTTCTGCAAGGCGAACGCGGTCGAGCTCGTGGTGGTCGGCCCGGAGACGCCGCTGGCGGCCGGTATCGTCGATGACCTCACCGCCGCCGGTATCAAGGCGTTCGGGCCGGACAAAATCCCCGCCCAGCTCGAAAGCTCGAAGGGCTTTACCAAGGCGCTGTGCACCGAATTCGGCATTCCGACCGGCGCCTATGAGCGATTCACCAACGCCGCCGATGCGCGTGCTTACGTCCAGAGCCAGGGCGCGCCGATCGTGGTCAAGGCCGACGGACTTGCCGCCGGCAAGGGCGTCGTCGTCGCCAAGTCGGTGCGCGAGGCGGAGGACGCCATCGCCATGATGTTCGAGGGCGGCTTCGGCGAGGCCGGCGCCGAGGTCGTGATCGAGGAGTTTCTGCCGGGCCGCGAGATCAGCTTCTTCGCGCTGTGCGACGGCGAGACCGCCATTCCGTTGGCCTCCGCGCAGGACCACAAGCGCGTGTTCGACCACGACGTCGGCCCGAACACCGGCGGCATGGGCGCCTATTCGCCGACGCCGCTGGTCACGCCGGCGATCCACGACGCGATCATGGCCAAGATCATCAGGCCTACGGTATCAGGCATGAAGCAGCGCGGCACGCCGTTCCGCGGCATCCTCTACGCCGGCATCATGCTGACGACGCAGGGCCCGAAGCTGTTCGAGTTCAACGTGCGCTTCGGCGATCCCGAGTGCCAGGTGCTGATGCTCAGGATGATGTCGGACATCGTGCCGGCCTTCCTCGCCGCCTGCGACGGGCAGCTGAAGAACTTTGACCTGCGCTGGCATCCGGAGGCCGCGCTCACGGTGGTGATGGCCGCGAAGGGCTATCCCGGCGATTATCAGAAGGGCACGCGGATCGAGGGGCTCGATGACGCCTCAGAGGTCGAGACCGCCGAGATCTTCCACGCCGGCACGGTCGAGAAGGACGGCGCCATCCTCGCCAATGGCGGCCGCGTGCTCAATGTCTGCGCGCTCGGCAAGACCGTGACGGAGGCGCAGGCCCGTGCCTATCAGGCCGTGGACCGCATCAACTGGCCGGAAGGTTTCTGCCGCCGCGACATCGGCTGGCAGGCGGTGGACGCCGAGAAGGCCAAGGGCTGACAGGCTTTTTTCGCGCGCCCGCGCAATTTCGGTCCTGCCCGTCGGCACTCCGAAATTACGTAGGCGGCTGTTGGGCTTAGCTACTGTGCATGGGGTTGTTTTTCGACTTTTTGTTTTGGGGCATTCTCAGGACCGAACAGATCCCACGCTGACAGATAAGGATGCAGAAGATGTCCGATCTCGCCGATCTCTATCCCGGCTTCGCCTCCGAATGGATCGACACCTCCTTCGGCCGCATCTTCGCCCGCGTCGGCGGCAACGGCCCGCCGCTGTTGCTGCTGCACGGCTTCTCCGAGACCAACGTGATGTGGCACCGCGTCGCGCCGCAGCTGGCCGACCGGTTCACGCTGATCATCGCCGACCTGCCCGGCTATGGCTGGTCCGACATGCCCGAGAGCGATGCGCTGCACATCCCCTACAGCAAGCGGGCGATGGCCAAGGCCATGGTCGAGGCGATGGAGCAACTCGGCCACGTGCACTTCGCGCTCGCCGGCCATGATCGCGGCGGCCGCGTCTCGTATCGGCTGGCGCTCGATCATCCCGGCCGGCTGTCGAAGCTTGCGGTGCTCGATATCCTGCCGACCTATAATTACTGGGAGCGGATGAACCGCGCCTATGCGCTGAAGATCTATCACTGGACGTTCCTGGCGCAGCCGGCGCCGTTGCCGGAGACGCTGATTTCCAGCAATGGCGAGTTCTTCCTGCGCTTCAAGATGGCGAGCCAGACCAAAACGAAGACGCTTGATGCGATCGACAAGCGCGCGCTCGAACATTACATCGCCCCGTTCCGCGATCCCGCCCGCGTCCACGCGATGTGCGAGGACTACCGCGCCGGCGCCTATGTCGACTACGATCTCGACAAGGCCGATTTCGAGGCCGGCAACAAGATCACCATTCCGATGCTGGCGCTGTGGGGCAATGCCGGCATCGCGCAAGCCGCCGCCACCCCGCTCGACATCTGGAAGCAATGGGCGACCAACGTCGTGGGCCATCCCGTGGATTCCGGCCACTTCCTCACCGAGGAGAACCCCGACGTCACCGCGAAGGCGCTGCGCGAGTTCTTTGCCGCGCCTTAGCGCCGCTCCCGGAAGAAGTCCTTGAGCAGCCGCGCCGCCTCGCTTTCGCCGACCCCGGAATAGACATCCGGAACGTGATGGCAGGTCGGCGAGGTGAAGAACCGCACGCCGGACTCGACCGCGCCGCCCTTGGGGTCGGCGGCGCCGTAATACAGGCGCCTCACCCTTGCAAACGAGATCGCGCCCGCACACATGGTGCAGGGCTCCAGCGTCACGTAGAGGTCGCAGTCGACCAGGCGCTCGCTGCCGATTTTTTTGGCCGCCTCGCGCAGCGCAACGATCTCGGCATGAGCCGTGGGGTCGTAATCGGTCAGCGTCCGGTTCGCCGCGGTGGCAATGACCTCGTAATTGCGGACCACGACGCATCCGATCGGAACTTCGCCCGCCTTTCCGGCGTTTTCGGCCGTTTTGAGCGCCAAATCCATGAAAGAGGGGGCTTTCAAGCCTCGTATCATCGCCAGAAACCTGCTAGTAGCTGCGCCTTCAGCAGAAGTGCTTACCGATTTTGCCTGAGCATGCGGCTCGAGACGAGCGCGCACAATGCTTTCTGGCCACCCCCTGAGTGAGATTATTCATGCCTCGCGACAGCGACAAAGACAACGATTCCCGCGGCCGTCGCGATCGCGGCCCGGCCAAGGGCGGTCCGGCCAAGGGCCGCTCCGGCAAGCCCCGCGGGCCCGACAAGAAGTTCGCCAAGCGCGGCTTCGAGGGCAAGGGCGATGCCCGCCCGCCCCGCGGCGACCGCGACAGCCGTCCGGTCCGCCGCCGCGAGGAGGGTGATGCGCCCCGCCGCGACTTCAGCGACCGCCCGAAGTTCAATCGCGAAGACCGGCCGCGCCAAGACCGGCCGCGCGAAGACCGGCCGCGCGGCGAGGATCGTGGCGAGCGCAGCTTCAAGCCGCGTGGCGATCGGCCCTTCAAGCCGCGTGAAGACCGTCCGTTTTCCGATCGTCCGTCGCGCGACGGCGAGAAGCGCCCGTTCAAGCCCCGTGGCGACCGCCCATTTTCTGATCGCTCCTCGCGCGATGGCGAGAAGCGGCCGTTCAAGCCGCGCGGTGATCGCCCGTCCTATGGGCGTGATGACCGTCCGCCGCGCAGGGATCGCGACGAGTCCCGTCCGGCCGGCCGAACCGGTGACGCGAAGTTTGGCGACAAGCGACCTTACGCGCCGCGTGGCGACCGTCCGGAACACAAGTTCGACGGCGAGCGGAAGTTTTCGCGCGGCGCACCGGACCGCAATCGCAGCGAGCGCAGCGATTCGAAACCCTGGCAGAAGCGCGATGCGGCTCCGCGCGGCGACCGGCCGCCGCGCAAGGACTTCAGCAAGGGTCCGCGCAAGGATTTTGGCGGCAGCGACCGCGGTCAGGACAAGCCCTGGCAGAAGCGCGACGATCGGCAAGGCGGCGGCGACGACCGTCCGCGCTTTTCGCGTTCGCGCGACGATCGTCCATCGGGTGATCGTCCGTTCCGCGAGCGGCCCAAATTCGATCGTCCCAAATTCGATCGTCCACGCGATGATCGTCCGAGCTTCGATCGCGGCGGCGATCGCCCGAAATTCGATCGTCCGCGCGAGCGCTCCGAGGGCCGCTCCGACTGGCACGAGCATCCCCGCAGCGAAGCGCGTTCCGGCGATCGTCCACGCCGCGAAAACGAGGATGAGAGCAGGATCTTCGAGAAGCGTCCGGCCTTCGGTGGCCGCGGCGCCTATCGCGAGCGCGATCGTGATTCCGAGCGGCGGCCGCGCCGCGAGGAAGAGGCCAAGCCGAAGAAGGCCGGCGAGCGTATCGCCAAGGTGCTGTCGCGTGCGGGCCTCGCCTCGCGCCGCGATGCCGAGGAGATGGTCACGCAGGGCCGCGTCAGCGTCAACGGCCGCGTCATCAACTCGCCGGCGCTCGACATCACCTCGAACGATGTCGTCACCATCGATGGCAAGCCGTTGCCGGAGCGCGAGCGCACGCGGCTGTTCCTCTATCACAAGCCCCGCGGCCTGATGACGACGCATGACGATCCCGAGGGGCGTCCGACCGTGTTCGACAATTTGCCGGAAGGTCTGCCGCGGCTGATCTCGATCGGCCGGCTCGACTTCAACACCGAGGGCCTGCTGCTGCTCACCAATGATGGCGGGCTCGCGCGCACGCTCGAACTGCCGGACACCGGCTGGCTGCGCCGCTACCGTGTCCGCGCCCATGGCGACGTCACGCAGGCGCAACTCGACGAGCTGAAGAACGGCATCGAGATCGAGGGCGTCAAATACGGTCCGATCGACGCCACGCTGGAGCGCGACCAAGGCGCCAATGTCTGGCTGGTGTTCGCGATTCGGGAGGGCAAGAACCGCGAAGTGCGCAACGTCTGCGCCCATCTCGGGCTCGAGGTGAACCGACTGATCCGGGTCTCCTACGGCCCGTTCCAGCTCGGCGAAGTCCCGGAAGGCCAGGTCGAGGAGATCAAGTCCCGCGTGCTGCGCGACCAGCTCGGCGAAAAGATCATCGAGAAATCGGGCGCGCAGTTCGACGTGCCGCAGAAATCTGCCTCGCATGAGGGGGACGACGCGCCGCGCGAGAAGAAGCCGGCGAGCAAGCGCGGCGTGATCAACGACCGCAAGGGCCGTCGCGTGCTGGTGCAGCGCACCGGCAGCGAGGAAGCGCGCGAGCGTAACGAGGCTGAGGCGAGCGGCTACGGTCCGCCGCGCCGTCCCAAGCGCGGCTATCACGGCAAGCGCGATCTGGCGCCGAAGGAGGACTGACGTTGCGCGTCGTCGGCGGTCGATTGAAGGGGCGCAATCTGGCCTCACCGTCCTCGCGCGACATCCGCCCCACGGCGGACCGCCTGCGCGAGTCCGTGTTCAACATCCTCGTGCATGCCTATGACGATCCGATTGCGGATGCGCGCGTGCTCGATCTCTTCGCCGGCACCGGCGCGCTCGGCATCGAGGCGTCGTCTCGCGGCGCGAAATTCGTGCTGTTCGTCGACAACGGCGCGGAAGCGCGCGCCCTGCTGCGGAATAATGTCGAGACGCTGGGCCTGGGTGGCGTGACAAAAGTCTATCGTCGTGATGCCACCGATCTCGGCCCTGCCCATCCGGTCGAGCCTTTCTCGCTGGTGTTCCTCGATCCGCCCTATGGCAAGGGGTTTGCGGAGAAGGCGCTCGCGAGCTTGCGCGACGGCGGCTGGCTGACGCCGGGCGCGCTGCTCGTGGTGGAAGAGGCGAAGGCTGCGCAGTTCGTCACGCCGGAGGGCTTCGAGGAATTGGAGCGGCGCGCTTATGACGACACGGAGTTCGTGTTTTTGAGGCGGCCGTAGTCTCGCTGCCGTAGGGTGGGCAAAGCGAAGCGTGCCCACCAACTCTGTTGGGATCGTGGATAGATGGTGGGCACGTTGCTGCGCGCCTTTGCCCACCCTACGGCACTGTCACCTCCGCCCGAACAGCTTCTCCACGTCGCTCAGCTTCAGCTCGACATAGGTCGGGCGGCCGTGATTGCACTGGCCGGAGTTCGGGGTGTCCTCCATCTCGCGGAGCAGGGCGTTCATCTCCTCCGGCCGCAGTCTGCGGCCGGCGCGTACCGAGCCATGGCAGGCCATGGTGGCGGCGACGTGCATCAGCCGGCGCTCCAGCGGCAGCGCCTCGTCCCACTCGGCCATGTGCTCGGAAAGATCGCGCAAGAGCCCGCCTGCGTTGGTCTTGCCGAGCAGCGACGGCGTCTCGCGCACCGCGACCGCGCCGGGGCCGAAGGCCTCGATCGCAAGGCCAAACGACGCCAGCTCCTCGCTGCGCTCGAGCAGGCGCTCCACCGTGGCCTCGTCCATCTCGACGATCTCGGGGATCAGCAGGATCTGCCGCTGCACGCCGTTGGCCGACAGCGAAGCCTTCAGCCGCTCGTAGACGATGCGTTCATGCGCGGCATGCTGGTCGACGATGATCAAGCCGTCGCGGGTCTGCGAGACGATATAGGTCTCGTGGATCTGGGTGCGGGCCGCGCCGAGCGGACGGTCGACCAGGTCGCCGACGGGCTGGCTCTCGATCCGCACGTCCGCACTGGGCGCGCCGACGTCGAACGCGGCCTGTGCGCGCTCGGCGAAGGCGGGCGCAGCGGAGCCTTCGAATGACGGCATCGGCGCCACCGGGGCGGATGGCGACGCCCGCCAGTCCCAGCTTGCCGGGCGCGGCGTGAATGCGGGGCGGAACGACGACAGCGCGCTTTCGCCGCTGTTGGCGGCGGTGCGCCGGCCCTCCCGCGCAAGCCCTTCCTTCAATCCGTGCACGATCAGCGCGCGTACCAGGCCGGCGTTGCGAAACCGCACCTCGGTCTTGGCCGGATGCACATTGGCGTCGACCTCGCGCGGATCGAGCGTGACGAACAGCGCCAGCACCGGATGACGGTCGCGCGGCAGATAGTCGGCATAGGCACCGCGCACCGCCCCGAGGATCAGCTTGTCGCGCACCGGGCGGCCGTTGACGAAGAGATATTGCCCGAGCGCGTTGGCCTTGGTTAGCGCGGGTCCTGCGGCATAGCCGGCGACCACCACGCCCTCGCGCTCGGCATGGACCTCGATGGCATGGCTGCGGAACTCTGCCCCCAGGATGTCGCCGAGACGCGTGAGGCGACCGGCGACGCCGGGCAGTGCCGCAGCCCAGGTCACCGGGGCGCGCTCTTCGCCCGCGAGCGTGAAGGCGATTTCGGGCCGCGCCATCGCGAGGCGCCGCACCACCTCACGGATCGCTTCCGCCTCGGTCCGGTCGGTCTTCAAGAACTTCAGCCGCGCCGGCGTCGCGTAGAAGAGATCGTTGACCTCGACCCGCGTGCCATGTGCGAGCGCGGCCGGCATGATCTCCGACTTCTCGCCGCCCTCGACATTGAGCGCCCAGGCATGCGGCCCGCTGGCATGCCGCGTGGTGATGGAGAGCCGCGCCACAGAGCCGATCGAGGGCAGCGCCTCGCCGCGGAATCCAAGCGTTCGGATCTGCAGCAAGTCCTCATCATCGAGCTTGGAGGTGGCGTGACGCTCGACCGCCAGTGACAGGTCCCTGGCGGTCATGCCGCCGCCGTCGTCGGTGATGCCGATCCGCCGACGCCCGCCGCCATCGGTAAAGACGTCGATCCGGCTTGCGCCGGCATCGATGGCGTTCTCGACCAGTTCCTTGACTACGCTCGCGGGACGTTCGACCACCTCGCCGGCGGCGATGCGGTTGACGACCTGTTCTGGCAGTTGGCGGACGGGCATGAAGGAACTCAAGGCGGTGTTCAGGCGCCCAATCTAGCCGCTCAAGCCGCCAAATGCATGGGCCAGGTCCGGACTACCCACATGACACACCGCGCCCACCGAGCAGGCTCTCTCAGTCGTCGATGCCACGGCCGCCGCCCCGTTTGGATTTGATGTCGCTGCGGCGCTTCTTGCCCTCGAGCCGGCGCTGCTTGGAGCCAAAGGTCGGCTTTGTCGCGCGCCGCGGCTTGGGCCGGATCATGGCTTCGCCAAGCATCTCCGTAAGGCGGTCGATGGCGTCCTGGCGGTTGCGCTCCTGGGTGCGGAAGCGCTGGGCCTGGATCACGATCACGCCGTCCTTGGTCATGCGCTGCCCTGCGAGTCGGGCAAGGCGCAGCGCGGCATCCTCCGGAATGGTCAGCTTGCGAGTGTCGAAGCGCAATTGCGCCGAGGTCGCGACCTTGTTGACGTTCTGTCCGCCCGGGCCGGAGGCGCGGACAAAGCCGATCTCGATGTCGTCCTCGTCGATGACGAGATCGCGGGATATCCGCAGCATGGTGGCACCAGGAAAAGGATTCGCGCGCGCAACATATCTGCTTTGAGCGAAATTTGCCGCGCTCTATCCATTCCCTCCCCCCTTGTGGGGGAGGG
>NZ_JBVVPL010000062.1:0-29542 GCF_055807615.1 Bradyrhizobium sp. MV1.5 | reverse complement strand
CCCCCCCCCCCCCCCCCCCCCCCCCCCCCCCCCCCCCCCCCCCCCCCCCCCCCCCCCCCCCCCCCCCCCCCCCCGCCAGTCTGCTGCTTAGGGATGCGGCAGGATCTGATAGGTCGTGGTATAGGGCTCCACGCGCAGCGAGGCGTTGGCCAAAAGCCCTATTCTGGCGGTCGGCGCTTGCTGTAACTCGCCGTTCGGACCGCGATGCACGTTGTATTGCCAGACGGTGAGATCGCCCTTCTGTGCCAGAGCATGTGCAACGGCGCTGGCATCGTTGCCGCCGAGCGCCTGAAGCTCCTCCGTCGACAATCCAACGACGATTTCGTCCTTGATGGTGACGATCTTGAACAGGTTCATCCTGGTCTCCTGCGCCCACGCGCCTTGTATCGAGAAGGTGAGAAGCGCGACTGCGGCGCCCTTGATGAGATCGCAGCGAGAAAGCATGCCGTCGTCCTTTGGTGCTGGGGCGCCCGAATCGATCGAATGCATCGGCCAGGGCGCCCGTGATCTGCGTGACTGTTTCGCCACCGCTTTGTCGTTTGTTCCTCGAAAACGGTTCACGGCCGGAAACAAATGCGGCCCGATGAATCCTGGTGCGAAGAGGCCTGCCCAAGTCCAAGAGCTCGAGTGGGCGGGTTTGGATGAAAATCCAAATGCCATAGTTTGTCTCTTGGTTCAGAAGGCCGCGCTGTGGCGGCCTATCCATGGCGCGAGATCCACGTCTATTTCGTCGACGATACAACCGCTGGCGCCGGACTCAACAATTACGTGTATACGCTGAAGAAGCACTGGTTCGCGTCCACCAACGTCCATTCACATCCGAAACAAGACTAAACGCAGCGTCGATTGACGGCGATCGAGGCTGTATGCTGATCGATGACGCTTCTTGACGCAGGTGGGTGACGGCGGGCCATATTCCTGTTATCCGGAATTGCCGTGGTGCGATGCAGACGAAGCATCGCTGCGCCAACTGTTAGGCTTGCCGGAGGGGTTGTTTCTTGACATAGTTGCAACCTGTTCAGGTGTGCGCGCTTGCACATGAAGCTCGGCGTGCGAACGTACCGGGCTTCCCCCCCGGCCGAAGGCGCGCCGTCGCCATAGCATCCGGTTGGTTATGGCATCCGGTTGTGGCGTTTGGTTCTTAGTTGGGACCTCGATGTTGGATCACGAAGTCCGATGCTTGTCATAGGTGCGAGATGAAGAACCTCAATTTCGCAGCTGAGCTGCACCTCAAGCTCGGCGCGCCTGCAAGCGGCACTGTCGAAAGCCTGCGGCTGCTCCGCGCGTTTCTGAAGCTCGCGCCCCGGCAGCGTTTCGAGGTCATCAAGCTCGTCGAAGACCTCGCCACCGAAGAAACTCTCCCCGAACACCCCCTGTCCTGAGCCGGCCTGCGCGCCGGCCTTAACGCCTTGCCGTTCGTTTCCTGCCAGAGCCGGCCGCCGGGCGACGTCCCCCCGGCTGGACGCTGGCAGTCGATCCGGCAAGTGTGGTATTCAGTTCAGAAAACGGGAGGAGTGCGACCATGATCGAACCGAAGCTCGAAGTTCCGGCCGAACTGCGTGACCTGGCCGAGAAGACGATTGACCAGGCGGAAAAGGCATTCGGAATGTTTTTCGAAGCCGCCACCAAATCGATGACGACCGTTCCGGGCGCGGGGGCGGACGTGTCGAAGCAGGCGCTCGCTTTCACCGAGCAGAACATGAAGTCGGCGTTCGAGCATGCCCGCAAGCTCGTCCATGCCACCGACCTTCAGGAGGCGATGCGAATCCAATCGGATTTCCTGCGCAGCCAGTTCACCAGTGCCGGAGACCACATGCGCCAGATGACCGGCAGTCTCATGCAGCCGGGGAAGGGCAAGTCCTGATTCTCGGAGTGTTTACGGCGCGTCCACAGATTGGACTTGCGCAGCGTGAATATCCGCACGTCGATGCGGGTACCGGTCCATGATGGGCCGTCGAATGGACCTCATTCACAGCCCATCATCCTCCTGCCGATTCCTGTCGGTTCTCAGGCAGGATTTGCATCGTCGCAGGTGTCGACCGATCGGCCGCTCTGCTAACGCAGCGATGCGATGTAGGCCGCGATGTCGCCGGCTTCAGTCCGGCTCAAGGGGAAATTCGGCATCTTCGGGTGCGGATCTAGCAAGAAAAAGGCGAGCCTTTCCGAACTGAAGTCGGGCCTGCGCGCAACGGACGCGAAAGAGGGGACGTCGGCGCTCGCCTGGGTCTGGCCGTTCGCCACGACATGGCAGCTGGCGCACCAGCGCCTCGCAAGATCGGCGCCGTGATCTGCATCGGCGGCGAGAGCGGACAACGTGCCCATGCTCGAGGCCACTGCAACCAGCAGGCAAATTCGTCTCAAATGCCGGTGCATAGAGCAACCCTGTGTGTTGTTGGTTTGCGACGCCGTCCTCATCCGCAACACGAACCCGGAAACTGCGAGAGGTCGATGCGGGCGAAGATCGACCGCAGCAGCTTGCGAGCCGAACGATAGAGATGCCGGGCGAATCTCGGCGTCCTTGCCGCGGGCAGGCCAAAGCTTGTCCTATCGAGTCTTTTCGTATCAAGGCTTTCGATCGAGTGCGACACGTGCCTCTCCGAGATGGCGAGACCCTTTCTATCGTGGTCGGCTCGCGGCAGCCTTGATCTGCCGCAAAGGGGCCGGACTAATAGTCGCCGGGGTTCATGATCATCGGGCTTCGTGTATCGGCCGGGGCGAGCGCGCTGCTGGCGCTGTCCCGCAGGAAGCGGTCGAGTGTCGCCTGGATCTTTTCTTTGACAGCGTCGGGACCGCGATCGCTCATCTCGGTATGCTGTGCGCCAGTGTGGATAATGTCGATTCCGCGCGCCTTGGCCTCTTCCGGCGTCGGCAGCACGCCGGGATCGGTTACGAAATGCGGATCCTTCGAGCGGAACGACAGGATCTTCATGTTGTCGCTAAGCACGAAAGGCACCCGCAGATTGTCGAGCGTGATCACTTTCGACACCAGCTCCGGGTGCTGATGGGCGACATACATCGAAACGTCGCCGCCGTTGGAATGCCCGACGAGCGTGATGTGGTCGTAGTCGGCGTTCTCCTGCCGCCGCTTCAACTCGCCCAAGGTGAAGAGGATGTTGGCCTCGCAGCGGATATAGACCTCGCGCCGGCCGACATATGGCTGGCCGGCCTTGGTCATCAGCGGCGGATCGCTCGGCAGATCCTGCTGGATGCTGGCGACGAGATAACCGCGTGCGGCGAGTACGTTGGCGAGGAAGGAATATTCGGTGGCCTTGACGGTATTGCCGTTGCTGATGATGGCGAGCGGGAGCTTCCAGAGGCCGAGATTGGCCTTGGTCTCGTAATCACGCCGCACAGCGATTTCGACCGCAATCGGCCGCTGGCGCGCGGCGTCGAACAGGGTCAAATCCTCATGGCGGATCGCGAACCGGCTGACCACGAAGTACTGGCCGACGCCGAGGGCGCAGAGAAACGCCAGAACTGCAAACACCTTTTTCATGGTTCCGTCTCAAATCACTTTTGACTGAACATGGCTATTGGGAACTCCCGGATCGAGCGATCGTGAGCAGGGTACGGGATTAAATTTAGGCAAGTCTGTGAGCCACGCCCCAAAAAGGGGCCGCATGTGGGGGCCATAGCGCGAAGGACAAGGGGTTTACAGACAACCGCCCTTGCCGCGTTCGGAGCAGAGCCGCAACGCGCTTGACAGGGTAAACAGCAAGCGCGGGCTGCGGCGCTCGTTGTCGGGCGCCCGGTAGCTCAGGGGGACGGCGACGCCGAGATCGGCCTGGAAATCGTCCGGCAGGAAGAACCGTACGCCAGCTCCGGCCGAGGTCAGCGACAGGCCCTCGCTCAGGCGGTAACCGTGATTCCAGACCGCGCCGGCGTCACCGAAGGCGTAGAGCTGATAGCCGGTCCAGTAGCGGAAATTGAGCTTCTGGTCGAAGCGCAGTTCGAGCGAGCCGGCAAGACCGTTGTCACCGCTGATCTCGGCTGCGCCATAGCCGCGCCCGAAGGCAGCGCCGCCGAGATAGAATTGCTGCGAGGTGAACAGCGGCCGTGACGCCGTCTGGCTCGCAGCGGAGAGCTTGAGCGACCAGACGTCGTTGAGCGTCTGGTAGCGCGTGAACCAGAGGTTCAGCACGGAGAAGTTCGATGACGCGCCATCGCGCGACAACAGGTCGTCGTCGAAATGCGAGGCACCGAAGATGTCGAGCCCCTGGCGGTAGGTCAGCGTCGCGAAATTGGTACCGCCGAAATGATCCTGGAGCCGGTAGTCGGCGGTCAGGCTCGCGGTCCTGATGTGGTCATTGTACCAGGGGCCGTAAAGGTCATGCTCGGACACGTTGCTGAAGGTCGTCGCCGCGGTCAGGGTCAGCGATGAGGACTGCGACTGCAATGGGACGATGCTGGCACGCAGCTCGAACGCCTCGGTCGTGGTGATGTCGCTGTTGAGGCGGCGGGCATCGCCCGGTCTGACCGCGCTGTACAGGACGGACCCGCCGAGACGCACGCCGTCGACGCCGACGGGTGCATCGTAGGACAGCCGTGCGAAGCCAAGCTGGCGGGGGTCGTTGGCGATGGTCGACAGGTTGACCGCCAGCGTGTCGCCGGGCGTGAGATAGGAGTTGAACGCGCCGGTCGCGTAGGTCTGCCACGGACCGACTGATGATGAGCCCAGATTGTCCAGACCGAATGAGGAGAAGACGTGCCAGGTCTTCAAATAGACGATGAGGCGGAAGCGGCCGGTTGCACCGCCGATCTCCTCCAGTGCGGTATCGGTGATCCGGACGCCAGGTCTGCCGTTGATGAGAAAGAGCTGGCGTTCCAGCGTTGCCAGACGCGACGGTTGCTCCGCCAGAACCGGCCCAAGCATCGGTCTCACGCCGAACTGCTCGGCGCCGTCGCCTTTCAGCTCCGCCTGCACGATGGCGCCTTCGATCACCTGGATCCGGAGCAGGCCGTCCGCAATATCCTGCGGCGGCACGATCGCACGGCTCAAGTGAAAACCATCGGCACGGTAGAGATCGCTGATCGCGCCGGCGATCGCGGCGAGATCGGCCTGCGAAACCTTCTTGCCGACATAGGGCTGGTAGACCGCGGCGATGCGATCGGGGGAAACGGCCCGGGCTCCGCTGACATCGACGCCGCGCAGCACGAATTGAGGCTTGGTATCGCCGCCGGTGTTGGGCTGGCCGATTGTCGGTAGTCTGACTGGAGGACGCCTCAGCGATTCCCGCTCGGTTTGGTTTTCAAAATATTTCTCTGGTTGGCGCGGATCGAAGCCCGGCTGGTTCGCCTGTTGTGCGAAAGCCTGGGAAACTCCCGCGAAGAATGGGGCCAACAACACCATTGTGGTAACGAGGTGCCGATTCCCTGCGCGCGCAAAGAGCCTATCCCCGTAGTTTGACGGAGATGTGCCCGAGAAGCGGTAAGGGTTCGTTAGCCACATGATTTTTCATAGTTTTTTATGGTCAATGAACCGTTAACGCGACCACTCCGCTGGTCGCTTCCCGCTAATCTCATGTTGAGTGATTTCGGATACCCCTCAAGGCCGGCTGTAACGCGGACTGAGGACCGTCATGCTGAACAATATTGGAATGCGGTGCGCCTTCGCGGCTGCGCTGATCCTGGGAACGGCTTCCGGCGCATCCGCCGCGGACGATGGCGTCTGGTCGGTCGGCAAAGCCACTGGCGAGGTCTGGGTCGCCACCACTGGCGCGCAGCAGGTGTCCTTGAGCCAGCAGGAGGTACTCAAGCCCGGCGACACCATTCGCACCGGGCGTAACGGGCGCGTGCTGCTCGTCCGTGGCGAGGAAACGATCCTGATCTCTCCCAACTCGGTGGTCGGCTTGCCGACCGAGAGCAAGGAGGGCCTTTCGACCACCATCATCCAGCAGGCAGGTTCGATCCTGCTCGAGGTCGAGAAGCGCAACGTCAAGCATTTCGAGGTCGAGACGCCCTATCTCGCCGCCGTGGTCAAGGGCACCCAGTTCAGCGTCACCGTGAATGCGGGCAGCACCAAGGTCGGCGTGCTCCGCGGCCAGGTCGAGGTCTCCGACTTCAAGACCGGACAGATCGCCCAGGTCCTGCCGGGGCAGGCCGCCACCGTCTTCGAGCATGGCAAGCCCGGCCTCTCTCTGAGCGGCTCCGGAACGTTCAATCCGATCGAGCACGGCAAGCCGCGCGCCTCGAGCATCGAGCGCGTCCCCGTACCGAAATCGGGCCTGTCGGCCCCGCGCAACGCCGCGAACGGCCATGCGGTCCATGCGCTCGGTCCGATCGACAAGGGCACCAAGGCGGCCGGCGCGCTCAAGCCATCGCAACAGGCGGCCGGAGCTCACGCGTCCAAGGGCGGTGCTGCCAAGTCTGACGCTGCAAAGCCTGGCGTCGTGCGCATCTCGAACTCGCTCGGCGAGGTCAAGCTGAACGTCCACAAGGTCACGCACGGGCTAGCCCACGGAGGCGGTGCCCCCGGACAGGTGCGCAACGCGCACGCCAGCACCGAGACGGTCTGGAGCGACTCGAAAGCGAGCACGACAGCGTCCAACAGCACCGTCCAGACCGCGGTCACGACGAGCAGCGGCGTGACGGCTGGCAGCAGCAGTTCGTCAAATCCCGGCGCCGCGATCGCCGCAGCGGCCGCCAACGGAAACGCTGGTGGCAACGGCAACTCCGGCAACGGCAACTCCGGCAATGGCAACTCCGGTAACGGCAATTCCGGCAATGGGAATTCCGGCAACGGCAATGGTAATGGCAACGCCGGCGCCACCGGCAACGGCAGGGGCAACAACGGTAACGGCAATGGCAATGGCGGCGGCAACGGCAGCAACGGTCACGGCAATGCCTTTGGCCACAACAAGCACTGAGGCGATTTCTTAGGGGATGAGGGGGGCGTACCTGCAGAAGCGGGTGCGCGGGAGGATCGGAGTGAAGCGCTATCGTCCGCATATTCTCGTCGTGACCGCGCTCGCGGTGGTGCTGTCCACGGGGTGGCATGGTGCGCTTCGCAACGCGCTGACCGACCTGCGGTTCACATGGCAATCGCGCGCCGCGAGCGGCAACGTCGTCGTGGTGGCCATCGATGCGCCCTCGATCGACCAGATCGGCGTATGGCCCTGGCCGCGCCGGCTGCACGGCGAATTGTTGCGCAAGCTCGAGGCCGCGGGGGCGCGGGACGTCGCTTTCGACGTCGATTTCAGCTCGCCATCCGATCCGGCCTCCGACGAGGCTTTCGTCAACGCGCTGCGTGAGGCCGGCGGCTCGACCATCCTGCCGTCCTTCAAGCAGCCGACGGCGAATGGCGGCGCAGCTCACATCAATCGCCCCCTGAAGCCGTTCAGCAATCAGTCGTGGCCGGCGCTGGTCAATGTCGCGATCGAATCCGACGGGCTGGTTCGCCGCTATCCATTCGGCGAGAAGCTCGGCGACACCTTGATGCCGTCGATGGCCGTCGTGCTGGCCGGACAGGACGCCAATCGGCGGCCTCCTTTCCTGATCGATTTCAGCATTCGGGCGGGCTCCGTTCCGAGTGTCTCCTATGTCGACGTGCTCCGCGGCAACACGGCAACTCTCGACAAGCTCAGAGACAAGAAGGTCATCATTGGTGCGACGGCGCTCGAACTGGGCGACCGCTTCAGCGTTCCAAATGGCCGCATCATCTCCGGACCCATCCTCCAGGCGCTGGCAGCGGAATCGATCCTCCAGAGCCGGATGCTGCGCTGGACCTCCGATACCGGCATGATCCTGGGTCTCGCTGTGATCTGCCTGCTGATGGTGTTTTCGTGGCGCCGCTTCGGACCGGGAATTCGCGTCGCGATCCTGATCTCGGCCGGGGCAGCCTTCGAGCTGGTTGCGGTCCTCGTGCAGGCAAGATGGCCCTTCATCATCGACACATCACTGTTCCACATCGCGATTGTGGCTTATCTGACGGCGATCGCACTCGACGAAATCGACTTCCGCGGTCTGTTGGGGCGCATCGCCGAAAGCCGCTTTCATCGTATTGCGATGTCGCTCGGCGATGGCCTCGTCTGCACCGACGAAGATCAGCTGATCACCGTGTGGAATCCCGGCGCTAGTGCGATCTTCGGCTATATGCCCGCCGAGATCATCGGCCGGCCGTTCGAAACGCTGTGCGCCGTGTCGGTGGACGGTGACGCGAGGCCGTCCATGCGCGACGCCGCGCGCCAGGCACTCCTGGTCCCCGGCGGAGCGGTCGTCGTTGAATTCGAAGGGCGGCGGAAGAACGGTGAAACTTTCCCGGTCGAGGCAAGCTTCTCGGGCTGGCAGGGAACGGACGGCTTCCAGTACGGAGCGATCCTGCGCGATATCTCGGTCCGCAAGCGCGAGGCCGAACGCGTCAGATATCTCGCCGAGTACGACGCGCTGACCGGTCTTGCCAACCGCAACACGCTGCATGCAGGACTGGTCGGCATGATCGCGGATGCGGCGCAGCGCCCTTGCGAGGTCGCGCTGCTCGTGATCGGGCTCGACGGCTTCCAGAGCATCAACGACATGCTGGGTCATTCGGCCGGAGATCTCGTGCTTCAGGCGGTCGCTGGTCGCCTGAAAGCCGAGGCGCGCGACGGCGCTGTCGTTGCCCGGCTTAGCGGAGACGAATTCGCCATTGCGCGCAAAGGCGCCGATGGCGACCCGCCAATCGCAGAGTTCGCCGAGCGCATCGCGCGCGCGTTCGAAGCGCCGCTTGCGACCGGCACGCGGCAGCACCGCGTCAGAATCAGCATCGGCGTCGCCGTCCATCCGGAAGGCGGACACAGCGCCGACGATCTCCTGAGCAATGGCCATCTTGCGCTGACCAAGGCAAAGCTGACGCGGCGCGGCGGTTATGTGGTCTTCGAGAGCGCGATCCGGCAGGAGCTGGAGAACCGGCTGACGCTGGAGAGTGAACTAGCGCTTGCCGCGGATCGCGGCGAGTTCGAGCTGTTCTACCAGCCCCAGGTTCGCCTGATCGACGCGAGCCTGGTCGGGGCCGAAGCTCTCATCCGCTGGCGGCATCCCGTGCGCGGCTACGTTTCGCCGGGAGAGTTCATGCCGGTGGTCAACAGCTCAGCCCTATCCGAGCGGATCGGAAACTGGGTGATGGAGACCGCCTGCCGGCAGGCACGCGCCTGGGAATTGTCCGGCGACAGAGTGCGGGTCGCGATCAATTTGTCTCCCTCGCAGATCCACTCCGGCGACCTCGCGCATTCGGTTGCGGAAATGCTCGAAGCGACGGGGCTCACGCCGTCGCTGCTCGAACTCGAGGTTACCGAAGACATCCTGCTTCACGACGAAGCCCGCGTGCTCGACATGTTCAAACGCATCCAGCAGCTCGGCGTCCGCGTCCTGTTCGACGATTTCGGCACTGGCTATGCGAGCCTGAGCTATTTGAAGAAGTTTCCGCTCGATGGGCTCAAGATCGACCGGTCGTTCGTGCTCGGTCTGCTCGCGAACTCCGATGATGCCGCGATCGTCGGGTCGACCGTGGGCCTCAGCAAGCAGCTCGGACTGACGGTCGTGGCCGAGGGCATCGAGAACCGCGCTACGGCCGATTTCCTGGTGAGCATGGGATGCGAAGAAGGCCAGGGCTATTTCTTCGGCCGCCCGATGCCGTCGGAAGCATTCGAGCGGCAATTCCTCGCAGCCGAGCGCGACGCCGTCAGTGCCGCCTGAACATCCGCTGGTCTACCGCCGACGCGCAACTGCGACGCCGAACAGGAAAGCAACGAACAGGCTGGCAAGCGGTGCTTCGCGCGTAATCGCGGCGACGGTCGCGAGGGGCCGGCCCGGCTTTCGCGCTTCGTCGATAGCGGAGGTCATGCGATCGACAGCTGCATGCAGGCCACCTGCGACTTCACCGATGGTGCGGGATACGTCCGTCGCGGCATCGATGGCGCGCTCGGCCATGCCGGGATGTGAGGTGGACTGCGGGATCTCCGTGCTCAAGTGCGCGACCTCCGGGCTGATCATGTGACGGAGGCCGATACCTTTGGCTATCCGCGCGAGCGCTCGTTCTGAACAGCGGGTCGCATGACCTTTGGCTATCCGCGACAGGCGCCGTGGTTTTACGGCGGGTACCGGCCTTGCATGAGCAATTCGGCGCGCGGGCTTTTGTTCCGAGACGATGCGCCCCCGCGCGGACCGCCCCCGTGAAACGACGGATGCGAATCTCTGTTAGGCTGGCTCAATCTTGCTGATCTCAGGAGACAGCTGTGACCGACCAGACTACGACGGATCGAGCCCGGGGCATCGCCTTGCTCGGCGCTCCCATCGACATGGGGGCTTCGCAACGCGGTACCCTGATGGGCCCTGCGGCGCTCCGCACCGCCGGCCTTGCGACACTGCTCGAGAGCCTGGATTTCGAGGTCGTCGATTACGGCGATCTCTCGGTGGCCGAGCTCCGGGACCTCGCAGACAGGCCCCCGGAGAATGCCAACCACTACCGCGAAATCCAGCGCTGGACCCGCGTGCTGAGCCGCAGAGGCTACGAGATCGCGAAAACCGGCGCGCTGCCGATTTTTCTCGGCGGCGATCACACGTTGTCGATGGGATCGGTGAATGCCATGGCCCGTCACTGGCAGGAGCGCGGACGCGAGCTGTTCGTGCTCTGGCTCGATGCACATGCCGACTACAACACGCCGGAGACGACGATCACGGCGAATATGCATGGCATGTCGGCGGCATTCCTGTGCGGCGAACCCGGCCTCGACGGATTGCTTGGCGATGATCCGCGTGCCCCGATCGGTCCCGACCGGCTCGACCTGTTCGGGGCGCGCTCAGTTGACAAGCTCGAAAAGGAGCTGATGCGCACGCGCCGGATCAGGGTTGTCGACATGCGCCAGATCGACGAGTTTGGCGTCGCCGTGCTGATCCGCCGCGTCATCGAGCGCGTCAGGGCCAGCAACGGCGTGCTGCATGTCAGCTTCGACGTCGATTTTCTCGATCCCTGCGTTGCACCCGGCGTGGGCACGACAGTGCCGGGCGGCGCGACCTATCGTGAGGCGCATCTGATCATGGAGCTTCTGCACGATTCCGGCGTAGTCGGATCAGTCGACATCGTCGAGCTCAATCCCTTCCTCGACGAGCGTGGCCGCACGGCGCGCACCGCGGTCGAACTGATCGGCAGCCTGTTCGGCCAGCAGATCGCCGACCGGCCGACCCCGAGCAATGCGATCGCGCCGGGCGAGTGATGGACGAGCCGTTTGTGCATTGCGAAGAAGAGAACTGCCGCCGCGGCCGTCGGATTTAGATCAGTCGCGGTCGAAATGGCTCATTTTTGAAACAGCTGCGAATTGCAAATGCTCGTCGCAGAATGTTTCATGCGGTCGCGCTTCATCCGAGGGTCCGCACATGAGCAGCACGAGCGACGCCGACGACAAATCCGCGGGGACGACTCGCCGTCACTTTCTGCGCGCCGGCGCGGCGGCTGCGGGTGGCACTGTCCTGGGCGCCGGCGCATCGGCTGCCGCCGGGACCGACAACCTTCCACCCAACATTCCCGAATGGATGAAGGCGCCGGGCGAGCCGACGGGGGGCCAGCTCTATGGCGCGCCATCGCCGTTCGAGAACGGAGTCGTGAAGAACATCTCGAAGACTCTCAAGCAGTACATCTCGGCCTCCAGCCGGACTCCGTTGCAGGAGCTCGATGGCATCATCACGCCGAACGGCCTGTTCTACGAGCGTCATCATGGCGGCGTTCCGACCATCGATCCGGCCCAGCACCGGTTGATGCTGCACGGACTGGTCGAGCGCCCGCTGATCTTCACAATGGATGATCTCAGGCGTTTCCCGTCGGAATCGCGCGTCCACTTTCTCGAATGCTCCGGCAATCCCGGCTACACCAAGCCTTACGGCAAGACCGCGTCGGACCTAGTGGGTCTGGTGAGTTGTGCAGAATGGACCGGCGTCAGCCTCAAGCTGGTGCTCCAGGAGGCCGGGTTGAAACCAGATGCCAAATGGGTCGTGGCCGAGGGTGCCGACGCGGCTGCGCTGACCCGCAGCATCCCGATCGAGAAATGCCTCGAGGACGCCATGCTGGTCTACAGCCAGAACGGGGAGCGGCTGCGCCCGCAGCAGGGCTATCCGCTGCGGCTCCTCCTGCCGGGCTTCGAGGGCAATATGAGTGTGAAGTGGCTGCGGCGCCTGCATGTGACTGCGGAGCCGGTTTATTCGCGCGAGGAGACCTCGAAATACACCGACCTGCTGCCGGATGGCACCGCGCGTGAATTTTCGTTCTACATGGAGGCGAAGTCGATCATCACGCGGCCCTCGGGTGGCCAACGTCTGAGCGCGCCCGGCTTCCACGAGATCACCGGCATCGCCTGGAGCGGGCATGGCAAGATCGCGCGCGTCGAAGTGTCGGTGGGCGAGGGAAAGAGTTGGCAAAGCGCCCAATTGCAGGAGCCGGTGCTGACGCGTGCGCTGACACGCTTTCGCCTGCCCTGGCGATGGGACGGCAAACCTGCCGTGATCCAGAGCCGTGCCGTCGATGAGACCGGCTATGTGCAGCCGACTCTGGCCGAACTGCTCGCGGTGCGCGGCGAGAACTATTTCTACCACAACAATGCGATCTGGCCTTGGCGCATCGCAGCTGACGGCGAGGTGACCAATGCGCTGGCGTGAGACTTGCGGCATTGCTGTCGGCATCGTGCAGTGTGCGTTTGCGAGCGGAGCGCAAGCACAAAGCCTGTACGGCCTCGGACGTGCCGCGACGGCTGCGGAGATTGCGGGCTGGAATATCGATATCGGGCGCGACGGCAGCAATCTGCCGAAGGGAAGCGGCTCGGTCAGCCACGGGCGCGAGGTGTTCGCCCAGCAATGTGCATCATGCCATGGCGACAAGGGCGAGGGCGGGCTGGGTGACCGGCTCGTTGGTGGGCAGGGCACGATCGCAACGCCAAAGCCGATCCGCACGGTCGGCAGCTATTGGCCGTATGCGCCGACGCTGTTCGACTACATCCGCCGCGCGATGCCGCAGAACGCGCCGCAATCGTTGAGCGATGAGGAGGTTTATGCAGTGTCCGCGTACATCCTGAACCTGAATGGACTGGTCGGAGCGGATGCGACGCTCGATGCCAAATCGCTTACAGCGGTCAAGATGCCAAACCGCGACCGGTTCGTCGGCGACGCGCGGCCAGATGTGAAACGCTGAGTGCTTATGGCGATCAGGTTCCACGCATTGACTTGGAACTTGCCTGGGCCTGGGGCGGAACTCGCGAGACCGGATTGAATTAACCTGCGATAGGAAAAACGTATGGGTTCCTCGATGGCAACGGATCGCTTCGCAAATTCCATATCCTCGGCGCTTCGCCATCCCGGCGTGATCGCGTTGATTGTGGCCGCGGTGACGATTGCTGCGATGCTCATCGTCGATCACGGACCATGGAATCGGGCCAAGACACAACCCGCCCACGTTGCGATGTACGCAACCACAGGTGAAGCCGCGCGCGCCGCAGGCGCCAAAATTCTCCCGACCGAACCGAAATCACCGATCGAGCCGGCGCGGCCGGGGCCAAAGACGTCGCCGACCGTCAATCCAGTGACGCCGTAAGACGCCCTAGCCCTTGCGGCCGTAGTTGAGCAATCCGCCGCTGGTCTTCGGCGGATGCGCGCGAAGGGCTTCCTCGTTCGGATCGGTGCCCCAGCCGGGCCGGTCCGGAATGACCAGATGGCCGTTCTGAATATCCGGCTCATGCGTGAACAGCTCACGGTCCCAAGCCAGGCGATCGATGTCGATCTCCATGATGCGCAGGTTCGGCACGGCGGCGCAGAAATGCGCGTTCATCATCGAACAGAGATGGCCGTAGAAATTGTGCGGGGCAACGTTGACTTCGAACGCTTCCGCGGCGGCTGCGATCTTCATCGACTGCCAGACGCCGTTCCAGGGCGTGTCGATGATCGCGACGTCCATGGCCTGCTCGCGAAAATAGGGCAGGAATTCCCGCAAGCCCAATAACGTCTCGCAGGACGAGATCGGATGCGGGCTTTGCCTGCGGATGTAACCGAGCGCTTCCGGATTGAAACTGTCGATCTCGATCCAGAACATGTCGAGGTCCGCGATGGTGCGCAGGATCTCCAGATAGCCCTCGGTCTTGGCGTTGAAGTTGCAGTCAAGCAGGATGTCGACGTCGGGCCCTGCACCGTCGCGGATCGCTTCCAGATGCATGCGCAGGTCGCGCAGGATTTTGCGATCGACGTTGATCTCGGGGGCGAATGGAGAGCCGAAGCCCGGTCGCCAACCGGTCGGCTTGCCGTCGTCGTAAGAGAAGATGTTGGTCTTGAGCGCGGTGAACTTCTTCTCGCGGACCTCGCGTCCTATCGCCTTGACGCCATCGAGGTCCTCGATCGGCGGCTTGTACCAGGACGGGTGATTGATCCGCCACGTCGCGCAATGCGACCAATAGACCCTGACACGGTCGCGGATCTTGCCGCCGAGCAGTTCGTAGCAGGGCACACCGAGACACTTCGCCTTGGCATCGAGCAGCGCATTCTCGATCGCGCCGAGCGCCTGCGCCACCACGCCGCCGGCGGCAGGACGTGTGGCCGCGAACAGTTCGGCGTAGATGCGCTCGTGCCGGAAAACGTTCTGCCCGACGACGCGGGCGGACAGGCGCTGGATCGCAGCACCGACACCGGGCGAGCCGAAGCCCTCGTCGAACTCGCTCCATCCGACGATGCCGTCCTCGGTCGTCAGCTTGACGAAGTGGTAGTTTCTCCAACCGGCATCGCAGGCGAGAATCTCGAGACTTGTTGCCTTTGATGATCTGGTCATGTCGCTCCCTGTGACCCGGCTGGGTCCCTTTTTTCATTGGCCGGCTCGCAAGCCCGGCTCCAGCTGCAACTGTTAGGCTAAGAGCCCTGCGCAGTGAAGCCCGGGGAGCTGCGCCGCGGCCGCTTTGCCGCCTTCGGCGGCGGAAAAGTCTGTGGAATCCGGTGGGGACAGCCATGATCTTGCCTGGGATCGTCCTGAAAAGGCACCACGCTCTGACGTTTTTGGCCACAATCGGGATCGACCTTCCGGCCATGAGATTTCTGGCTGTGATTTCGATCCTGGCGCTGCTCACGATGGGCGGAGCCGCCATTTCCGATCAGTTTCTGACGGCCGATCAGCACGCCGCGCACGGGGTGGAATAGCGCGGCGGGCTTATACGTTTTTTTGTCTTGGGGGAGACAGCGATGCTTTCGATCGACCAGTTCCTGCGCTTCATCAGCGTGCCGGCCGTGTTCGCGGCCCTCGTCATCGCCTCACAGATATCGGCAGCCTTGTCGCAAGGCTAGTCAAAGGCTAGCTGGTCAGCCGATCGCGGACGAGCCGAGCAGAGCCAGCACGGCCAGCGCCATCAACGCGGTGCCGAGCCAGCCCAGCGCGACGAGCCATGACCGGCCCTTGAAGCGACCCATGATCGCCTTGCTCGAGACGATCAGCATCATCATGGCCATGATCGGAACGGCGACGATGCCGTTGAGCACGGCGCTCCAGACCAGCATATGGATCGAATCGATGCCGGTGAACCCCAGACCGAAGCCGATGATGGTGGCGGCCGCGATGATGGTGTAGAAGCCGACCGCCTCGTCGGGCTTCGCCTCCAGGGTCGCGCGCCAGCCGAAGATCTCCGCCACGCCGTAAGCGGCCGAGCCCGCCAGCACCGGAATTGCGAGCAGTCCGGTGCCGATGATGCCGGTCGCGAACAGGGCGAAGGTGAAGTCGCCGGCGAGCGGCCGCAGCGCTTCGGCGGCCTCCGTCGCCGAATTGATGTTGGTGACGCCATTCGCGTGCAGCACCGACGCGGTGGTGAGGATGATGAAGAAGGCGATGCCGTTGGAGAGCAGCATGCCGGAGATGGTGTCGGCCCGGATGCGCGCGAGCTCCGGAGTGCCGCCGCGCTTCAGCTCGCGCAGCGGCTTGTCGCGCTTGCCCTGGTTCATCTCTTCGACCTCCTGCGAGGCCTGCCAGAAGAACAGATACGGGCTGATCGTGGTGCCGAGCACGGCGACGACCATCATGAAATAGTCGGCGCTGACATTCGTCTTCGGCCACACCGCCGCGAGCAGCGCCGTGCTCCACGGGATCTTGACGGTGAAGGCGGTCGCGACATAGGCGAACAGCGCCAGGGTGAGAAATTTCAGCACCGGCGAATAGCGCCGATAGGGCAGGAACACCTGCAGCAGGGTCGAGCCCGCCGCGAAGATCAGCGCGTGCTCGTGGTTGAGGCCGCCGATCACGAGCGAGAGCGCCTCCGCCATCGCGGCGATGTCGGCGGCGATGTTGAAGGTGTTGGCGGCGACGAGCATGGCGACGAGCGACAGCACCGCCCAGCGCGGCGCGATCTGCCTGACGTTGGCGGCCAGCCCCTTGCCGGTGACGCGGCCGATCCGGGCGCTGACGAGCTGGATGGCGATCATGAACGGCGTGGTCAGAAACACCGTCCAGAGCAGTCCGTAGCCGAATTGCGCGCCGGCCTGCGAATAGGTGGCGATGCCGGACGGATCGTCGTCGGCCGCCCCGGTGACCAGACCCGGCCCCAGCCTCTGCAACAGCGACGGCGATTTCGTGGGGGTGAGGGCGCTGTCGGTCATCGCAGGAGGGGCCTCGGTCGGGGCGCGTCCTTCACAAATGCTAATCCGGGAACAAGGTTCCCGAGCGCGGCGTAACGGGCTCCTCGCTTATTTTCTGATAAAGCGAATCTTCGTTTGACTCGTCGGGCAAAACACCTGTATAACTGCATCATCCAAGAACCCGGTGCAGCCTTTGCGCGCATCCCAAGCGCGACCGGCCCGCCATGGCCGGCAGTCCGCAACCCGTGTCCGCACCGGCGAGACGTATGTCCCCTGAGCGCGTGCGGTCGGACTATTTGATGCTGACGAACATGCCCCAGGCGCCGGCCAACGCGGCGCCGGAAAAGACGATCAGCGGGTTGTCGCAGAATGCACTGCCATAGGTGCACATGGTGACGCCGAACGAGCCGATCTCGTGATGGCTCGCGGAGTAGAACAGTCCCGACAGCACCAGCAACGCGGCGGCGACGAAATACATCGAAGATCTCTCCGAGCTATCCCCGTTGCGTCTGTCGCAAGGGACGTGTTCCAGCATGGCGCGAACCCATTGCATCCTGCCGAATCCGCCCTGCTGCATTTGAACTAAAGTCGATCTTTCCCGCGAGGTGCTGTCGTCGTCAGCTGCGATCCGTGCGCAATCTGAACGTGTGATCGCAGCCGGAACGTCGGCGCGGGAACTCCTGGACGGGCTCTTCATTAAGGACATGAACGGTTGGACCAACTGAGGGGAGTGGCCCATGGGAGCCGAGCGGATGCACCCTCCGCGGTACTGGCGGATGCGGGCGGAAGAATTCCGCACCAAGGCGGACAATTGCGAATATCCCGAGACGCGGGACGTGCTGCGCAAGGTGGCGGAAAATTACGACGAGCTGGCGCGCCGCGCCGCGCGCATCATCACCGTCGAGAGCCTGGACGAACGAGCGGGGGGGGCCGTCAACAGGAAGCGCGCTAGACCGCTCCAGATAATGCCGATGACGGCGCGCAACCATGGAGAGTCTGGCCCTCGCATGGGTTAGACGCGCCGCCCGCGCCATTTGGAACGAATGTCCACTTTGGCACTTAGGAACTCAGTCCTCCAATGAGGGATGACATGAGCAGCGAACAGCAAAGCCCGGCAACGAGGCCGGATCAGTATTTCAAGCCGGGGCCGGCCTGCCCCAAATGCGAGAGGGGCACGCGCTACCTGACGTCGATCTTAGACGTGAGGCGCGACTGCTCGGTCCTGATCTATCGCTGCGACTCGTGCCGCGAGGACGTCTGGATCTGAGCGAGGCCTTGTCCTCGGCGTCGGCCGACTTGCGGGATGGTGCGCCCCACATCGCATGGCAATGTCGCATAGCAACGTCGCATAGGAACTTCCCCTGTTTCGGTTTATTGTCGGCTGCGTCGACCACGCGGGCTGGGCAGCTTCCAACCATGCAATCACGCTACCCGTTGTTGAAGAAGTGGACAGCGGAAGAGCACGAGCGGCTGAAGGCGCTGGCCGAAGCCGGCTGGCGGCCGGACGAGATCGCCGGTGAGCTCGGTCGCAGCGAAGCGGCTGTGAGGGTGCGGGCCTGGCAGCACGGCATCGCGCTGCGGCTCGTCACGCAGAAGCGCGGATCGTGAAAACAGCCGCGGCCTTCGTCAACTGGCGATCGAGACATCCAGCCGTTGGAGTCCCGCAACCTCCGGTAGCGACATGAAGCCTGGTTTTGCGAAATAGTAACCCTGGAACAGCGCGATGCCGGCGGCCCGCAAGGACGTGAGCTCGGCTTCGCTCTCGACGCCTTCGGCCAGCACAGTGATGTCGAGCTCGCGCGCGATCGCGGCCACCGCGGAGACGATCACCTGCTTGGGATGGCTGAGCTGGATGTCTCGCACGAGCTCCATGTCGATCTTGATCAGGTTCGGCTGCAACCGGGCAAGCAGGCTGAGGCCGGCATAGCCCGCGCCGAAATCGTCCAGTGCGGTCCAGAACCCGAAGGCCTTGTAGGCGCGGACGATGTTTTCGATATGCGCCGGATCGGACATCCGCTCGTTCTCGGTGAACTCGAACATCAGCTTCGAGGTCGGAAAGCTCGCGCGCCGCGCGGCCTCCAGCGATTTCTGGATGCAGGCGCGCGGCTCGTACACTGCATTCGGCAGGAAGTTGATCGAGAGCCGCGCCTCCGGGTCGTCGAACAGCGCGCCCGCGGTTTCGATCGCCATCACGCGGGCGGCCTGGTCGAAGCGGTAGAGCTGCTGGTCGGTGAGCTGGCTGAGGACGCTGTGCGCGCTTTCGCCGTTCGGACCGCGCACCAGGGCCTCATAGCCCCAGACGCGGTGTTCGACGACGTTGACGATCGGCTGAAACGCCATCTTGAACTGGAACGGGAGCTCGGTCCCGTCGGCACATCCCGCACACTTCACAGCCATCGCGCGAACCCTAAGCCCTCTCAAACCCGCGAAAAAAATAGGTGTCAGGCGTTAAGGAACAGCGAAGAGCAATAGAAACCTATCCCGCTGTGCCGCGTTTGCGCGCATGGCGAACCGAGACACCAGGTCGCGGCCGATGTGTGCCGCGTGCAACCAACCGATGACATTCATCGACGCGGTCAGTTCACCCGAGGGCGCGATTGCCATCTTCCGGTGTTCCGGCTGCAACAAGCTGTCCTGGGAGAAGCCCATGCGAGACCGGAACGCGCGCGCGCGTTGAATTTGCGCGGGGGCAAAAACGGCCTCAGCCCGCCCCCCCGGGCTGGGGCCGTGGGGGGGTGCCGGTCGTGCATCCGGACCGACGCCCCGATAACCCATTGACCCCAGGAGCTGTTCCTATTCAGGCGACCATGAACATCGCGCGTCACGATGAAACACGCCTGAAACAGTGCTGAAACCAGATTGTCTCGAACGCCCCGCCCGCTGTGCCCGACCAACCTAGCGAAAAGGAGATCATCATGATCCAGGTTGGTTCGAAGGAAGAAGTCGCGTTTTTGCTGGCGCTGTTCGGCTGCCACACCCAGCCGGTCAAGCGGCCGGCGAAATCGCGGCAGGCGTGAGGCGCTGATCCCATGCCAGGCTTGGCCGAATGCCAGAGCCTCTTGCGGCTTCTGATCGCAAGGGGTGACCCGAAGGCCATCCCGCTCGCAAAGGGCGCCATCGACCAATATCTGAACACGGCGCCGGCCTGCATGCGCGGCCGCGGCCTGCGCGT
This sequence comes from Bradyrhizobium sp. MV1.5, assembly GCF_055807615.1. Taxonomy (NCBI): domain Bacteria; kingdom Pseudomonadati; phylum Pseudomonadota; class Alphaproteobacteria; order Hyphomicrobiales; family Nitrobacteraceae; genus Bradyrhizobium; species Bradyrhizobium sp. MV1.5. Next base: position 9,819 of record NZ_JBVVPL010000062.1, on the reverse strand, counting down.
GCTCCAGCGCGACGCGCTCGACCAGCATGGGACTGCGGTCGGCGTGCAGCGCTCGTTCGCCGAAACGGTGGATGCCTATATCGTCGGGAAGCTTGCGGAGGAATGAAGGGCGCCGAATGTCGTGTCGCCCTGTCGCTTTCGCTCCCTGAAAGAGACCGCCCCGCACGCGACAACTGCTGCTTCCGCGTCGCGCCAGCGGACGTCGGAGTTCCCGGAACCCGTTGATTCCACCAGATTTTTTCGCTGCCTTGGAAACCCTTTGGCCGCTTCGGACCTATTACGGGCAAAGGATGCCGCAATGCCCCGATATTATTTCGACCTGCGCGACGACACCGGTGTAGCGCTCGACGAGGAAGGGCTGGAGCTGGCCAGCTGGCGCGCCGTTCAGGCGGAGGCCGCCAAGTCGGTCGCGGACATGGCGCGCGATGCCATCCTCTCCGCGCCTGCCGCGGGCGGCAGGCAGACCATGGCGATCGACGTTCGTGATGCCAAAGGTCCGGTGATGCAGGTCAAGTTCTCGTTCGCGTTCGAGACCTTCCGGACACCCTCCGCATCACGCGATCATTGACGCGTGAGAAATTCCGTCGGGGATGACTCGGGCTCGAGCACGGCGATCTTGCGGCCGAGCTGCCAGACCTCGACCTTGCCGTGCCGCGTGAACTGCTGCGCGAAGATGAGGGCGATCGCATCCGACGCGGCCTCGAACGCTTCGGCGGAGCGGAACACGCCGTTGTCGCCGACCAGGTAGGCGCGATATTGCAGGGTCATGACGGTGCCCTCAGCCCTGGCGATTGCAGCCAGGCGTCGATGTGCATGGCGGTCTCGTCCTGCCGCGCGCGGCGCAGCAGCATCTCGCGGCGTCGCCCCGGCGCGAGCGTGCGCGCTTCCTCGCGAAGCCGCGCGGCCTCCTCGGCGAGCCGCTGGGTGAGTGTCCTGGTCTGCTTGAAACGTCGTCGTGTCGGCATGCACATCTCCCTCGTTCGTGGGCGGGAGCGCTGGTTGGGCGTTCTCATCACCGGCAGATGCCAATTGCCTTGCGGTGATGGATAAAGCTTAACTCCCCCGTCTGAGGGAGAGACATATCCTATGATATGTCGGCGGATTAAATTACGGGAGCGGGTTGAGCCAGTTGAGGGACTTGCTCTACTTGAGTGCTTGCGATTGCAATGTTCACTTTTGGACAGAAGCCAGCTCAGCTCGCGCGGGCAGGGACGCGCCGGATGATCAGCACGGGGTGTGAGATCTCTGCACCGGCTCGAGCGCTGCCGAGCTCAGCGCAGCAAAGCCGATGACGATCACGCGCGGGGGATCGCTTTAAGAACAACGTGCGCGTGGCCCGCCAACCGACGCGGGCGAGAGGATGAGTTGACACTGTTCGTGTTTTGTTCTAGAAATTAAAAATTCAACCTTTGGGCGAAGAGCAAGTGCATCTGGTCTCGCTCCCAAAATTTCTGTGGGGTAGCCGATGAGCAATTCACTGCTCGCTTTGGTCCTGTTGGACACGCCGGCAACGCCGGACATGTCGGCACTTGCGAAGGCCCTCCGCGCTCGACATCCTGAGCTGGCAACTGAGGTTGCGGAGAACGGAGACGCGCAACAGACTCAGGCAAACTCGCCGCTCATTCGCTGTGGCAACGAGCTTGTTGCCGTCATGTCGATGCCCGCGCGCATTCCTGACGATCCCGGTTTGTGGTCGCGCGCCGTGGGGACGTGGCCGGACTTCGAGAGGCGGCCCGGCGCATTTGGAGAAGTGGGTACAAAACACTACCCAAAGGCGAAACCAGGACCTAAATTCGTTAAATATTGGCGAAAATAAACCCCGCCGCTCACTTTTAAAGTTCCCGCATTGGGAATTTTAAATTTGATCCCATGTTGGGAACATGCTATGCCTACGAACGTAATAGCACGAAAGGTACTCCAAACCTTTTGGAAGCAGTACCCCGACGCTGAAAAACCAATCAGCACTTGGTACCAAATCGTTTCCAAAGGGGAATGGAACTTCCCGGCAGAATTGAAGGAGACGTTCGGCAACAACGTGGACTTCGTCGCAGATAACAGAGCTATCTTCGATATCGGCGGCAACAAATACCGCATCATTGTCCACTTTGCTTATAGACGTAGGTTCGCTCTCATCAAATTTGTCGGCACGCACGAAGAGTATGACAGGGTAAATGCGGAGAAGGTGTCATGATGGACGTTAGACCCCTCCACGATGAACAGGACTATGATTGGGCTGTGGGCGAAGTAACTCGTTACTTCGACAATGAGCCTGAGATGGGTACACCTGACAGCGACCGTTTCGAAGTTCTCGCAGCTCTCATCCGAGACTACGAAGACAAAAATTTTGAAATGCCGCACGCAGATCCAATTGAAGTCCTGCATTTCGCAATTGAGTCGATGGGCAAGTCGCAAGCTGATCTTGGCAACGTGATCGGTCGCAACCGCGCGTCCGAAATTCTAAACCGCGTTCGGCCCCTTACGCTCGACATGATCCGAGACATCAGCACGGAATGGCACATTCCCATCGAACTACTAACACCCAGATATGAATTGGAGAGGGCTTACGCCTAGCTTACAGCCCCGCTGCGGCGGGGTTTTTCTACACCTTCGGTTTTTCCTTGCGGATCATGAGGCTTGAGCCGGCCTCGAAACGCTCTTGCGCTCCTTGCTCGCTATGGTCGCCCGATCTCTCTGCCATGGCTTAAAACCGTGGCGAAACACCCAAAGCCCCTCGGCCCCCCTAAGCCCCCGATCAAAGGGCACGTCTCCTAGGATGATCTAGACGGCCATGTCGGCCTTATTCAACAGCGCCTTATAAGGCGCCTTGTCATTAGCTGGGCGAAGCTAGAGGCTCGCATGCGCGACTCAATAAATAGGCTTCTCGGCCTGGAATTTAAATACGGACGAATATCACCAGCCGACTTGATGCAACTGGATTCCTTAGGGTGCTCCGCGAAGCTGCGCCTTCCTGAAGCGGATTTTCATCAGCTCTCATTTCTTTGCGACAGGATCGCCATCAGGAGAGAGGACAGAAACCTCATTGTGCATGGCGCTTGGGCCGCCTTCTGCGTGGCAACATCCCTCATGTGATGTCGCTAAAACTTAAGGGCGGCTCTGAAATGTTTCCGCATAGGCGGATGCGGCATTTGATACACGACGCCTGTTCCCTACCAAGGCCCGTAGAGGACCCTTGAAGCTAGAAACACACCAGAAAGACAGCCTGAGCAGCCTCCCCGAGAGTAAAATCCCTATCAGATCGGTGTCGATGCCTACTCCGGAGCAACTGAACCCTCCTTGTCTTGTCCTCTCGCCACGATCTTGTACCGCGATCACCATTGAAAGTCGTCCAAATCCCCGCGAACGCGAACAGCGGCCGAGCATCCGCGAGCGGAAACCACACGATGTCTTTCTTCTTCGTCGCCGGGTTGGGCTTCGGCGCGTATTCGGCAAAGCTGTTGACCGGGACGAGGCAGCGATGCTCCGGCTTGAGCCACGCGCGCCATAAGGGGATGAGTGTTGCGGAATGTTTGTGACGGGGCAGCCTCTGGTAAGGGTCGCGGTGGCATGCCCCAGCGGATCATCCTCAATTCGCGTTCAACGAATGCCCGTGTCGCCGACTAGCTAAACAGGCCTGTTCGGCTCGAAGCCGATAATTGCCGTGTGCTCTCATTATGCGCGCAAGGAATATCGGTTGACGGTGTTCTTGATTCGTTCTAATGAAGCAAAGTTTCAACCTTTGGGCGAGAGCGGAAGTTGTCGGGCTCGCCGCAATGTCTGTGGGGCAGTCGATGAGTAACTCGATTCTCTCTCTGGTCTTATTGGATAATCCTGTGACGCCGGACATGTCGGCACTTGCGAAGGCCCTCCGCGCTCGACATCCTGAGCTGGCAACTGAGGTTGCGGAGAACGGAGACGCGCAACAGACTCAGGCAAACTCGCCGCTCATTCGCTGTGGCAACGAGCTTGTTGCCGTCATGTCGATGCCCGCGCGCATTCCTGACGATCCCGGTTTGTGGTCGCGCGCCGCCAGGACATGGCCAGAGAGTAAGTCGGTTGCGGCGCGGCATCGAGGGCACCTGATCGTCTCTGTACTTGGCCAAAATCAGCGTCCGTTGCCCGCCGCTCGTCTAACGACGGCTGTTATCGGCGCATTGATCGCGACCGTGCCGGAATGTTGCGCTGTTGTATGGAATGGCAAGGTCGCACGTTCCGCCGATCTATGGTTGGACATGTCCAGCCAATCGTTTGCGCCGTATCCAGAGTATCCTTCTTCACTGTGGGTGGACATATTGCCGTTCCGATCAAAGACAGGCATCGGAGCAGTAACGATGGGATTGTCAGCATTTGCTGAGCGTGAAATCGAGTTCGAGACCCACAAGCTGACACTTCCAACGCTGATCAATAAGGTGGACGGTCTTGTCGTCTATCTGGTTGAGCACGGGCTTGTGGTCAAAGACGGCGACACGTTTGGTCGCGACTCGCGCGAGCGCTTCTCGGCTCGCTACCAGGCCTCCGATCGATTCGAAGGCTTGCCCGTTCTTTTCTGTACCGATGGTTTGGCATAATTGACTGTCACGATACGCGAAGAGAGTTGCGCGCGTCTCATTCATGATACGTCATTTGACACGTCGGGCAAAACACTGGCAGATTGGCATCATCGAGATGAATTTGGATCGAGCCCGCGGGGGTGCCGCGGGCTTTTTTATTGGCAGTTGATGGCAGTTCTTCGTCATGCCCCGATGAGCATGATGTTCAATGGGACGTAGTCATGGGCCAGGAAAGGGCAGTTTCTATTGCGAAACGACCCAGAGCGCGAAAGCATGATCTTTCTCGCAGAACATAGAGCACCAAAATTAACGGAGCCGCAGGTGACGCCCGCAATCCGGCAGGCCCAGTCCTCGCTGATCTAACAATGTTACTCTTGCCACCGCCAAAGTCGGGCAGACCATCATGAATGACGACAACAAGAAGGTTGGACCTCGTCGCCGCAGCGTACGGAAGGGGCAGTACTATGAAATGGCCATCGATTTCCGCCCCGCTCGCCCTCGTATGACCTGGGAGAACGCTGATGCTCTTGCTCCTGGCACGCAACTCCTTGCGCCGCCACCGGGCCGGCGGGGATTTCCGGAATACTTCGAGCCGCCGCGCTTCCTGTTTGCGAAGAAGCGAGTGCGACGACCTTTGGACATCAGGCACTTTCACTCCTTTTGGCTGGTGTCTGACCGAGCGAAGATGGTCTTCCAAGCCGTCGATCATGCCGGATTCGAATTCGCAGCATGCGACGTGAGTGTTTCGCGGGGGACCTACGATGGCCCGCGATACTGGCTGTGCGATGCCATTCGCGTCCTGGACGCACTGGACGAAGAGCAGTCACGGCTCGAGATAGGTATCCAAGACGACCCAAAGTACGAGGATTTCGGCAAGAAATATTACAACTTCCGGAGTGGCGCCAAACTCGTCTTCAACGAAGACGCGGTCGGGGGCGCGCATGTATTCCGAATGGCCTTCTGCTACAGGACGGTTATTTGCGATCAGGCGCTCAAGGATGCCTGCAAGGAAGCCGGCCTTCTCGGAATCAAATTCAACAATGCTTTGGACATTTGACGGCTCAATCGGCCGCTGAACCCTCTTGAGGGACATTATGCGAAGTTCAATTTTATGGGGTCACCATATTATTCCGGAGCAATGTGCGCCCAACGAAGCCTTGCGTGGAGTAGATTTGGATGCGCCTGCAAATATCGTTTATCTCCCGAGAGATCGGCTGCTCGCTGCCGAAATGGGGATATCTCCTCATCCCGGTGGGCATCTCGAATCATACTACGCGGCTTGCGACGAGCTTGACGCGATTGCCAAGATCCCTGACGCTATTCTACGCTTGAAGGCCGTCGAGCGTCTGCAAGATGCGATGAGAATTGCGCTTGCAAATGGAGACCTTTACACGAACACGCCGAGTTCCGGCGCTGATGTAAATCCTGGCAATGGGAGCTTTCTTGCCGGTCGTGAAAAATATCTTGCCGATTACCCCGAAGAGCAGAACAGAATCCGTGAGCTCAGGCGGACTGGAAGTCATCTCATCAAATTCTCGCCGTACTTGGGCAATCTCGATAGGGAAAAGCAGCTCAGTAAGGCAATCGACGATAATCCTGGCGTTAACCTAACGCCCGGCAACAAAGACTTGAAGGAGACGCCTTGGTCCAAGTTCACACCCCTTGATCCCTCCTCAAGCATCTTTCGCATACCCGGCTCGACACCAGTCAACCCGAGCGAGTTTCCACCGCTGCCAGGCTACAGTTCGCCTTCTCTCGCAGGTCTGAACGCAACGGAAGGGTTTGCGCGGAGCGATCCACGCTTGGCAGGTGGAGTGCCGGCATTCCCGCTGCCTGGGCCAGATGAGCAGCGGCTCGGCAAACTGCCTCCCAGCACGGCGATGCCGCCGGCTCCGCAAGTTCTGCAATTCAATCCGGAGACTAGCGATCTGCTCAGGCGTTCGGATGGATCGCTATTGGTGGGGCCAGACCCGTATAATCTCCCCTATGATCCTGCCGACCGTCCGGCTGTTTTGCGCGGACTCGCGCTTGTCGGGGGCGCGATGGTCGCACCCGAATTGTTGCCGCTCTTACCGGCTTGGCTGCCTATCGCGGGGGCTCTTGGGCTGACGGGGGCGGCGAGTTCTGCCGCTGGCGCCGAGCCCGCCAGCGGAAAAGAGAGCGGAGTATCTGCCGTATCGGCGTCACACTCTGGTGCGCAGCAACCATCGGACAACTCGCTCGACCAAAATTCCGCGCGGGCGAGCACCTTTACCGATCGTTTCAGTCAATGGACCGAAGCGGCAGACGGTGCCACGCCCGCTCAGTCTTCGAGCGGAATTGAAGCGCCAGTTGCCCCTGGTGCTGGGGCTATCGCGCCCGAAGAGGTCCGCCGTCTCACCCGTGTCAATGAGTCGAATGCGGGCAGCGTTTTCAGCTCGGGAAGTGCGCCAGTCCCTTATCTGCCTTCCACGGAATTCAACGATCGGTTTGGTAACTGGACCATGCCGACTGCTTACGGCCAACAGCCGGAGCCGAGCAGGCCGATCGCCTCATTTGCGAATGAGCCAAGCTATTTCATTCCGCCACCGATCTTTGGAGTGGATGGCGCAGGCAGTCCGCACAATGACGCTGAGGAGTGGTACGCGCGCTGGATACGGCCGTTGCGTGGGCCGGAGTGAAATGCGGGTTATAGCGACGTGCGAATGTTGTTCGAGATCTGTCGTTTGACACGTCGGGCAAAACACTGGCAGAATGGCATCATCGAAAAGGTGCCTGGTTCGAGCCCGCGGAATTGCGCGGGCTTCTTTGTCTCGACGGCGCGCCGGAGGTTCGAGCGTTACGTCGCGGACAGCCCGAACCACTTCGTCATCGCGTCCGCAAGTCCGTGTTGGCTTTCGTCTCCGACCCACGCCACATGCCCGTCGGGCCGTACCAGCACGGCGCTTGGCGCTGCGACTTGTCCGATCGCCGGAAGCCGCCACGGGCCCTTGTATTCGGCGTCGATGCGATCGATGCGACCTTTCCACGGCGCGATGTCGAGGCCGCCGGCCTTCCCAAAATCGAGCAGCAAGCCGCGCGCTCCGTGCATCAACGTGAACAGCCGCAGCGGACGCCCGTCGACCATCAGGTCGAGATCGGGCATGCGGCGCCCGAGCAGCGCGTGGCCTTGGCCGAGATCATAGTGCAAATCGAGCCCGCTCATCATCGCGCCAAAAATTTGGCGCGGCGCGTCCATCGCGAGCAGCTCGGCAACGATTTCACGCGCGGCCTTGAGGCCGTCCTCGCCGCGGCGGAGCAGGGCGATTTGCGCCATGGTGTTACGCAAGGTCCGCGCGCCGACGGGGTGGCGCTCGGCGTGGTAGGTGTCGAGCAGGTTTTCGGGCGACAGGCCCTTGACCATCTGCGCGAGCTTCCAGCCGAGATTGACGGCGTCCTGCACGCCAATGTTGAGGCCCTGGCCGCCGACGGAGTGATGGATATGCGCGGCATCGCCGGCGAGCAGCACGCGACGCTTGCGATAGGACACGGCCTGCCGTACCGCATCGGTGAAGCGGGAGATCCAGGACGGGTTGTGGAGTCCGAAGTCGGTGCCGTAGACGGCGACGAGGGCTTCGCTGAGATCGCGCGAGCCGGGCGCGCCCGTGCGATCGAGCGTGGCTTCCGTCACGACGACCAGCACGCGCCCGCCCTCGGTCTTGCTGAGGCCGTGAAAGCCGAGCGCGTCGTGGCGCAGGCCCCATGCGGGCTCGTCGCGCATCTCGACTTCGGCCATGAGATTGCTCAGCGTCGGCTCGGAGCCTGCGAAGTCGATGCCGGCGTCCTTGCGCACCAGGCTGCGGCCGCCGTCACAGCCGACCAGATAATTCGCGCGCAAGGTCTCGCCCTCGGACAGGGTCAGGTCGATGCCGGTCTCGTCCTGCGCAAAGCCCATCACCTCGCGGTTGCGATAGATCGGCACCGCGAGCTCGCTGACCCACTCGGCCAGGATGCGCTCGATGTGGGTCTGCCGCAGGGCCAGCCCGTAAGCGTGCCGGGTGGGGAGATCGCTGATGTCGAGCCTTGTCCAGGCGAAGCCGGCGAGCTGGGTGATCTGCCCTTCGCGCAGGAAACGATCCGCGACGCCGCGCTGGTCGAGGATCTCGATGCTGCGCGCGTGCAAGCCGCCGGCGCGGGTGCCGACCAGTTCCTGATCGCCGCGCCGTTCGACCACGGCGACGTCGACATCCGCCAGCGCGAGCTCCGCGGCCAGCATCAAGCCGGTCGGGCCACCGCCGGCAACGACGACCGCATGGTCTGTCATCGCCGGATTGTTCGCGGTGGCCTGTTGTTTCCGGCTGCGCGACCGGGACGTCGGAAGCAATACGGACATGTCGTGACCCCTCGACCTGTTGGTTGGGCCGGGGGTTCTACGCGATCACCGGGGACTTGAAGCAAGCCCTTTGCGCACCACATATCAGAATGGGAGGAAGGGCCTCGTTATCCGGGCTCGCCGGCCTAATCATCCTTCGAGAGATCGCCGGGCCTGGTGGGACAATCGATGGTTCCGCCCTCGCCGTGAACGAGATCGCGGTTCTGGTCCCCGGTTTCGTCAGCGTCCGCGATGATGGCCTCTCGCGTGTCGGGCTTCCCGTCGATGCGCGGCTTCTGGCCGGGCAAGTGCCGCGAGGTTTTCGGAATCATGTTCAGTGTCATTGGTGATCCTCCTGACCGGCTTAACGCGGGCAGGGACGGTTCGTTCGTTGACACGTCGGGCGAAACGCCGACAGCCCGACTGGAATTGGCTTGCCGAAGGTTTCCGTCGGCCTTAATTCGCAAAAATCGAAATAGAGCTTGACCCGTCGGGCAAAACACCGGCATAGTGGCATTATCGAAGAGTTTGGTTCGGCCCGCACGGTACAACCCGTTGGCGGGCCGTTTTCATGGTCGCGACTGGTCGGAATCGGCGTCCCGAAGATGCCGTCGGATTCAACTTCGAAAAAACAGAATTAAGACTTGACCCGTCGGGCAAAACACTGGCATAGTGGCATCATCGAAAAGTTCGCAACGCCCGCGCGGGACAAAATCCGCCGCGGGTTTTTTCGTATCCCATTTTCGGAATCGGACGGCGGCCCACGCATCACGGCCACGCACTCGCTTGAAACGCGTTGAGGGAGCGCCGATCGGCGTGCCGCCGTCCGTACCATTGCTGGCCGTGCACGCGCGAACGTGCCGGCCCGGGGGGGGGGGGGGGGGGGGGGGGGGGGGGGGGGGGGGGGGGGGGGGGGGGGGGGGGGGGGGGGGGGGGGGGGGG
>NZ_JBVVPL010000061.1:0-30275 GCF_055807615.1 Bradyrhizobium sp. MV1.5 | reverse complement strand
GCGCTATCCGAGCACGCACAAAAAAATGCCCCACATCGAGCCTCACTCCCGCTCGGCCAATTAAGCAAAGCCCTCGCCTGCGCGAGAGGTCGCGCCGAAGGCGCGGGTGAGGGTTCTACCCTCTGGGGAATTGTCCCGTTGCCGAGAAACCCTCTCCCCGACCCTCCCCCGCAAGCGAGGGAGGGAGCGCACCGGCTTCGGGGGCAAGCAATCCGACACGCTAGCGCACGGCAATTTCCGCCGAACCACCCGAGGAACTACGTGAACTGGAACACCGCGCCCCGCATTTTTTTGGGACCGCCTTTGCGTTCACGATCTGGACTCTTACCGGTGGAGTCACGGTGAGGGTATTGTCGTTTGATTCGCGCGCGACGGGGGTCGCCGCGCGCAAATTCGTGCGATCTTGGGGCAACTATGTCAGGCGTGATCGTGTCGATGCGTCGGACGCTGCTGTCGTGCACATCGCTCGTGCGCCACGGCTTGTTGGGAAGCGCTCTCGCGGCGCTGCTGCCGGCTGCGCCGGCTGAGGCCGCCGACCTCGTCGACACACTCTCAACATTGCTGGATTTCAACCGGCAGGAGCTCGCAGTGCTGGCCACCGCGCTGGCCCTGCTCGGCTTCTCGGTGGTCGCCGCGATCCTACTGATGCGCACACGCGTGCGCACGGCGAAGAACGAGGCGCGGCTGCGCGCCCGGATCGGGGAACTCCAGCTCCAGGCCGACCGCTTCGGCGCATTGCTGTTCGCCGAACCGCAGATCCTGATCTCCTGGCCGGCCGGCGACAATCGCGCGCAGATCTCCGGTGACATCTCCCTGGTGCTGCCGCGCGACTCCTCTCCACAGCGCGTGCTCGCATTTGGAACCTGGCTGCCGCCGGAACCGGCGCTCCGGATGGATCACGCCGTCGATGCGTTGCGCGACCGTGGCGACGGGTTCCAGCTGACGCTCACCACCGCGCATGGCCACACGCTTGAGGCCATCGGCCGCGCCATCGGGGGCCAGGCCATCGTCAGGATTCGCGAACTCTCAGGGCTCCGCCGCGATCTGGCTGAGACCAATCTGCGTTACAAGGCCCTTTCCGACGAGACGGAAATGCTGCGCGGCTTCGCGACCGCCGCACCGTGGCCGATCTGGGCCAAGGGCGAGAACGGCGCGCTGACTTACGCCAACCCTGCCTATGTCCGTGCGACCGAGGCGGCCAGCATCACCGACGCCCAGGAGCGCAAGCTCGAGCTGCTCGACAGCGCCGACCGGACAGCGATGGAGCGGGGGCTGAAGGAAGCGGTCAATTTCACCTCGCGGCTGCCGATCGTGATCGGCGGCGAGCGGCGCATCTACGACGTGCGCGCCGTCAATGTCGGCGGCGGCAATGTCGGCGTTGCCATCGATGCCAGCGAGGCAGATGCCTTGAGCTCGGCGCTGGTGCGGATGGCGGAGGCGCATCGCCGCACGCTCGACCAGCTCTCCTCCGGCGTTGCCGTGTTCGACGGCCAGCGCCGGCTCGCCTTCTACAATGATTCCTACCGCCAGCTATGGGACCTCGACCGCACCTTTCTCGACGCCAACCCCGATGATTCCAGCGTGCTCGACAAGCTCCGCTCCTCGCGCAAATTGCCGGAGCAGCCGGACTTCCGCGCCTGGAAGGCCAAGCTGCACGAGGCCTATCGCGCGGTCGAGGCTGCCAAGGACACCTGGTACCTGCCCGACGGGCGCGCGCTCTCCGTCGTCACCACGCCGAACCCGGAAGGCGGCGTCACCTATCTGTTCGACGACGTCACCGAGAGCCTCGAGCTCGCCCGCCGCTTCGACGGCATGATCCGCGTCCAGCGCGAGACGCTGGATAGCCTCGCCGAGGGCGTCGCGGTGTTCGGCAGCAACGGCAAGGCGCAGCTGTTCAACCCGGCTTTCGTTCGGATGTGGAAGCTGTCCGCCGACGCCATGCGCGACGAGCCGCACATCCAGACGGTCGAGGGCTGGTGCCATCAGCTGTTCGACGACGCGATCGTCTGGCGACAGATCCGCGAGGCCGTCACCTCGATCGAGAGCCGCGCCGACATTCCGCTGAAGCTGGAGCGCAAGGACGGCAGCGTGCTCGACGGCATGATCAGGCCCCTGCACGACGGCGCCACGATGCTGACGTTCCAGGACATCACCGATACTGAGAACGTCGAGCGCGCGCTGCGCGAGCGCAACGAGGCGCTGGAGGCGGCCGACCAGATGAAGGTGGATTTCGTCCACCACGTCTCCTACGAGCTGCGCTCCCCGCTCACCACCATCATCGGCTTCGCGCATTTCCTCAGCGATCCCTCGACCGGGCCGCTGACGCCGAAACAGGCCGAGTATCTCGACTACGTCACCAAATCGACCAATGCGCTGCTGGCGCTGACCAACAACATCCTGGATCTCGCCACCATCGACGCCGGTGCCATGAAGCTGGAACTCGGCCCCGTCGACGTCAGCAAGACCATCGAGCTCGCCGCCGAGGGTCTCCAGGACCGGCTTGCCACCGACCGCATCCGCCTCAAGGTCGAGATCGCGCCCGATGTCGGCAGCTTCACCGGCGACGAGAAGCGCGTCGTGCAGGTGCTCTATAACCTCCTCGCCAACGCCGTCGGGTTTTCTCCACCGGATTCCACCGTCGGCATCAGCGCCCGCCGCACCGAACGCAGTGTGGTCTTCACCGTGACAGATTCCGGGCCTGGAATACCTGCCGACATGAAGGACAAGGTATTCAACTGGTTCGAGAGCCGCTCGCAGGGCTCGCGTCATCGCGGCGCCGGGCTCGGCCTGTCGCTGGTGCGCTCCTTCGTCGAGCTGCATGGCGGCAATATCCGGGTCGATTCGATCGTGGGCAGGGGCACGGTCGTGATCTGTGATTTCCCGACCGACCAGGCGGCGCATCGCGACGCCGCCGAATGAGTGCGCCAACCACATTCTCCGTCGCGCTCCACAACGAGACGGCGACTGCGCAACTGATGGCCGACGTCGCGCTGCTGATCGGTCCCGGCGATGTCATCACGCTCACCGGCGATCTCGGGGCCGGCAAGACCGCGGCGGCGCGGGCCATGATCCGCTACCTCGCCGGCGATGACGCACTGGAAGTACCGAGCCCGACCTTCACGCTGGTGCAGGGCTACGAGCTGCCGCCATTCCCAGTGATGCATGCCGACCTCTACCGCATCGAGGACGAGAGCGAGCTCGAAGAGATCGGGCTGTCGCCGCTGCCGGAAGCAACCCTCGTCCTGATCGAATGGCCGGAGCGCGCGCCGTCGGCGATGCCTCAAGACCGCATCGACATCGCGTTGACGCACCGGCCGGCACTGGGCTCGAATGCGCGCGCCGCCGACATCACCGGTCATGGCAAGGCCGCCGCCATCGTCGCGCGGCTGCAGGCGCTGCGCGAATTCCTCGATGCATCCGGCTACATAGAGGCAACGCGCAAACGCATGGCGGGCGACGCCTCGACCCGCTCCTATGCACGGCTGCTGCGCGACGACGAGATCGTCATCCTCATGAATTCTCCGCAGCGCCCGGATGGTGCTGCGATGTACAACGGAAAATCCTACAGCGCCGCGGTGCATCTCGCCGAAAACATCAAACCCTTCGTCGCCATCGACGAGGGCCTGCGCGCGCAGGGAATCTCCGCGCCCGCGATCCACCATTCCGACCTCGACCACGGATTCCTGATCAGCGAAGACTTCGGCAGCGACGGCGTGATCGAGGGCGATCCGCCGCGCCCGATCGCCGAACGCTACGAAGCCGCGGTCGATTTACTGGCCGTGCTGCACGGCAAGACGCTGCCGGAGACGCTGCCGCTCGGGGACCAGACCTACGCCATTCCTGTCTTCGATACCGAGGCGCTGCTGATCGAAATCGGCTTGATGCCGGAATGGTACCTGCCCGATCGCAACGCGCCGCTGGACGACGACAAGCGCGCCGAATTTCTCGTGATGTGGCGCGAGCTGCTGAAGAAACCGCTGGCGACGCCGAAGACGTGGATCATCCGCGACTATCATTCGCCGAACCTGATCTGGCTCAGCAATCGCACCGGCATCGAACGCGTCGGCGTGATCGATTTCCAGGACACCGTGCTGGGGCCGCAATCCTACGACGTGGTGTCCCTGCTCCAGGATGCCCGCATCGACGTGCCCGAGGCGATCGAACTGACGCTGCTGTCGCGCTACATCAAGGCGCGCCGCGCCAGCGACGCGAGCTTCGACGCGGCCGGCTTCGCGGAGCTCTACGCCATCATGTCGGCGCAGCGGAACACGCGTCTGCTCGGCACCTTCGCCCGCCTCAACCGCCGCGACGGCAAGCCGCATTATCTGCGTCACCAGCCGCGGATCTGGACCTATCTCCAGCGCTCCCTGGCGCATCCCGCACTCGCTCATCTGCGCGACTGGTATCTCGCCAATGCCCCGCCGCCCCAAAGGCAGGCCCACGGCTGAGGCCCAAGGCTGAAAAGGCTATTAGGGGCGGAAAAGGCTGATTCGGGGCCCGATTTACCGGCTGTTAGCCAAGACGCCGGTAATCTGGGGGCGACGCAGCCGGATGATTACGGGGCTGGAGCAGGGCAGATGGCGGTGAAGACGGACCAGCGCGGCAACAGCCGGGTTGTTTTCGAGCGCGGGATCGCGGCCCAGATGATGGGTATCGACGGCACATGGCGGCGCGACTGCACCATGGAGGACGTCTCCGACAGCGGCGCCAAGCTGACCATCGACGGCTCGGTCGAAGGCCTGCATCTGAAGGAGTTTTTTCTGCTGCTGTCGTCCACCGGACTTGCGTACCGACGTTGCGAGCTTTCCTGGGTCAATGGCGACCAGATCGGCGTCAACTTTCTCAAGCTCGGCGACAAGAAGAAAAAGGCGCGTTCCACACCCATCGGGGCGTAACGGCAACACCCGTCGTACAAGCGTCACGGCAGGTGGCTAAGGCGGTCAAGACGCGGTGCGGTCAGTCGAACCTCGTGTTAGGATTGCTGCGAACGCGAAGTCAGTAGGTCTGAGAAAGCGAAGGATGCCCGTCAAACCGACCAAAGCCATGGTGCTCGCCGCGGGGTTCGGCCTACGCATGCGTCCGTTGACGGACAAAATGCCGAAACCGATGGTTCCGGTGGCCGGCCAGCCGCTGCTCGACCACGTGCTCGACAAGCTCGCCCACGCCGGAGTGAGCGTGGCGGTGGTCAACGTGCACTACCTGCCGGACCAGATCATCGATCACACCGCATCACGCCAGCATCCGCGCGTGACCATCTCGGACGAGCGCGATCAGGTGCTCGGCACCGGAGGCGGTGTGGTCAAGGCACTGCCGCTGCTCGGGGACGCACCGTTCTTTCACGTCAATTCCGACACGCTATGGATCGACGGCGTGCGTTCCAACCTGACGCGGCTCGCCGAAAACTTCGATCCCGCGCGGATGGACATTTTGCTGCTGATGGCGCCGACGGCAACCAGCATCGGCTATAGCGGCCGCGGCGATTACGGCATGCTGGCCGATGGCGCGCTGCGCAAGCGCAAGGAAAAAGAGGTCGTTCCGTTCGTCTATGCCGGCGCGGCCATCCTGTCGCCCTCGATCTTCGCCGATGCCCCAACGGGCGAGTTCTCGCTGACCAAGATGTTCGACCGTGCCAACGAGCAGGAGCGGCTGTTCGGCCTTCGCCTCGACGGCGTCTGGATGCATGTCGGCACGCCCGATGCCGTGCACGCGGCGGAAGAGGCGTTTCTGGAGAGCGTGGCTTAAGCCGCTCTTGTGTTCCGGACGCGGTGCGGCGCGTAGTGCCGCTCCGCAGAGCCGGGACCCACTCCATCCTCACTTGCGGAACGAAGCAACCTGGCCCCGGCTCAGCAGCGCATCACTGCGTGATGCGCTGCGTCCGGGGCACGAGAGCGGGGATGCCGCAAACAGCGGGGACTATCTCCCCTCCACCCATATCCATTTGAGTCCGCCTCCCTATATTGGCGCCTGATTCCCGAATCAGGCAGCTCATGCGCGTTTTCAGCGTTCCCATCTCAGTTCCGTTCCTGCGCACCGTCGTCGCAAGCCTGCTCGACGGCCGGCTGGTCGAGGGCTTTGAGGCGCGCAATGAGCCGGCACGGTTGGCGGATGCCACGCTGTACCTGCCGACACGGCGCGCCATGCGCGTCGTCCGCGAGATCTTCCTCGACGAGATGAAGGCGGATGCGGTCGTGCTGCCGCGCATCGTCGCGCTCGGCGACATCGACGAGGATGAGCTCGCATTCGCCGATGAGGGCGAACAGTTTTCCGGCGCAACGCCGCTCGACATTCCGCCGCGGCTCGGCGAGCTCGAACGGCGGCTGACACTGGCGCAACTCGTCGCGGCCTGGGCCAAGGGTCCGGTGTTGTCTCCGCTGGTCGTCGGCGGCCCCGCTTCGACGCTGGCACTGGCGTCCGATCTCGCGCGGTTGATCGACGACATGGTCACGCGCGGTGTCGACTGGAGCGCGCTCGATGGCCTCGTGCCTGATATGCTCGACCGGTACTGGCAGCACTCGCTTGAATTCCTGCGCATCGCGCGCATCGCCTGGCCCGGTCATCTCGCCGAAATCAAACGCATCGAGCCCGCTGCCCGCCGCGACCTCCTGATCGATGCCGAAGCCAGGCGGCTGACCGCGCATCCCCATGGCCCCGTGATCGCGGCCGGCTCGACCGGCTCGATGCCGGCCACGGCAAGATTTCTCCACGCAGTCGCCTCGCTGCCGCATGGCGCCGTGGTGCTGCCCGGCCTCGATTCCGATCTCGACGACGATGCCTGGCGCAGCATCGGCGGCGTTCGCGACTCGCTCGGCAAGTTCGCGGAGCATCCGGTCTCGAACCATCCGCAATATGCCATGCACGCGCTGCTGGATCGCATTGGCATCAAGCGCAGCGACGTCGATAGTCTCAAGCCTCCGGCGGAAGGCGGCCGCGATCTGCTGGCGTCGGAATCGATGCGGCCGTCGGCCAAGACCGAGATCTGGCACGACCGGCTGAAGCAACCGGATGTGGCCTTAAAGATCACCGGCGGCATGAAGAACCTCGCGGTTGTCGAAGCTCCCAACCCTGAAATGGAAGCGCTCGCCATCGCCATTGCGATGCGCGAGGCGCGGCACCTCGAAAAATCCGCCGCGTTGGTGACGCCCGATCGCGCGCTGGCGCGGCGGGTGATGGCCGCGCTGACACGGTGGGATCTCGCATTCGACGATTCCGGCGGCGACGTCCTGATGGAGACCTCCGCCGGCGTCTTTGCGCGACTGACAGCCGAGGCTGCGACCAAGGGACTGGAGCCGCCGACGCTGCTCGCAATGCTGAAGCATCCGCTGTGCCGGCTCGGCCGGGCGCCTGGCGCATGGAAGGCGGCGATCGAAGGCATGGAGCTCGCTTTGTTGCGCGGCACGCGCCCGCCTGCAGGCACTGCCGGCCTGCTGCGCGAGTTCAATCGCTTTCGCGAGGAGCTGGCAAAGCTGTGGCGCAGCGAGGTCTCCGCCCTGCACAAGGCCGAGCCGCGTGCACGTCTCAAGGCTGAAGACCTCGATCGCATTCAGGCGCTGATCGATGGCTTGCGACAAGCCTTGGCGCCGATCGAGAGTCTGGCGTCATCAAGACCGTATGACTTCGCCGAGCTCGCGCACCGGCATCGCGAGATCATGATCGAGCTGTCGCGCGACGAGCAGGGCATCCCGCTGGCCTTCGAGGAGCGCGAAGGCCTCGCGCTCGCGAGCGCCTTTGACGATCTCCTGCGCGGCGGCACGACCAGCGGACTGATGGTCACGCTGCCCGACTACGCAGACGTCTTCCAGACCGCATTCGGCGATCGCGCGGTGCGGCGGCGGGACAGGCCGGGCGCGCGGCTGCAGATTTACGGCCCGCTGGAATCACGTCTGATGCAGGCCGACCGCGTCATCGTCGGCGGGCTGATCGAGGGGGTCTGGCCACCGACGCCGCGCATCGATCCGTGGCTGAGCCGGCCGATGCGGCACCAGCTGGGCCTCGATCTGCCGGAACGCCGTATCGGCCTCTCCGCGCATGATTTTGCGCAATTGCTCGGCGGCGAGGAGGTCATCCTCACCCACTCCGCCAAGGCTGGCGGTGCGCCGGCGGTCGCCTCGCGCTTCCTGCACCGGTTGGAGGCGGTCGCAGGCGATGCGCACTGGAAGGCGGCCATTCGCGCGGGCGAGAACTATGTGCAGTTTGCAGCCGCGCTGGACCAGCCCGACGAGGTGAGGCCGATCAAGCAGCCCGAGCCGCGACCGCCACGCGCGACCCGGCCGCTCAGGATGTCTGTGACCGGGATCGAGGATTG
This sequence comes from Bradyrhizobium sp. MV1.5, assembly GCF_055807615.1. Lineage (NCBI taxonomy): Bacteria > Pseudomonadati > Pseudomonadota > Alphaproteobacteria > Hyphomicrobiales > Nitrobacteraceae > Bradyrhizobium > Bradyrhizobium sp. MV1.5. Next base: position 21,973 of record NZ_JBVVPL010000061.1, on the reverse strand, counting down.
GCTGCGCGATCCCTATACGATCTACGCCAAACACATTTTGCGGCTCGACGCGCTCGATCCCGTCGACATGCCGCTGTCGGCCGCCGACCGCGGCTCGGCGATCCATGATGCGCTCGGCGAGTTCACGGAACGCTACGCCACGAATCTGCCCGACGATCCCGCGCGCGTGCTGCGCGCGATCGGCGAAAAACATTTTGCACCACTCATGGAGCGACCCGAGGCGCGGGCGCTGTGGTGGCCGCGCTTCCAGCGCATCGCGCGCTGGTTCGGCGAATGGGAGACGGCACGGCGGGGCGTGATCGAGGCGATCGCCGCGGAAACCCGCGGCGAGATCTCGATCCCGCTCGACCATGGGCGCAGCTTCCGTCTTTCCGCCCGCGCCGACCGCATCGAACGGCGCCAGGGCGGCGGCTACGCCATCCTCGACTACAAGACCGGCCAGCCACCGACCGGCAAGCAGGTCCGCATGGGCCTGTCACCGCAGCTCACGTTAGAAGCCGCGATCCTGCGCGAGGGCGGCTTTCCCGACATCGACGCCGGCGCGTCCGTGAGCCAGCTCGTCTATGTTCGCCTGAGCGGCAACAATCCGCCGGGCGAAGAACGCATTCTCGAGCTCAGATATAGGCAGGGTGACGAGCCGCAGCCGCCGGACACCGCGGCTGCGGAGGCAAGGGTCAAGCTCGAGGCACTGATTCGCGCCTTCGAGGACGAGAACCAGCCCTATACCTCGCTGAACTTGCCGATGTGGACCAACCGCTACGGCGCCTATGACGATCTCGCCCGGATCAAGGAATGGTCTGCGGCCGGTGGATTGGGGATCGAGGAATGGTGAAGGCACCGCGCCCCATCCCGGATGAGGTGCGCGCCAGGCAAGCGCGCGCATCGGACCCGACCGCGTCGGCCTTCGTGTCGGCCAATGCCGGCTCGGGCAAGACGCATGTGCTGGTGCAGCGGGTGATCCGCCTGCTGCTCTCGGGCGTGCCGCCGGAAAAGATCCTCTGCATCACCTTCACCAAGGCGGCTGCCGCCAACATGGCCGAGCGCGTGTTCACCACGCTCGGCCATTGGGTGACGCTCGACGACACGGCACTCGATGCAGCGATCCGCGACGTCGGGATTCCCCATCCGGATCGAAAGCTGCGCCGTGACGCGCGAAAGCTGTTCGCCTGCGCGCTGGAGACGCCGGGCGGCTTGAAGGTGCAGACCATCCACGCATTGTGCACTCGCCTGCTTCAGCAGTTTCCGTTCGAGGCCAATGTCCCCGCGCGCTTTGCCGTGATCGACGAGCGCGACCAGACCGACATGATGGAACGCGCCAATCTGAAGGTGCTGCTGGAGGCCGCCCGCGACCCCGACAGCGTGACCGGTCGCGCGCTGCTGACCGCAATGGCGAGCGCCGCCGATGTCACCTTCAAGGAGGTGGTGCGCGAGGCCTGCCTGAGCCGCGATCATTTCATGGCCTGGACCGATGAAGCCGGCAGCGCGGAGCTGGCTGCCGCGCAGATGGCAGCGGCGTTGGGGGTGGACCCGAACGATCGCATCGAGGACGTCGAGACGGAGATTGTCGACGGTCCGTTCCTGCCGCGATCGCGCTGGGACGACATCGCCTCTGCGCTGGAGGAGGGCAGCAAGTCCGACAACGACCAGGCCTGCCGGCTCCGCGAGGCAAAGGTCTTTTCCGGCGCCGCGCAGGTCGATGCCTATCTCAGCGTCTTCCTCACGGACGAAAAGCTGCCGCGCAAGGCGGTGCTGACCAAGAAGTTCTGCGATCACAACCCGTCCGTCGCCCGCCTGTTCGAGAACGAGGCGCAGCGCGTCGGCGGATTGGTAGAGACGCGCCGTGCTGTGACCATGAGGGACCGCACCGCGGCCCTGCTCCATATCGCGACCGCGGCGGCCGCAAACTATCGCCGCGAGAAGCAGGAGCGCGGGCTGCTCGACTATGACGATCTCATCGACAAGACGCTGGCGATGCTCGATCGCGTTTCCTCGGGCTGGGTGCATTACAAGCTCGACCGCGGCGTCGATCACGTGCTGATCGACGAGGCCCAGGACACCAGCCCGCGGCAATGGGACATCGTCGCGCACATCATCTCGGAGTTCACCGCCGGCGAAGGCGCGCGAGAAGGCCTGAACCGCACCATCTTCGCCGTCGGCGACGAGAAGCAGTCGATTTTCTCGTTTCAGGGTGCTCAGCCCCGGGAATTCGACGCGCGCCGACGCGAGCTGCACCGCAAATTCACGGCGGCCGGGCTGAAATTCGATCCGGTCGCCTTCACCTATTCGTTCCGCTCCGGCGCCGCGATCCTGCATTCGGTGGACCACGTCTTCCGCGAGCCCGCGATCTACAAGAGCATCCATTCGCTCGAGACCGGTCACCCCCTGCACAATGCACTCGGCGATGCAGGCCCCAGCGTGATCGAGCTGTGGGACCTTGCGGAAGCCGACGACAGGCAGGAGATCGAGGGCTGGCGCGCGCCGTTCGACGGCGTCGCCGCCACCAGCCCCGAAGTCAAGCTCGCGCGCCGGATCCAGACCGAGATCAAGCGGCTGGTCGAGAGCGGCACGCTGACCGGGCACGAGGGCGAACGCCGGCCGCTGCGTTATGGCGACATGCTGATCCTGGTGCGCCGGCGCGGCAATGCGTTCGACGCGGTGATCCAGGCGCTGAAGCACGCCAACGTTCCGGTCGCCGGCGCCGATCGGCTCAAGCTCACCGAGCACATCGGAATCATCGACCTGATGAATCTTGCGGACGCGCTGCTGCTGCCGCAGGACGATCTCGCGCTCGCGGTGGCGCTGAAGAGCCCGCTGTTCGGGCTCGATGACGACGATCTGTTCCAGCTGGCCTGGGATCGCAAGGGATCGCTGCGCCGCGCGCTTGGCGAGCATGCCCCGACAAGCGAGACATTCACTGCGGCGTTGCGACGCCTCGAAGCCTGCGAAATGCGAGCCCGCGAGGAGACGCCGTTCGCCTTCTACGCCTGGCTGCTCGGGGGCGACGGCGGACGCGCGCGCATGCTGCGCCGGCTCGGTCATGAGGCCAATGACGCGCTCGACGAGTTCCTGGAGCTGGCGCTGAATTACGAGCGCAAGGCGCCTGCGTCGCTGCAGGGTTTCATGGCCTGGCTGCGCTCGGCCGATACCGAGGTGAAGCGTGACATGGAGATCTCGCGCGATGAGGTGCGGGTGATGACCGTGCACGGCGCCAAGGGCCTGGAGGCCTCGGTCGTGTTCATGGTCGACACCACATCGTCGCCTGCGGATTCGCAGCGGCTGCGGCTGATCCACGTCCCGCGCGGCAATGGCGGCGAGGTGGTGGTCTGGGCCGGACGCAAGGCGGATGATCCCAAGCCCGTCGCCGACGCCCGCAAGGCGATGCTCGAGGAGACCGAGGACGAATATCGCCGCCTGCTCTACGTCGCGATGACGCGCGCCGCCGACCGGCTCATCGTCGGCGGCTGCATGCCCGGCAACATGAAGACGGTCCGCAAGCTGAGCTGGTACGATCTCGTCGATACCGGGCTCGCCGGCTCGGGCCTGACGAAAGAGGCAATCGAGACGCCGCTGGGCAAGGTGACGCGCTTCTCCCGACCGGAGGATGTCGTGGCGCTGGGCACGCCCGCGGCCTCGTTGGACCAGGCGACCGCGCTCCCGGACTGGCTGCTGACACGACCACCGCGCGAGACCATCGACGACGATCCGGTGCGCCCCTCCGGCCAGTCGTCCAGTGACGGCCGCGCTGTTCTGTCGGGCGAATCAGTGCAGTCCCGCGCGCTCGCGCTGCAACGCGGCACGCTGGTGCATCGGCTGCTGCAATCGCTCCCCGACATCGCCACCGAGCGCCGGCGCGAGGCCGCGCTCGGCTTCATGTCGCGCAATGCCGCGGACTGGGCGGAGGCCGACCGCGCCGCGCTGGCCGACAAGGTGCTCGCCTTGATCGCCGAACCACGGTTTGCCCCCGTGTTTGCCGCCGGCAGCCGGGCAGAGGTCGCGATCGTCGGCCGGCTGGAACGGCCGGGCCGCGCCCCGGCGCTGGTATCCGGCCAGATCGACCGGCTGGTCGTTCGCCCGGATGAGGTCCTGATCGTCGATTTCAAGACCAATCAAGCGGCTCCCAGGAGCGCCGCTGAGGCGCCCGTCGCCTATGTCCGGCAGCTGGCGCTATACCGGGCTGTGCTATCGAGGCTTTATCCCCAAAAGCCGGTCCGCGCCGTCCTGCTCTGGACCGAGGCCCTTGAATATATGGAGATTTCGGCTCCCGCGCTGGACGCGGCGCTGGCATCTCTTCATCTCGGTGTGAGCGTCCTTGACCCGGCAAGGAGCCATTCATAGGTTGACGCCATGATCTCGGGCGCGATTCCCGTCGCGCCCTTCTCTCAGGTACGAGGTACTCCCATGGCCGTTGGTAAGGTTTCTGACACCGATTTCGAAGCCGAAGTGCTCAAGGCAAACGGCCCCGTGGTCGTCGATTTCTGGGCCGAATGGTGCGGCCCCTGCCGGATGATCGCACCCGCGCTCGACGAGATCGCCGGCGCGATGGGCGACAAGGTCAAGATCGTGAAGCTCAACGTCGACGAGAGCCCGAAGACCGCGTCGAAATATGGCGTGATGTCGATCCCGACCCTGATGATCTTCAAGGGCGGCGAGATGGCCTCCCGCCAGGTCGGCGCAGCGCCGAAGGCGAAGTTGCAGCAGTGGATCACCTCCGCGGTCTGATCCGCCTCGCGGAAGAATATTTTTGGAAGCGGCCGGCTAAAGCCGGCCGTTTTGCGTTGATGGGACATGTCCAGCGTATGATGAGTCCCGCCTGTTGCCTCCTCCTCCCGCAAAGCGCGCGCGAAAGTCGGCCTCTCTCATGGCGATGGAGGCGCGGTCGGTCGACGCGATCCCGCGCGGCAAGGAATGGCAATACGAGCCGAAATGGGATGGCTTCCGCTGCCTGCTGTCGCGCAACGGCGGCAGCATTGATCTGCGCTCAAAATCCGGCGAAGACCTCGCGCGCTATTTCCCCGAGATCGTCGCCGCAGCACTGAGGCTAAGGGCGGATCGCTTCGCGCTCGACGGCGAGATCGTCGTGCCGCACGGCAAGGGCTTTTCCTTCGACGCGCTGCTGCAACGCATTCACCCTGCGGCGAGCCGCGTGAAGAAACTCTCGGAGGAAACACCGGCGCTCTATCTCGCCTTCGATTTGCTTGCGACGGCCAGGGAGAAGCAGCTTGCCGGACAGCCGCTGAGCGAGCGGCGCCCGGCGCTGGAAGCGTTTGCCAAAGCCAATCTGAAAGGCAGCGTCTTCCGCCTCTCCCCGGTGACGACGAGCTATGCCATTGCGAAAAAATGGCTGGCGCAATCTGGCGGCGGCTCGGACGGCGTCATCGCCAAGCGCGTCGACCTGCCCTACCAGGCGGGAAATCGCGACGGCATGCAGAAGATCAAGAAATTCCGCAGCGCCGATTGCGTGGTCGGCGGCTTCCGCTATGCGACCAACAAGCTCGCCGGCCGGAAGGTGGTGGGATCGCTGCTGCTTGGGCTCTACGATGACGAAGGTCTCCTTCATCATGTCGGCTTCACCTCGGCGATCAAGGCGACGGAAAAGCCTGACCTGACCGATCGACTGGAGGCGCTGATCGGCGAGCCAGGATTCACCGGCAACGCGCCGGGCGGGCCGAGCCGCTGGTCCACCGAGCGCTCGGCCAAGTGGTGTCCGCTCAAGCCGAAGCTGGTGATCGAGGTCTGCTACGACCATTTCAGCGGCGAGCGCTTTCGCCACGGCACCTCGATCCTGCGCTGGCGCCCCGACAAGGCCCCGCGGCAATGCAGCTTCGAGCAGCTGAAGCAGAAAGCGGTGGATCCGATGAAGCTGCTGAAACAACCGTAGCCGGTAGCCCGGATGGAGCGCAGCGCAATCCGGGGCCGTCGTCATTGGTGGCACGATTCCCGGATTGCGCTTCGCTCCATCCAGGCTACGAAGCGAACTATCCGATCCATCCCGTCGCCAGCGCGTTCGCCAGCTCCGGGTGGCCATTGCGGCGAGCGAGCGCGGCCATCGCCTCGTGATCGTAGACGACATGGCGGAACGTGACCCGCCAGGCGCCATCGGTCAGCTCGAGGATCGCATAGCGTGCGTGCGGCGTACCGGCCTCCACAACATGCGGGAACGGATGCTTGTCACGAAAGCCGGGGCCGCCGACGCTGCCGGGATTGACGATCAGCCTTCCGTCGCGAAGTCGTACGGCACGGGCGAGATGGGTGTGGGCGCACAGGATCAGCGTTTGCGTGATGCCTTGCGCAAATTGCTCGATGCGATCGAGCGGCGACAGCGCCACCGCGCCGTCCGGATGCACGGTATCGAGCCAGTAGACCTCGTCATTGTCGGGCGTCGCATGACACATGAAAACCTGATCGCGAAAGACGCGTGTCATCGGTTGCGCGCGTAGCCAGTCGAGTTGCGCAGCATTGAGCTGCGCATGGGCCGGGCGATCCCACGAGCCCATCTTCTCCGGCGGACGATCGAGCAGATAGCGGTCGTGATTGCCGAGCACGTGCACGGCATCGAGCTTCATCAATATCTCAATGGTCCGGCGCGCATCGAGCGGGCCGCTGAGCATGTCGCCGAGATTGACGATGCCGGAGATGGCTTGCGCGCGGATGTCGGCGAGCACAGCTTCCAGCGCGAGGTAATTTCCGTGGACGTCGGCAATCGCGGCAAAACGCATGGGCATTTCTCACTCTATCGTGCCCCGGACGCAGCGCAGCGCTTCTTCAGCGGTGCGCTGCAGAGCCGGGGCCCATGTTGCGGCATTCTGGGTCCCGGCTCTGCGTCGCGTCATTTCATGCCGCGCCGCGTCCGGGACACGAGACCCTCTATACAGGAGGCGTGCCGTTGATGGCGAGCACGTGGCCGGCGAGATAGAGCGAACCGGTGATCAGGATGCGCGGCGGCACTTCGTAAGCGAGCTTCGCCAGGGCGCGCAGTGCGGCCTCGATGCCGGGCGCGGGCTCGACGCGCATACCGAGGCTGCGGGCGGCATCGGTGAGACGGTCGACCGGCATGGCGTTGTCGGTGTCGGGAATCGGCACCGCGATGATGTGACGGGTCAGACCGGCGAAATTGGCGAGAAAACCTTTCGCATCCTTGTTGGCCATCATGCCTGCGATCACGACCAGCGGCCGCGACACCCGCTCTTCGAGATCGCCGAGCGCGGCCGCCGCGACGCGGCCGCCTTCCGCATTATGGCCGCCGTCGAGCCAGATCTCCGAGCCCTGGGGGCCGAGAGCGAGCAGCTCGCCCGAAGCGATGCGCTGCATCCGTGCCGGCCATTCCGCACCGACGATCCCGGCCTCGAATGCCGCCTGGTTGATCTTGAAGGCGTTGGTGGCCCGCAACGTCGCGATGGCGAGGCCGGCATTGTCGAACTGGTGGCGGCCGAACAGGCGCGGCGCCGCGAGATCCATCAAGCCGCGCTCATCGGAATAAACCAGCCGCCCGTTCTCGACATTGACGTGCCAGCTCTCGCCCGCGGCAAACAACGGGGCGCGCATGCGCTTGGCCTGCGCCTCGATCACAGCCATCGCCTCAGCCGGCTGTTCGGCGCAAACCACGGGCACGCCGCGCTTGATGATCGCGGCCTTTTCGCCAGCGATCGACGTCAAGGTGTCGCCGAGGAAATCCATGTGATCCATGCTGACGGGCGTGATCACGCAGGCCGCCGGTGTATCGACTACGTTGGTTGAATCCAGCCGGCCGCCAAGGCCCACCTCCAGCAGAACCACATCGGCCGGGTTCTGCGCGAACAGATGAAACGCAGCCGCCGTCTTGAGCTCGAACAAGGTGGCCGGCTCGCCGGCATTGAGACGCTCGACCTCTTCCAGCGCCGCGCGCAACTCGTCGTCACCGACCAGCACGCCGCCACCGACGCGACCGAGCCGGAAACATTCGTTGATGCGAACGAGATAGGGCGATGTATAGGCGTGGACGCGCAGGCCGGCGGCTTCCAGCGTCGCGCGCAGATAAGCCAGCGTCGAGCCCTTGCCGTTGGTACCGGCGATGTGGATCACCGGCGGCAGCTTGCGCTCGGGATGACCGAGCCGCTCGAGCAGGCGGTGCATCCGCTCCAGCCCGAGATCGATGCGCTTCTGATGCAGGGCCGACAGCCGCCCGATCAATTCGTCGAGCGGCGGCTTTGCGCGGTCAGAGGAAGCGTTCACGCGTGCGGCGCGGTCGGCGCCGTTTCGGGAGCCGATACGATCTGCGCCGGGCTCACGACCGGCTGCACCGGTTTCGAGGCGGTCTCAAGCGCCGGCGCCCTGGTCAACAGGCGGCAGAGCCGCGCCAGGGTCGGGCGCAATTCGTGGCGGTGCACGACCATGTCGACCATGCCGTGCTCCTTGAGATATTCGGCGCGCTGAAAACCCTCGGGGAGTTTTTCGCGAATGGTCTGCTCGATCACGCGCGCGCCGGCAAAACCGATCAGCGCGCCCGGTTCAGCGATCTGCACGTCGCCGAGCATCGCATAGGACGCGGTGACGCCGCCCGTGGTCGGGTTGGTCAGCACGACGATGTAGGGCTGTTTTGCTTCACGCAGCATCTGCACCGCGACCGTGGTGCGCGGCATCTGCATCAGCGACAGGATGCCTTCCTGCATGCGCGCGCCGCCTGAGGCGGCGAACACGATGAAGGGTGACTTCTTCTCGACCGCAAGCTCGAGCCCGCGCACGATGGCTTCGCCCGCGGCCATGCCGAGCGAGCCGCCCATGAAGTCGAAATCCTGCACGGCGACGACGACGGCGGCACCTTCGAGCTTGCCGTAGCCGACCTTGATCGCGTCGTTCAGATTGGTCCGTGCGCGAGCATCCTTGATGCGGTCGGCGTACTTCTTCTCGTCACGGAACTTGAGCGGGTCGGGCGTGACGTCAGGCAGTGCGACGTCGTACCAGGTCTCGTTGTCGAAAATCGACTTCAGACGCGCCACCGCGTTCATGCGCATATGATAGTTCGAGCCGGGAATGACGAACTGGTTGGCCTCGACGTCCTTGTAGAACACGAGCTGTCCGGAATCCGGGCACTTGATCCACAGATTCTCCGGCGTCTCCCGCCGCAGCATGTTGCGGATCTTCGGCCGGACCACATTGGTAAGCCAGTTCATGGTTTGCTCCGATGTGCGATCCCGCCCGGGGACCACCTGAAGGGATATATGGCGGCCGGGACCCGGCCCGGCAAGCCGCCGTATCGTCCGCCTTGCTCGTCGGACTTGGCAGCGGAATTAAGGCTATTCCGCCGCCTGTTGCGCGCCTTTGACGCCCTGGGCCAGTGCCGCCGTCAGCTCAGCGACGGCGTTGACGGTTTTGCCGGTGGCGCGCCCGTCCGCATCGAGGCTGTTCTTGAGGGCATCGACCAGCGCGGTGCCGACCACGGCGCCATTGGCATGCGAAGCAATCGCGCGGGCATTCTCCGGCGTGCGGATACCGAAGCCGACGCAGACCGGCAGTTTTGTGTGCCGCTTGATGCGGGCAACTGCCTCGCCGACGGCCGTGGAGTCCGCAGCCGCCGCGCCGGTGATGCCGGTGATCGCGACGTAGTAGACGAAGCCCGAGGTGTTGGCGAGCACGGCCGGCAGTCGCTTGTCGTCGGTGGTCGGCGTCGCCAGGCGGATGAAATTGAGGCCGGCCTTCATCGCGGGCAGGCAGAGCTCGTCGTCCTCTTCCGGCGGCAGGTCGACGATGATGAGGCCGTCGATGCCGGCACTCTTCGCATCGACCAGGAATTTGTCGACGCCATAGATGTAGATCGGGTTGTAGTAGCCCATCAGCACGATCGGCGTGGCGTTGTCGTCCTTGCGGAAGCCGCGCACGAGATCGAGCGTCTTCTTCAGCGTCATGCCGGCCTTGAGGGCGCGCAGGCCTGCCGCCTGGATCGAGGGACCGTCGGCCATCGGATCGGTGAAGGGCATGCCGAGCTCGATCACATCGGCGCCCGCCTTCGGCAGCGCCTTGATGATCTCGAGCGAGGTCGCCGGATCGGGATCGCCGGCCATCACGAAGGTGACGAAGGCCGCGCGGCCGGCTTTCTTCAGGTCGGCGAAACGGGTGTCGATACGCGTGGTCACTTGCTCTTGCCCCTCAGGATGTCGCCGACCTGCGGGACGTCCTTGTCGCCGCGGCCGGAGAGGTTGACGACCATCAGGTGATCTTTCGTGCGCTTCGGCGCGAGCTCCATCACCTTGGCGATGGCATGTGCCGGTTCGAGCGCGGGGATGATGCCTTCCAGCTTCGACAGCAGCTGGAACGCTGCAAGCGCCTCGTCGTCGGTCGCGGAGAGATAGTTCACGCGACCGATCTCGTGCAGCCAGGAGTGTTCGGGGCCGATGCCGGGATAATCGAGGCCGGCGGAGATCGAATGCGCGTCCTGGATCTGGCCGTCGGCATCCATCAGGAGATAAGTGCGATTGCCGTGCAGCACGCCGGGACGGCCGCCCGCGATCGATGCCGCATGCAGTTGCGTCAGCCCGTGGCCCGCCGCTTCGACGCCGAAGATCTCGACGGTGGAATCGTCGAGGAACGGATGAAACAGGCCCATCGCGTTGGAGCCGCCGCCGATGCAGGCGACCAGCGAATCCGGCAGGCGGCCTTCGATCTCCTGCATCTGCGCCTTGGTCTCGTTGCCGATGATCGACTGGAAGTCGCGCACCAGCGTCGGATAGGGATGCGGACCCGCGACCGTGCCGATGCAGTAGAACGTGTTGTGCACGTTGGTGACCCAGTCGCGCAACGCCTCGTTCATGGCGTCCTTCAGCGTGCGCGTGCCCGACTGCACCGGGACCACCGTTGCGCCCAGCATCTCCATGCGGATGACGTTGGGTTGCTGCCGCTCGACGTCGACGGCGCCCATGTAGACGATGCATTCCAGGCCGAAGCGCGCGCACAGCGTCGCGGTGGCGACACCGTGCTGGCCGGCGCCGGTCTCGGCGATGATGCGCTTCTTGCCCATCCGCCGCGCCAGCATGATCTGGCCGAGCACGTTGTTCACCTTGTGCGAGCCGGTGTGGTTGAGCTCTTCGCGCTTGAGATAGATTTTCGCGCCGCCGAGATGCTCGGTCAGGCGCTCGGCGAAATAGAGCGGCGAGGGCCGGCCGACATAATTCTTGAGATAGCCGTTCATCTCGATCTGGAAGGCCGGATCGGCCTTGGCCTCGGTGTAGGCTTTCTCCAGGTCGAGGATCAGCGGCATCAGGGTTTCGGCAACGAAGCGTCCGCCGAAAATGCCGAAATGGCCGCGCTCGTCGGGGCCGCTGCGATAGGAATTGGGTTTTACAACATTCATCGGACGCTCAACTCTTGACTTGCATCTTGGCTTGCGCGCGCGGCGCGAATGAAGGCCTTGATCATCTCGGGGTCCTTCACGCCCGGGGCGGTCTCGACACCGGAGGAGACGTCGACGCCGCCGGCGCGGGTCACGCGAACGGCTTCGGCGACGTTCCCTGCATGCAGCCCGCCCGAAACCATATACGGCAGCGCGAGCTCCAGGTTTCCGAGCAGATGCCAATCGAACGGGGCACCGAGGCCGCCCGGCCGCGTCGCGTCCTTCGGCGCGCGTGCGTCGAACAGGATGCGTTCGGCCACCTCTGCGTAACCGGGCAACACCGCGAGATCGGCTGACGTTGCGACCGGCACGACCTTCATCACCGGGCGACCGAACCGCCGCTTGATGTCGCGCAGCCGCGCCACGCTCTCCGTGCCATGAAGCTGGAAGATATCCGGCGACAGCGCGTCCATGATGTTGTCGAGCGTGGCATCGTCGGCATCGACGGTGAGCGCGACCCTGAGCGCGCGCCGCTTCACCTGCTTGCCGAGCTCCCGGCCGGCTTCCAGCGACAAATGCCGCGGCGACGGCGGGAAGAACACGAAGCCCACCATGTCGGCACCCGCATCGAGCGCCGTTTCGAGCGTCTCGGGCGTGGACAGGCCGCAGATTTTGACGAGCAGGGACATGTTCTCGACGGATATGGGCTCAAAGCAACTGGAGGCCGCAGGTCCGCGGCCGGAAAACGGGCTTTTCGGCTTCGGCCGCTTCTACAACGTCGCGCGCTGCTTGTCTCGCCCGACGGGCCCGTAAAGCCCCATCCCGGAGGGAACGGGGAGGCGCTGGGACTCAGGCCTTGCTGCGGGCGCATGGGCTCGCAGATCGGCCAGCTCGCCTCGCGCGGCCCGGGCATCCGCGTCGTGCCGTCGCGCCGCACGCCGCCAGTGCCGCTGCCCGAACCAGACGGCACAACCGCCGACGATGACCCCGAGCGCAGCCACCACGATCAGGAGCAGGAACAGCGGCAGCGTGACCGACAATGACGGGTCGTTGGAAACGAAGGGATCGAACGAGACCGTGACGAATTGCCGGTTGGCGACGGCAAAGACCACCAGGACCAGGCCCAGCGGAATTACGACCAGCGCGGTCAGGAATTTTCGCATCTCGGCTCGCTCGCCTTGAATCAAGGTTGCGGCCGCATCACTGGCGACCGCGGGAAACCCTGAGGTGGACCTCAGTCTGGCGCGCCTGGATCCGGGTGGTCGCGATTCAGCCGTTCGCGCATTTCCTTGCCGGTCTTGAAGAACGGAACGCTCTTCTGATCGACAGGCACATGGGCGCCGGTGCGCGGATTGCGCCCTGCGCGCGCAGGGCGATGCTTGACCGAGAAGGCACCGAAGCCGCGCAACTCGACGCGGTCACCGCGCGCGAGAGCCGCTACGATCTCTTCGAGAATCGCATTCACAATGTTCTCGACATCCCGCTGGTACAGATGCGGGTTGTGCTCGGCGATACGCTGAACAAGTTCGGATTTGATCATCGAGAGATAGGACCCGGGAGCGTGCGGACGACCATTTCCGTGAAAATACCGTGATCTGTCAAGACGCTAAATGAAGGTTGAGCGTCGCGAAAATACGTGACAAATGCCGAAAAAGCGGGCTGACCCTGCACGCGCCCAACGGGAAAACCCTCCGGAGCTCGCCCGGCGCCGGTCAGTTCGATGCCGCCGGCTGCCACAAAGCCAGCATTCCATCCATTCCGAGCCGATCGACCGCCTGCACGACGCCGGTTTGTCCGATTTGATGCGCAATCGAGCCTAAACCCAGTGCTTCCAGCGTCACTGCGGCCGCCGTCTTGAGGAACGGCAGATCGCTGAAGCGCGGCTGCAGCTTGTAATCGCGCACGGAGAGCCCCTTCTTGACGCCCTTCTGCTCGACCAGCCAGGCCACGGCGGTCTTCTCGTCGCCGATCTGGTCGATCAGCTTGAGATCGATGGCCTGACGTCCGGTGAAGACACGGCCATCAACCACTTTCTCGAGCTGCGTGTCATCCATGCCACGCCGGTCCTTCACCAATCCCTTGAACCAGGCATAGGAATCCTTCACCAGCGCGTCGAGCGCGGCCCGTGCCTCGGGGCTGGTTGGCTCGAAACCGTTGGGCGCGGCCTTCAGCGGCGTTGATTTTACCTCCTCGACCTTGACGCCGACGGTCTTCAACAGCTCCGAGACGTTCGGAAACTGGAACAGCACGCCGATCGAGCCGACCAGCGAGCTCTGCTGGGCGATGATGTGATCGCTGGCAATCGCGGTGATGTAGCCGCCCGAGGCGGCGAGGCCTTCGACGACGACGACGAGCGGCTTCTTTGCCTTCACCCGTACAAGCGAATCATAGAGCTGCTCGGAGCCGGCGGTGGTGCCGCCCGGCGAGTTGATGTGGACGATGACGGCGGCAGCCTGCGAATTCTCCAGCCGTTCGAGCGCCTGCGTGCGGTCGGAATCGCTGCGGATCAGGCCGTCGATCTGGACCCGTGCGATCGAGCCGGCGGACGCGAACGTGCCGCGCGCACCCGGCGTCGCGACCAGCGCGAAGCCTGCGATCGCCGCGATCGCGATCAGCGCGGCCAATACGCGCCAGAACGTCAGCTTGCGGCGGATCCTGCGGCGATCGACAATGATGTCCGAATCGAGCGACATCTCAATATCTCCAAATGAAAGGCCAGGCGCGTTGTGCCGTCGCAGCGTCACCGTTGACTTATCTGGATACATCAATTGCGGCGCAATTAGAAGAAAACAAGGCCCTGCCGCGTAACCCGGATGGAGTCCGTAGCCCGGATGGAGCGAAGCGCAATCCGGGAAAATCCCGCCGGCGCACGAATCCCGGATTGGCTTCGCTCCATCCAGGCTACGGCCTCAACAACAAAAAAGCCCCGGCTCGCGCCGGGGCTTTGATGCAGCGAAACCTGCGTTTCGCTTACTTGGTGTCGCGGTTCTTGAGCGCGGTGCCGAGGATGTCGCCGAGCGTAGCTCCCGAATCGGAGGAGCCGTACTGCGCGATGGCTTCCTTCTCTTCGGCGACTTCGAGCGCCTTGATCGACACCTGGACCTTGCGGGCCTTCTTGTCGAACTGGATCACGCGGGCATCGACCTTCTCGCCGACGGCGAAGCGTTCGGCGCGCTGATCGTTGCGGTCGCGGGCGAGTTCCGAGCGCTTCACGAAGGTGGTGAAGTCGGTACCGGTGATCTTCACCTCGATGCCGCTCTCCTTCACGTCGATCACTTCGCAGGTCACGACCGCGCCCTTCTTGACATCGCCCGGCTCGGCGAAGGGGTCGCCTTCGAGCTGCTTGATGCCAAGCGAGATGCGCTCCTTCTCGACGTCCACATCGAGCACCACGGCCTTGACCATGTCGCCCTTCTTGTAGTTGTCGATCACCTGCTCGCCCGGCTGCTTCCAGTCGAGGTCGGAGAGATGGACCATGCCGTCGACGTCGCCCTCGAGGCCCAGGAACAGACCGAACTCGGTCTTGTTCTTGACCTCGCCCTCGACCGTCGAACCGGTCGGGTGACCTTCGACGAAGACCTCCCACGGGTTGCGCATGGTCTGCTTGAGGCCGAGCGAGATGCGGCGCTTGACGGAATCGACTTCCAGCACCTGCACTTCGACTTCCTGCGAGGTCGAAACGATCTTGCCGGGGTGCATATTTTTCTTGGTCCACGACATCTCGGAGACGTGGATCAGGCCTTCGATGCCCGGCTCGAGCTCGACGAACGCGCCGTAGTCGGTGATGTTGGTGACGCGACCGGTGAAGCGGGCACCCAGCGGGTACTTGGCTTCGATGCCCTGCCACGGATCGTCCAACAGCTGCTTCATGCCCAGCGAGATGCGGTGCGTCTCGTGGTTGATCTTGATGATCTTGACCTTCACGGTCTGGCCGATCGAGAGCACCTCGGTCGGATGGTTGACGCGGCGCCACGCGATATCGGTGACGTGCAGCAGACCATCGATGCCGCCGAGATCAACGAACGCACCGTAATCGGTGATGTTCTTGACCACGCCGTCGATGACCTGACCTTCTTCGAGGTTCTGCACCAGCTCCTGACGCTGCTCGGCGCGGGTCTCTTCGAGAACGGTGCGGCGGGACACCACGATGTTGCCGCGGCGACGGTCCATCTTGAGGATCTGGAACGGCTGCGAGTTGTTCATCAGCGGCGCAACGTCGCGGATCGGACGGATATCGACCTGCGAACGCGGCAGGAAGGCCACGGCACCGTCGAGGTCGACGGTGAAGCCGCCCTTGACCTGGTTGAAGATGACGCCGTTGACCTTCTCGTTGTTCTGGAAGGCCTTCTCGAGCTTGCCCCAGCTCTCTTCGCGGCGCGCCTTGTCGCGCGACAGCACGGCTTCGCCGAGGGCGTTCTCGATCCGGTCGAGGAACACTTCCACCTCGTCGCCGACCTTGAGCTCGCTGTCGCGGCCCGGGCCGGAAAATTCGCGCAGGGCAACGCGGCCCTCGGTCTTCAGACCGACGTCGATGACGGCCATGTCCTTTTCGATTGCAACAACCTTGCCCTTGATGACGGAGCTTTCCTGCAGGTTGCCGCCTGCGAAGGACTCGTCGAGCATCGCGGCGAAATCGTCGCGCGACGGGCTATAGGTATCAGCAGAAGTCGAAGCCATTTGTTCTCCAGTTGCGGATGTCGTGCCGGCCGTTGGGTTCTTGGGCGCATCGTACGCGCAGTGTCGGAAGGTCCGCAGAACCTTCGAGCGACCGCTCGCTGCTCCGACCTGGAGGGCGGAACAGCGGAAGCGGGCCGGCTGAGGCCCGCGCGTGCGATACGTGGAAATCTTTTGTCCGGAGCCTGGATCGCGTCGGCCCCAAGCAGGGACCGAGAGTATCGACCTCAAAGAGCGGGAGCGGGCGCTTCCTCCAATGACGGCAGCGGCTTAACCCCGCGACCGGCCCGCTCGGACGGCCTCGATAATGTCGATGGCGGCCCGGACGCCGCCTTCTATATCCAGTTGGGAGTTATCTAGCAAGTAAGCATCCGCGGCCGGTTTTAAAGGCGCAATCGCCCGGTTCTTGTCGCGTTCGTCGCGCTGGATGATGTCGGCAAGCACGGCGGCCTCGTCGGCCTCCTCGCCCCGTGCCTTGGCCTCCATGGTCCGGCGGCGGGCACGGACCTTGGGGTCGGCGACGACGAATATCTTCACGTCGGCATGGGGGCAGATCACTGTTCCAATATCCCGCCCATCGAGCACGGCGCCGGGCGGATCGGCGGCGAATTGTCGCTGAAAGTTGATCAGGGCCTCGCGCACCCTTGGGATCGCCGAGACGATGGAGGCGCCCTCGCCGGCCTTCTGGGTCTTCAGGGCGGGATTGCCAAACTTTTCGGGATCGAGTTCCAGCGCCGCAGCGACCGCTGCCGCCTCGTCCCGGAGATCATGACCGGACTGCATCAGGGAATAGGCCACCGCGCGATAGATCACGCCGGTATCAAGATGACGGTAGCCGTAATGGTGGGCTAGGCGCTTGCCGAGGGTGCCCTTGCCCGACGCCGCGGGCCCGTCGATGGCGATGATCATGAAAACTCAGCCCCAAGCGAACGCATCATCGGGATGAAATCCGGAAAACTGGTGGCGATGAAGGCGGTGTCATCGACGGTCACCGGCTGGTCGGAAGCGCAGCCCATCACCAGCGCGGACATCGCGATGCGATGGTCCATGTGGGTGGCCACAACGCCGCCGCCGGGCACGTGGCCGCGGCCTTCGACGATTAAATCGTCGCCGGAGACCTCGACCTTCACGCCGTTGACGCGGAGCATGGCGGCAGTGGCTTCGAGACGGTCGGATTCCTTGACGCGCAGCTCCTGGAGGCCGCGCATGATGGTCGTACCCTCGGCGAAGGCGGCCGCCACCGCCAGCACCAGATATTCGTCGATCATCGACGGTGCGCGCTCCGGCGGCACTTCGACACCGCGCAGTTTCGAGGCGCGTACGCGCAGCTTCGCCATCGGCTCGCCGGCGTCGCCGCGAACTTCACTTTCCTCGATCGAAGCACCCATTTCGCGCAGCGTGGTGAAAAGACCGGTCCGCAGCGGATTGGTCATGACATCGGACAGGACGATTTCGGAGCCTTCGACGATCAGCGCAGCAACGATGGGGAACGCCGCCGACGAGGGATCGGCGGGCACGACCACATTGGCACCATGCAGCTCAGGCTGCCCCACGAGCGTGATACGGCGGCCGTGCTGACCTTCCCGTACCGAGGTGATCTCGGCGCCGAAATGCTTGAGCATCAGCTCGGTGTGGTCGCGACTGGCCTCGGTCTCGATGACGGTCGTGGCGCCCGGCGCGGCCAAGCCCGCGAGCAGCACGGCGGATTTGATCTGGGCCGAGGCGACCGGGGTCTTGTAGGTGATCGGCAGCGGATCGCGCGCACCCTGGACGGTCAGCGGCAGACGGCCGCCCTCGCCACCGGAGACCACCTTCGCACCCATCTTTTCGAGAGGGTCCAGGATCCGGCGCATGGGCCGGCTCCGCAGCGAGGCATCGCCGTCGAAAATCGCAGAGATCGGGCAGCCCGCGACGGCGCCCATGACGAGCCGGCAGCCGGTGCCGGAGTTGCCGAAATCCAGCGGCGCTTTGGGCTCCGCGAAGCCCGCGACCCCCACGCCGTTCACCTTCCAGGCGAAATCTCCGGTGCGCTCGACCCTGGCGCCGAGCGCCTGCATGGATTTTGCGGTGTTAAGGACGTCCTCGCCCTCCAGGAGGCCCGAAATCCGCGTCTCTCCGATTGCGAGCGCGCCGAGGATGAGAGCACGGTGGGAGATCGACTTGTCTCCGGGCACCCGTACTTTCCCGGTCAGGGGACCGCTGGCGCGCGATTGGAGCGGCGTCGGCTTGTCGGAATCGGTCAAGTTTGTGTCCTTGGATAGGCCCGAAACGTCCCTGTGGGACTCGCGGGGCAGGTACCACACGGTCTCCCCGCCGTCACGGGCATGTCGTTCTCCCGCAATGCGCTATTGACAGCGGGCCGCCAACTAGCCAAGTGAAGCACCGCTTTTCAGACATTTCCAGGATTCCTCTGCCGTGGCCAAGTCCGAACTCGGAACTAAACGTATTTGCCCGACCACGGGCAAAAAGTTCTATGACCTCAACAAGAATCCGGTGATCTCGCCTTATACCGGTGAAGTCGTGCCGATCGCGCCCATCGCGCCGGCTCGCGCGCCCCGTGGCGCCGAAGCCCGTCACGCAGCCGCTGCCGCCGACGCCACGCCGGAGCCGGCGGAGGTCGAGGAGGTCTCGCTCGAGGAGGCCGACGCCGAGGAGAACACCGGTAAGGTCAAGGCCGTCGTGCCCGAATCCGAGGACGACATCGAAGTCGATGAGACCATCGAGGACGATGACGACGACGATTCGACCTTTATCGCCGACGACGAAGAAGGCGATGAGGACGTGACCGACATCATTGGTGATGTCGGCGGTGACGAAGAGACTTGAGATAATTCCAGAACTGTGGTTCTGGGTCTTTCCCGACGCGTCGCCCAAGGCGCGTCGGACGGTTAAGGGGCCATAGCTCAGCTGGGAGAGCGCTTGCATGGCATGCAAGAGGTCGGCGGTTCGATCCCGCCTGGCTCCACCACGCTTCGCCCTTCGGGCTCCGCGTGGCGCAGCCGCGCACAGCCCGAAGGGCGAAGCGTGGTGTCCGGCGAAGCCCGAAGGGCGAAGACGGACTGGTGAGACTCCCACGCAGCGGCTGCCCAGGCGATAATCGTCAATGTGGTACGTCTACATCCTCCGCAGCATCGAATTTCCCGAGCAGGAATACGTTGGGGCTACGGAAGATCTGAAGCGCCGGATTCCAGAGCACAATGCTGGCAAATCCACCCACACCGCCAAGTTCAAGCCTTGGAAGCTGATCTGGTACTGCGCCTTCCCCGACAAGTACAAGGCGCTCGCTTTTGAAGCGTACCTGAAGTCCCACTCCGGCCGAGCCTTCACAAAGAAGCGGCTGTCCTAAGCACGCCCCCCTACTCCCCGATCACCGCATTCAGCCGATCACGCAACGCCACAATCTCGTCCTTCATCGCGACCAGTTCCGAGACCGAGCAGTCCGAGGCCGCCAGGATCGATTGCGGCACGGCGCGCGCCTTGTCCTTCAGGGCCTGGCCCTGCGGCGTCAATGCGATCAGCACCTGACGTTCGTCCTCGCTCGAGCGCGTGCGCTTGACGAGGTGGGCCGCCTCGAGCCGCTTGAGCAGCGGCGTCAGCGTGCCCGAATCCAGGAACAGCTTTTCGCCGATGTCCTTGACCGGCACGTCGTCGCGCTCCCACAGCACCAGCATCACCAGGTATTGCGGATAGGTCAGGCCGAGCCGGTCCAGCAGCGGCTTGTAGACGCGGTTGAAGGCATGCGCGGCCGAATAGATCGCGAAGCAGATCTGGTTGTCGAGGCGCAGCGGCGCGTCCGCTGCCGAATGTTTCCGGGGCATGGAGAATCTCACAGGACTTGCTTCCATTCTGGGGCCGGCCGTCGCCACATTCAATTGCGAACAATTAAATGTGAGGCGCCATAATTTCAATTGCGCGCAATCTAATTGCTTGCGATAAGGATCGCACCCCACCCGAAAACACAGGGAGACGAAAATGTCAGTGAACGTCCTCTACAAGACCAGCGCAAAGGCCACCGGCGGCCGCGACGGGCATGCTGCGACCCTCGATGGCGCGCTCGACGTCAAGCTCACCACGCCGAAGGAACTCGGCGGCGGAGGCGGCGCCGGCAACAATCCCGAGCAGCTGTTTGCGGCGGGCTATGCCGCCTGCTTCATCGGGGCGATGAAGTTCGTGTCCTCGCAGGGCGGCCCCAAGGTTCCGGCCGACGCCTCCGTGACCTCGACCGTCGGCATTGGCCCGCGCGCCGAGGGCGGCTTCGGTCTCGACATCGACCTTGCCGTCTCGCTGCCGGGCCTCGCCCGCGCGGAAGCCGAGGCGCTGGTCGAGAAGGCGCACCAGGTGTGCCCCTATTCCAACGCGACGCGCGGCAATGTCGACGTTCGCCTGACGGTCGTCTGATCGGTTACGTGAAGCGGCCGGCCCGGGATCCCCCTCGGGCCGGCCGTTTCCCTTGATTTGCCATCCCGCGGGATGCGGCGAGAGGCCTGCATGACGCCCTACGCGGGAAGCCATTGCCGGCTCGGACGAACCTCGTTAGGCCTGTGATCAATGTCGACACAGGGGACGCGAAGGCATGACTGAAGCCGCCAGTTCTGGAGCCGCCACGGGTGCAATGAGCGGCCTGCGCGTCATCGATCTCACGCGCGTGCTCGGCGGTCCCTATTGCACCCAGATTCTCGCCGACCACGGCGCCGACGTGATCAAGGTCGAGCCGCCCGCAGGCGACGAGGTGCGCGACTGGGGCCCTCCCTTCCACGAGGAGGACGCGGCCTATTTCATCGGCATCAACCGCAACAAGCGCTCGATCGGCCTCGACCTCGCCTCCGAGGGCGGCCGGACCGTGCTGCTCAAGATGCTGGAGAGCGCCGACGTCCTGATCGAGAACTTCAAGCCGGGCACGTTGGAGAAATGGGGCATCGGCAACGAGGTGTTGCGCGAGAAATTCCCGCGCCTCGTCCATTGCCGGATCTGCGGCTTCGGCGCCGACGGCCCGCGTGGCGGCAATCCCGGCTATGACGCCATCATCCAGGCCATGACCGGCATGATCGCGGCGACCGGCTCGCCCGAGAGCGGACCGATGCGGATCGGCGTGCCGCTGGTCGACATCGGCACCGGCCTCTATGCGGCGATCGGCATCTTGATGGCGCTGTCGGAGCGTCAGCGCTCGGGCCAGGGCCAGTTCCTGGAGACCACGCTGTACGAGACCGGTCTCGCCATCATGCATCCGCACACCGCGAATTATTTCATGCACGGCAAGCCGCCGGCGCTCACCGGCAACGAGCATCCCAACCTCGTGCCCTATGCGATCTTCCCGACCAAGACCGACAACATCTTCATCGGCGTCGGCAATGACGGCACCTTCCGCAAGCTCGCCAAGGAGATCGGCAAGCCCGAGCTCGGCACCGATCCGCGCTTTGCGCGCAACAAGGACCGCATCGCCAATCGCGAAGCGCTGCGGGCCGAGCTCGCCACCGTGTTCAGCCAGCACGAGGCCGAGCCGCTGTGCAATCGCCTGCTTGCCGCCGGCCTGCCCGCAGGCCCCGTGCAGAAGATCGACCAGGCGTTGACCAACCCGCACACGATCGCCCGCGGCGATATTATCGAGAAGGACTGGTACAAGGGCATGGCGTCGCCGATCCGGCTCGACCGCAGCAAGCCGAGCCTGCGTCGCCTGCCGCCGAAATTCAGCGAGCACGCGGCCGAGGTGCTCGGCGAATTCGGCTACACCAGGTCCGAGATTGACGTGATGGTGGAGCAGGGCACGGTCTGCGGACCCCAGCGCAAGCGCTGAGATAAGACGAAGATCGAGCCTCACCGTAGGTGCGCTCCCTCGCCCGCTTGCGGGAGAGGGTTGGGGAGAGGGTGTCTCCGCAACGGGACAATCCCCAAGCGGAGAGAGCCCTCACCCGCGCCTTCGGCGCGACCTCTCCCGCAAGCGAGGGCTTTGCTTAATTGGCCGAGCGGGAGTGAGGCTCGATGTGGGGCATTTTTTTGTGCGTG
>NZ_JBVVPL010000060.1:2830-35269 GCF_055807615.1 Bradyrhizobium sp. MV1.5 | reverse complement strand
TGAAGCTCGGCCAGCCGCAGCCGGAATCGAACTTCGCGTCGGACTCGAACAGCTCATTGCCGCAGCCGGCACAGGTATAGATGCCGGCGCGGTGGTCGTGCTCATATTCGCCGGAGAAGGGACGCTCGGTCGCCTTCTCGCGCAGCACCGCGTATTGCATCGGCGACAACTCGCTGCGCCATTGCTCTTCGCTCTTGATGACCTTGTCGTCCGTGGTTTTCGTCTTGGTGTCGGGCATGGGTCTCCCGTTTTTTCGATGATCTTGTTTTCGGTGATCTTGTTCAGTGATCTCGCGATCAGTTGGTGGCCTTGCTGGCGCTCACCAGCGTCGGCTTCTCGATATAGTTATCCGCGAACAGCTTTTTCAGGTTCTCGACCTTCGGAAGGTCGTTGTAGGCGATATAGGGCTGGTTCGGGTGCAGCGTCAGATAATCCTGGTGATAGGCCTCCGCCGGATAGAAAGCCTCCAGCGCGCCGACCTTGGTCACGATCGGCTTGCTGAAGACCTTGGCGCCGTTGAGCTGGGCGATATAGGCCTCGGCCACCTTCTTCTGCTCGTCGGAAGTGGTGAAGATCGCCGAGCGATATTGCGTCCCGCTGTCGGGGCCCTGCCGGTTGAGCTGGGTCGGGTCGTGCGCCACCGAGAAGTAGATCTGGAGGATCTTGCCGTAGGAGATCTTCTTGGGGTCGTATTTGATCTCGACGGATTCCGCGTGGCCGGTCCGGCCGCTCGAGACGGTCTGGTAGTCGGCCGTCGCCTTGGTCCCGCCGGCGTAGCCGGAGACCGCGTTGACGACGCCTGCGGTGTGCTGGAACACGCCCTGCACGCCCCAGAAGCAGCCGCCGGCGATCACGGCGGTCTGGATCCCGCTAGCGGGCGCCGCATCAACCGCGGGAGCGGGGATCACGACCGCATCCTCTGCGGCCCGGGTCGGCGCGGCAAAAGCCAGCGTCAGGGCGGTGGTTGCGGCGAGCAGGGACAGGATGGCGGGTCGGCGCATGGCAATCCTCTTTCGGAAGGTCTGACAGTCTAGGGCGATTGGGGCCGGGCGAACAGCCTGCCCGGCAATTTCGGATAGTCCAGATACGGGCGGACCGGGCGATTGTTACGGCCGGACGGACACGAGTCTGTGAAACGCGCCGCCTGGAAGAGCCGGCTTGGCGAGGACCGGAACTCCGCGCTAGATGAACCGGTGCGATCGGTGATCGACCTAAAGAATGATGGCTGGAGCTGACCTGACAACATGCTGCGCGTCGTATCCCTGACCCTCGTCCCCGTGCTCGCCATCCTGGCCGGCTGGAGTTCGATCGCGGCGGCCGATCCGAAACCCGGCGACGACCTCGCCATCTGTCGCGACCGCCAGGCGGATGCGCAGGCGAGGGCGCAGGCCTGCGAGAAACTGCTCAACGCCGACCGGCTCACCGGCAAGGACAAGGCCATCGCGCTCTCCGTGCGCGGCAATACGCTGATCAACAAGCGCGACTACGTCCACGCGATCGAGACCTTGTCGATGGCCGTCGACCTCGATCCCGACAACGTCGTCACGCTCAATTTGCGCGGCCTCGCCTATGAGCGGACGGGCCAGGACGACCTTGCGATGGCGGACTACAACCTCGCGCTCCAGAAGCGCCCGACCTACGGTGTGCCCTACAACAACCGCGGCATCATCCAGGTGCGCCGGGGGGCGCTGCAAAGCGCGCTCGACGATTTCAACCTGTCGATCAAATACGCGCCCAAGTTTCTGCTCGGCTATACCAACCGCGCCCGCGTGCGCACGCTGATGCAGGATTTTGATGGCGCGCTCGCCGATTTCGCGGAGGCCGAGAAGATCGAACCGGCCGCGCCGCAGATCACCAGCAATCGTTGCATCACCTACGGCATGATGGGCAAGTTCGACCAGGCCTTCGCCGATTGCAACGGCCTGATCGAAAAGCAGCCCAAAAACGTGTACGCGATCAACAATCGCGCCGACGTCAACATGCTGAAGGGCGATTTCGACGCCGCGCTGAAGGACTACAACATTGCGATCCAGATCAACCCGAACAATGTGCGGGCGCATTCGGGGCGCGGCCAGATCTACGAGCGCAAGAAGGATCTTGCCCAGGCCCGTGCCGACTATCGCGCGGCGGCCTATTCGTTGACGAAGTTCGACGAGCTCGACGTGGCTCGCGCCCGCGCCATTGCGCAGGAGCGATTAGCCGCGCTGACCCCGCAGCCGTCGGCCGGATCCACGGGACGCCGCGTGGCGCTGGTGATCGGCAACGGCGCCTACAAGAACGTCCACGCCTTGCCCAATCCGCCACGCGACTCGAAGATGATCGCAAGCGTGCTGCGCGATGTCGGCTTCCAGACCGTGATATCCGTCAGCGACCTGACCCGCGACAAGTTCTTCGAAGCGTTGCAGACGTTTGCGGCCGAGGCGGAAAAGGCGGATTGGGCGGTGGTCTATTACGCCGGCCACGGTTTCGAGATCGGCGGCGTCAATTACCTCGTTCCCGTCGATGCCAAGCTTGCCGCCGACAGGGACGCCGAGACCCAGGCGGTCGCGCTGGAGCAGGTGATCGCGGCGGTGGGCGCTGCGCGAAAAGTGCGTCTGGTGATGCTGGATGCCTGCCGCGACAATCCGTTCGCGCCAACCATGCAGCGCACGCTGTCGCTCAAGCTGGTGGACAAGGGCTTTTCCAACATCGAGCCCGGCGCCGGCTTCATGGTGGTCTACGCCGCCAAGCACGGCGAGACCGCGATGGACGGCGACGGCGGCGCCGACAGCCCGTTCGCCACCGCGCTCGCCCGCGAGATCAAGGTGCCGCGCGTCGAGATCCGAAAGCTGTTCGACATCGTCCGCGACGACGTCTGGCTCGTGACCAAGCACGTGCAGCAGCCGTTTTCGTACGGCTCGCCGCCGGGAAGAGAGGATTTTTATTTCGTCGCGGGGAAGTGAACGCCGCGCTCGAATTTGTAGCCCGCATGAGCGTAGCGACATGCGGGTCCGTCTGTCCCGGATATCGCTTCGCTCATCCGGGCTACGGCAGCCACGGCAGCCTCACACCACAATGCTCAGCCGCTTCGCCGCCCGCGTGATGCCCGTGTACAGCCACCTCGCGCGGCTCTCCTGAAAAGCAAAACTCTCGTCGAACAGCACGACGTCATCCCATTGCGAGCCCTGCGACTTGTGCACGGTCAGCACATAGCCGTAGTCGAACTCGTCATAGGGCTTGCGCTGCTCCCAGGCGATCGCCTCGACGCCGCCCTCGAAGCAATCGGCGCGCACCGAGACCTTGGTCACCTTGTGGCCGAGATCCTCGTCCGGCGACAGCCTCATGCTGAGAATGCGGGATTTCGAGCGCGAGGTGTTGCGCGACTTCACGCGCCACAGCCCGCCGTTGAACAGGCCCTTCTTGCGGTTGTTGCGCAGGCAGACCAGCTTGTCGCCGGCGACGGGGAAGACGTCCTCGATGTTCTGGCGCTGACGCACCCGCATATTATACGCGCGCCGCGTGTTGTTGCGGCCGACCAGCACCTGGTCGGCGGCCATGACGCGATCAGGATCGAGCTCCTTGCGCGACACCACCTCGCTCTCGCCGTAGCGGCCGATGTCGAGCTCGCGGCCCTCGCGGACGTCCATCGACATCCGCACGATCGGGTCGTCCTGGGCCTGGCGGTGCACCTCGGTCAGCATCGCGTCCGGCTCGGTATTGGTGAAGAAGCCGCCGCCCTGGATCGGGGGCAGCTGCGCCGGATCGCCCAGCACCAGCAGCGGGCAGTCGAACGACATCAGGTCGCGGCCCAATTCGGCATCGACCATCGAACATTCGTCGATCACGATCAGCTTGGCCTTGGAGGCCGGGGCGTCGTCCCACAGCTCGAAGCTGGGCTGCTCCTCACCGGATTCGCGGGTGCGGTAGATCAGCGAATGGATGGTGGAGGCTTCGTCGCAGCCCTTGTTGCGCATGACCAGCGCCGCCTTGCCGGTGAAGGCAGCGAACTTCACCTCGCCGTCGACGCCGTCGGCGATGTGCCGCGCCAGCGTGGTTTTGCCGGTGCCGGCATAGCCGAACAGGCGGAACACCGGCGGCGTGCCGTTGCGGCCGGGTTTGGCCTTGAGCCAGTCGCCAACGGCCTTGAGCGCGGCATCCTGATGCGGGGTGAATGTGGCCATGTCTGTCTTGAGGAGGGGGCGAAACGGAGCGATTCGCCAGCCCCAAAACTAACCATTCGCACCGCCGGTTCAAGCCGGGCGGGGCCTCCTACTGCCAGCCGGGAACGCCGCGCATGTCGGGCAGATGATGGGCGATGCCCTTGTGGCAGTCGATGCAGGTCTTTTCCTTGGTGAACAGGAAGCGCTGATGCGCGACCGAGGCCCGCGGCGACTGCTTGGTGATGTCCATGGAATCGGCGCTGTGGCAGTTGCGGCATTCCAGCGAGTCGTTGGACTTGAAGCGCGCCCATTCATGCGCCGCCAGCTCGAGCCGGTGATCTTGGAATTTCTCGCGGGTGTCGATCGTTCCGAAGATCTTGCCCCAGACCTCCTTGGAGGCCTGCATCTTGCGGGCGATCTTGTCGGTCCAGTTGTGCGGCACGTGGCAATCCGGACAGGTCGCGCGCACGCCGGAGCGGTTGGCGAAGTGGATGGTCGACTTCAGCTCGGCATAGACGTTGTCCTTCATCTCGTGACAGCCGGTGCAGAATTTTTCGGTGTTGGTCAATTCCAGCGCGGTGTTGAAGCCGCCCCAGAAGATCACGCCGGCCATGAAGCCCGCCAGCACCAGCACGCCGAGCCCGAACACCGAGCTCGGACGGATCAGGACCTGCCAGAGCTCGAGCGCAAAGTCCCAGCTTCGCGCGACGAAGCTGCGTTTGGCCTTCATTCCCTCGTCGGGCTCATCAGCGGTCGTCGTCATCGGCGACCACCGGGGCTTGCGCGCGACAGCAGCGTGTCGATGTCGGTGAAGTCGTTGCTGACGGGCGGATTGGCGGTGTTCTGCGGCACGTGGCATTCCGTGCAGAAGAAGCGGCGCGGCGAGATCGAGGCCAGGAATTGGCCGTCGCGATCCATGAAGTGGGTGATCGAGACCATCGGCGCCTGCGATTCCGCGATGCGCGCCCGCGCATGGCAGGACAGGCACTTGTTGCCGTTGAGGTCGATCTGATAGCCGTCGATCGTATGCGGAATGACAGGGGGCTGTTCCGGATAGTTGCGCACTTCCCTTTCGGAGGTGTTGCGGTTCGGCAGCATCGGTGGCGCCGGACCTTCGTCGTTGAGCGGGGTCGGGCCGCGCAGGCCTGACGTCACCGTCTGCGCGGTCAGCGAACTCGCGCCGGCTGCGATCACGACTGCGAGCAGCGCTACTCCAAATCGTTTCATCATGACACATTCACCCGCTCGATGCGCACGGCGCACTTCTTGTAGTCGGTTTGCAGCGAGATCGGATCGGTGGCGTCCAGCGTCACCTTGTTGATCAGCTTGGACTCGTCGAACCACGGCACGAAGACGAGGCCTCGCGGCGGCCGATCGCGGCCGCGGGTCTCGACGCGGACGCGGATGAAGCCGCGGCGGGAGACCACCTTCACCTCGTCGCCGCGGCGGATCTTCGCCTCCTGCGCGTCGTCAGGATGCATGAAGCAGACGGCCTCGGGGAAGGCCTTGTAGAGCTCGGGTACCCGGCGCGTCATGGTGCCGGAATGCCAGTGCTCCAGCACGCGGCCGGTCGAAAGCCAGTAGGGATATTCGTTGTCGGGCGATTCCGCCGCCGGCTCGTAAGGCAGGGCGAAGATGCGCGCCTTGCCGTCCGGATAGCCGTAGAACTGCACGTCGGTGCCCTGCTTGACATAGGGATCGCTACCCTCGCGGAAACGCCATTTCGTCTCCTGGCCGTTGACGACGGGCCAGCGCAGGCCGCGTTCGCGGTGATAGGTGTCGAACGGCGCGAGGTCGTGGCCATGGCCGCGGCCGAAGGTGGCGTATTCCTCGAACAGGCCCTTGTGGACGTAGAAGCCGAACGCCTTGGACTCGTCGTTGAGGTAGCCCTGCTCGATGTCGGAGACCGGAAACTTGTCGACCTGGCCGTTCTTGTAGAGCACGTCGAACAGCGTCTTGCCGCGCACGTCCGGCTTCTTGGCGATCAGCTCCTCCGGCCACACTTCCTCGATCTTGAAGCGCTTTGAGAATTCCATGAGCTGCCAGAGATCGGACTTGGACTCGCCCGGGGCAGCGACGAGCTGATGCCAGAACTGCGTACGCCGCTCGGCATTGCCGTAAGCGCCTTCCTTCTCCACCCACATCGCGGTCGGCAGGATGAGGTCGGCGGCGAGTGCGGTGACCGAGGGATAGGCGTCCGAGACCACAATGAAATTGTCGGGGTTGCGGAAGCCCGGATAGGTCTCCTCGTTGGCGTTGGGACCAGCCTGCAGGTTGTTGTTGACCTGCACCCAATAGGCGTTGATCAGGCCGTCCTTCAGCATCCGGCTTTGCAATACGGCATGTGCGCCGGGCTTGTCGGGAATGGTGCCTTCGGGCACCTGCCAGATGTGCTCGGTCTTGGTGCGGTGTTCCTTGTTGGTGACCACCATGTCCGCAGGCAGGCGGTGCGAGAAGGTGCCGACTTCGCGCGCGGTGCCGCAGGCCGAGGGCTGGCCGGTCAGCGAGAACGGGCTGTTGCCGGGCGAGGAGATCTTTCCGGTCAACAGATGGATGTTGTAGACGAGGTTGTTGCACCAGACGCCGCGGGTGTGCTGGTTGAATCCCATGGTCCAGAACGAGACCACCTTGGTCTTGGGGTCGGCGTAGAGCTCGGCCAGCGCCTCCAGCCGGTTGAGCGGAACGCCCGACATCTCGGCCGCCTTCTCCAGCGTGTACTCCGAGACGAACTTGACGTACTCGTCGTAGCTCATCTCGGTGGAATCGTTGGCCTTCGCCGCGCCCGTCGCCTTCTTCTGCAGCGGATGCTCGGGCCTCAAGCCGTAGCCGATGTCGGTCTGGCCGCGCCTGAAGATGGTATGCGCGGCAACGAAGTCCTTGTTGACCCGGCCGGTCTTGATGATGTGGTTGGCGATGGCGTTGAGGATGTAGAGGTCGGTCTGCGGCTTGAATATCATGCCGATGTCGGCGAGGTCGAACGAGCGGTGCTCGAAGGTCGAGAGCACGGCGACGCGGACATGCGGTGCGGACAGCCGGCGGTCGGCGAGGCGCGTCCACAGGATCGGATGCATCTCCGCCATGTTGGAGCCCCACAGCACGAAGGCGTCGGTGGCCTCGATGTCGTCATAGCAGCCGGCCGGCTCGTCGATGCCGAAGGTGCGCATCATGCCGGCCACGGCGGAGGCCATGCAGTGGCGTGCATTGGGGTCGATGTTGTTGGTGCGGAAGCCGGCCTTGAACAGCTTCACGGCCGCATAGCCCTCCCAGACCGTCCACTGGCCGGAACCGAACATGGCGACGCCGTTCGGCCCGCGCTTCTTGATCGCCTCCTTCCACTTCACCTCCATGATGTCGAAGGCTTCGGTCCAGGTAACAGGCGTGAACTCGCCGTTCTTGTCGTATTTGCCGGCCGTCTTGCGCAGCATCGGCTGTGTCAGGCGGTCGTGGCCGTACATGATCTTGGAGAGGAAGTAGCCCTTGACGCAGTTCAGGCCGCGATTGACCTCGGCCTTGATGTCGCCGTGGGTGGCGACAACGCGATTGTTCTTGGTCGCGACCATCACCGAGCAGCCGGTACCGCAGAAGCGGCAGGCGGCCTTGTCCCATTTCAATTCGGCGACGTCGCGCTCGGCGACGAGGTTTGCGGCGAGCGTCGGTGCCGGCATGCCCGCAGCGGCGGCCGCAATGGCGGCGGCCTCGAGCTTCAGCATCTGGCGGCGGTCGAGCTTTGGCGATGTCATGACGACTCTCCCGGCCTTAAGCCGTTTCGATGGCGTGAAAGACCAGCGCCGCCGAATAGACGTCAGGCAGCGACTGGATGGTGTTGAGCAGGGTGCCGAGGCTGCCGGCATCCGGCGCCTCGGTCACGACGATGAGCTTTCCTCGCGCATCGCGGCCGTGAATCTCGCAGCCGGCAAGAGCGGTGATCGCGGCTTCCAGCTGGTCCAGGCGCTCGGGGCGGGCCTGCACGATGATGCTGGCGATTTCGCAACCGGGCGGCGCGACGATGCGGTCGGCGCTGAGCACCCGGCCGGTGATCAAGGCGCGGCGGTTGAGTTTGGATTCGGCCATGATGCCTGTCTTTCGCTTCGAGGAGATCAATGCGGGGAGGGCGGTGGGCCGGGAGGGCCGGCGAACATCTGGTAGATCCAGACGCCGAGCCCGTAGGAGCCGACCGTTCCGACCGCGAGGACGGGCATCACGATCGCGGTCAGGAACAGGAATGCGAAAATCTCCATGCGCTTGCGGCGCACGCGCGAAGTCGCGTCGTCGGGGGCCGACATATTCGGTCTCGTCTGAAATGTGGGGATTGGGACGGCATCCGGGCCGTTGCCTTGCCGCACTTTAGATGCAGCAGGGCCACTGCCGCGTTGATCTGGATCAATCCGTCGAGTTGCGATGATGGCTGCCGCCAGGCCACAGGCGCAAGTTTGGGTTGTACCCGTGCGAAGGCGATGCGACAATTTGGCATCGAACGGGGATACGAGCTGTGACCGCGACAGGGCTGACGGCGATCGATCTCGGACTTCGCGGCGCGGCGAGCGGCGTGTTCCTGTTGATCGTTCTCGTGGCCTTGCTGCGTCGTGCGACCGGCCAACAGGCTTTTCTGGGCATCGCGATGTGCGCAGGCGGCATATTCTATGCGATCGCGACGGCGCCCAACCTGCCCAAAACGGCTTGGTGGTGGGTGTTGCCGATCCTGTCCGCGCAGCCTGCGGTCTTCTGGCTGTGGGCGCGCGCGGCGTTCGACGACGATTTCGTGCTGAGGCGTTGGCACGGCGCCCTGTGGCTGAGCATCGTGGCTTTCGGGTTTGCGATCACGCTGGGCTGGGCGAACTGGCCCGCTTTGGCCGGCGCAGGCGGGCGAGTCCTGGCTCTGGCCACCCTGGTGCTGGCCCTCGCCGCCGCCATTCAGACGGTCAAGACCTGGCGAGCCGATCTGGTCGCGCGGCGACGCCGACTCCGGCTGGCGATGCTTGCGATCAATGTCGTGCTCATCGCGACCGTCGCCGTCGCCGGCTTCGCCGCAATTCCCGTCGCGGTTCCCGGCGCGCCCGGCAGTCTCCCGACCGCGCTCGGGCTGTTCGTGGTGGCCATGCTTGCCGCCATCGGGCTGTTCAGCGCGCCGGCGATGGCCGTCGATGACGCCACGGCCGCGATCGCATCCGGCGAGGCGGGGAGGCAAGCCCCGGCCGCCGATCGCGCCGCCGCAGGGCAGGTCGTCGTCGATCCGATCCTGCTCCGGCGTCTCGACCATCTGATGACGGTCGAGCGAACCTACCGCCAGGAAGGCCTTGCGATCGGAGCGCTCGCGGCGCGGCTCGACGTTCCCGAGCATCGGCTGCGCCAAGCGATCAATGAAGGGCTGGGCTATCGCAACTTCAATGCGTTCCTCAACCGCTACCGTATCGAGGATGCCAGGCTGGCGCTGTCCGACTCGACGCAGCGGGAGGTCCCGGTGCTGACCATCGCCATGGATGCGGGCTTCCAGTCGATCGGACCTTTCAATCGCGCGTTCAAGGCCGAAACCGGCATGACCCCGACCGAATTCCGGCGTGAGGCGCTGAGCCGGCCCGACAGTGCTGAACTCAGCCAGCCGCGCCGCGAAATCGGCTAGCCGATTTTTGGATCAGGCGAGAACGCCGCGCCCCGATTGGGCAGACTGTCCGGCAGATCCTCTCGCCAGCCGAATGAGCCCACCCATGTCACCTTCGACCGCCGCCACCCCTGCATCGGAACGGCTGCACGCTCTTGATGCACTCAGGGGCGGCGCCCTGCTGCTCGGCATCGTCCTGCACGCGGCCATGTCGTTCGTGCCCGCCACGCCCCGGTTCTGGTTCATCCAGGACACCCATCCAAGCCTGCTCCTGGGCCTGCTGACCTTCACCATCCACGTCTTCCGGATGACGACCTTCTTCCTGATGGCGGGTTTCTTCGCCCGCATGAGCTTTCATCGCCGGGGCGTCAGGGGCTTCGCCCGCGACAGGCTCCTGAGAATCGGGCTGCCGCTCGTGATCGGTTGGCCGATCCTGTTCACGCCCATGTACTTCATCGCGATCTGGGCGTCTCATTTCCCGAACGGCGGCTGGTCCCGCAGCTGGCCACCGGTGCTGCCGAATTTCCCCCTGACCCATCTCTGGTTCATCTATGTGCTGCTGGAGCTTTATGTCGCCGTTCTGCTGCTGCGCGGCGCATTTGTCTGGCTAGATGCGTCAGGCGGGTGGCGAGCGGCGATTGACCGCGTCTTCGCCGGGATCATGAAAAGTCCGCTGGCCGCCCTTGTTCTGGCAATCCCGATCGGCGTCGCCTTCTGTCTCGATCAACGCTGGATCAATGTGATGGGCGTGAGGACGCCGGATCAATCGCTCATCACCAACGCGCAGGCCTGGATCGGCTTCGGCACCGCCTTCACGATCGGCTGGCTGCTGCATCGGCAGATCGATCTGCTGCGGCTGATTGAGCGGCGCTCGCTGCCGCATCTTCTGATCGCAATCACTCTGATCCTGATCAGTTTCGTGCTGGTTGGGGCGATGACGTCCGCGCCGGGTGCACCGAAACTGCCTTTCGGCTTTGCCACGCTCCGGCTTGTATCCGTGATCCTGTATGCGCCGGCGATATGGATTTCGACCTTCGCGGTCATCGGCCTCGCCCTCCGCTTCATGTCGGGCTTCAGTCGGACGTGGCGCTACCTCGCCGACGCCTCCTACTGGCTCTATCTGATCCACCTGCCGATCGTGATGGCGCTGCAGGTCGCGCTGTCGCAGCTCGACTGGCCCGGGCTGATCAAGTTCGTCATCATTCTCCTCGTCGCTGTTCCGCCGATGCTGGCGAGCTATCATCTGCTGGTGCGCTTCACCTTCATCGGCACGGTGCTGAATGGCCGCCGCGCCGAGAAGCGTGTTCTCCCGCAAGGCGGAATTGCGACTGCGTAGACAGCGCCGCCCCGCGCATTAAGATGCCCGCAACAAGAATAAGCGGGAGAGGCGTCATGAAGTTCGGCATCTTCTATGAGCTGCAACTGCCACGGCCCTGGGTGGCCGGCGACGAGCTCAGCCTCTACCAGAACGCGCTCTCGCAGATGGAACTGGCCGACAGTCTCGGCTACGATCACGCCTGGGTCGTCGAGCATCACTTCCTCGAGGAATATTCGCACTCGCCGTCGCCTGAGTCGTTTCTCGCCGCCGCGAGCCAGCGCACCAAGAACATCCGGCTCGGCCACGGCATCCTCCAGCTCACCACCAACCATCCGGCGCGTGTCGCCGAGCGCGTCGCGGTGCTCGACCTGCTCTCCAACGGCCGCTGCGAATTCGGCATGGGCGAGAGTGCCTCCATCACCGAGCTCACGCCGTTCGGCCGCGACATGGAGACCAAGAAAGAGGTGTTCGAGGAGGCCGTCGCCGCGATCTTCCCGATGTTCAAGGACGCGGGAAGCGAGCACCACGGCAAATATTTCGACATCCCCTTGCGAAACGTCGTCCCGAAGCCGGTGCAAAAACCGCATCCGCCCTTGTGGATGGCCTGCTCGCAATTACAGACCATCGAACGCGCGGGACGGCACGGCTTTGGCGCGCTCGGTTTCCAGTTCGTCAGCGCGGATGCCGCGCATGCCTGGGTGCACGCCTATTACAACGCCATGACCAAGCGGCTCACCAAGCTCGCCGACTACGAGATCAACCCGAACATGGCGCTGGTGTCGTTCTTCATGTGCGCGAAGACGGATGAGGAGGCCCGCGCCCGGGCCGACGGCGCCACCTTCTTCCAGTTCGCGTTGCGCTTCTACGGCGCCTCGCAGAATCGCCAGCGTCCGGCGCCCTACACCGTCAACATGTGGGACGAGTACAACAAGTGGAAGCGCGACAACCCGGAGGCGCAGGAGGCGGCGCTGCGTGGCGGCCTGATCGGCTCGCCCGAGACGATCCGCAGGAAGCTCAAGCGCTTCCAGGGCTCGCACATCGACCAGGTCATCCTCCTGAACCAGGCGGGCAAGAACAGCCACGAGCACATCTGCGAATCGCTGGAGCTGTTCGGCCGCGAGGTGATGCCGGAATTCCAGAACGATCCCGCGCAGGCCGCCTGGAAGCAGGGCGTCATGAGCGGCGAGATCAAGCTCGAGGAGATCGACACCGAGGCCTTCACCGACCGCTACGGCAAGCTCGCCGTCAGCGTCTCGCCGGCCAAGGCGGCGGCGGGGTAGGGTCTTTCACCGCCGAGGCCGGCTGACTTTATTTTGATTCCGTTTTCGTCTGGACGTTCTGGACGGCTCCGTCCACCGGCGTCCACTGCACCCGGCCATCCAACGCGGAGAGGTTTAGACCACCACCGGTCCCGAAGAGAACCATGTGCCCCGAACTGGCGGAGTCCACAGCGAGCGTCGCGCGGGGAAGTTTTGCAGCATTGTACATCGTCAAGGACGCATCCTGATGATCATTCAGGGACAGCACCGCCCGATGACCTTGCTCCGTATCGAGGAGCGACACCGAAGGTGCACCATCCTGGCGAAGCCCGATGCTGAGACGCACCTTCTCGCGGCTATCGAAGAGCGAGATATGCGGCGTTCCGTCGGAAGTGGACGAGATCAAGGCGACAATTTTTCCGGTGCCATTGCGCAAGGCTATTGTTTCCACAGAGAGGCTTTTGGTCTTGACCGCATCGGCGTTTACGGTCGCATGCCATTGCGACGAAATGATCGCCGCAGCCGCCATGATCGTAGCCCCTAGAACGCTCCATCTCATTGCCTTCAGCGATCGGTCCTGCCGCTGGATATGCGATGCCAGATTTTCAAGTGTGGGTTCGACCTTGAGCATGGCTTCGCCTCTGCCTTCGAGTAAGTTTGAAATCCGAGCATGCACTGCTGGTGCGAATTCTGCTAACCCAGCAGGGAATGCCGGCAATACACCGTCGAGACAGTCAGCTCAGCGGCCGCCCGGGAGGTAGTTACGCTTGCAGCTTTCGATATTCTTGTTTCGGTTCGGGTAGTCGGCACCGAAGGCCCCCACGTATTTGAGGCAATCCATGTATGGCTTGTTTCCCATCCATCCGTATTGCGAGCCGAAGCCTGCTGCAGCAGGTGAATAATGTGCGGATCCGAGCAGAGAGCCGAGTCCGACGAGGGCGGCGAAGACAGCGAAGCGAGCGGCTTTCATGTGAGGTCCTCCTGTTTTGGGTGGCGGGTTGCGGCCACGATGCAGAGTGCCGCAACTGCTTTGAACCTTCAGTGACCCATATCACGGGGCCCCCAAGATCAATCCATCGCGAGCGCTGATCAAAGGCGTGGTTTGCGGGGTCCGGGTGGAGGATGTCAAAGAGCCGACGATGCGAGAGATCCGCTACCTGGACAAGCTGATCGATGAGCTGGCCAAGGGAAAAGCAATGGACAAGATTTTGCGGAAAAGTGCCGCCTGAGGCGCCAGCCCTGGTCAGCCTGGCTTGGCGACCTTGCGGCGGATATCCGACGACACCCGCCTTCCGCCGCGCGGCCATTGCTGATAAATTTCATCAAAAGGCGATAGGGAGAAAACGATGCGCCCTCACGGGACGCCCGCAAATCCGGCGGCTGGCGATGTCACACCCGCGGTGCTCGCCATCGGTCGCCCGGATTTCCCTGATATCCTGATCGATACACTGCGCCGGCAGGCCGGGGTCGGCCATTGCATGGTGTTCGCCCTGAGCCGCGCGGGCGCCGCACACTGCCTGCTCGATGCCGGCAACATCCCGATCGGCGGCGATCTGGGCGCGGCCTATGCCGGGCAGTTCCATCAATCCGATCCCAACCGCGATGCGCTGTTCGAAGGCGAGGGCCGCGCGCCGCTCGTGCTGCCGGCCTTCGCGCCGCGCATGTACGGCGCGCGCTACCGAAAAATGTTCTTTGTGGATTCCGGCATCGTCGACAAATGCGCGACCGCGATCTGGGTCGACGATACCTGCTTCTACGTCAATTTCTATCGCATCGCTGTCCAGGGCCGCTTCAGCGACGCCCAGCGCGCACGACTTCAGGCCATCGCACCGGCCATCAGTGCGAGCGTAGCACGCCATTTCCAGCACAGCTCGTCCGCGACGACTGAGCAATCTCTCGCCGCGCTCTTCGCGACGCGCGCGCCGCTCGCCAGCCTCACCCCGCGTGAGCAGGACGTTTGCCGGCGCATCCTCTCCGGCTTCAGCTCCGAGGCGATCTCGCAGGCGCTCGGCATCAGCCTGCATTCGACCCTGACGTACCGCAAGCGCGCCTATGAACGGCTCGGCATCTCCTCGCAAAGCGAGCTGTTTGCAATCGTGCTGCGCCTGCTCGCCGGCCCGCGCGGCCTGAACTGAGGGTTCCCCAAGCCTGCGAGTCCCTGCTTCCGAGAGCAAGGCGGTCACGCTGCCCGCCCTCCGGGACTGTCGCTCTGTGACCCATTGTAGGCGATATAACCAGAGTCAGGTTTCAGTCTCTTTCAATCCAAATCTCCGCTTCACTCAGGGCGTTGAAAATGCGTTCAACGTCTTTGGGATCAAGCGCGCTGCTGTCACACAGCTGATTCAGGTCATCGAAGGTAATCTTGCCGTTCCGTTCACCGATTTCGATGGCACGTCGAATGATTTCCGCCACGCTCATGTTCTCTCCGCTTCAGCAGCCTCTACTATACGGGAAGAGAGACCGGTCTGGTCCATAAGCGAAGATCGAAGCTTCGTCCTGCACGGCTGCTGCCGGGATAGGGCCGGATCGCCGGCCCGGTGCCAAACCCGATGCGGACATCGCCTCCGCGATCGATAAAGTTGGAACCAAATCGTAAAACCCGCCGAAGCGGAGCCCCTGTATTAGCTTTTAGATCTCCTAGCTCGATCGGAAGAGATGTCGACCACCATGTCTCGCGGCTCCCCAGCGACAGGACCGTCGCTCATCGATAGAATCGGGCTGTGGATGTCGAAAAGCCGCGTTGTCGACGGCCTCTGGATCGGATCTTTATCGGATGATCCCGAGCGAGCCCTGCAACGCGTCGAAGCCGCGCTGCGGCTGATCGAAAGGTTTGCTCCACTTCACTACCGGCGCATCAAGAAGAGTCTTTTTCGAATCTGGGTGCAATTGGTTCCGCACGGCGCCGGAGGCTATCAGCATTCAATAAACGCCTGCCTGCTCGACGCGCGTGTCGTCGATTCTGAAAGCACGACGGTCGAATGGATCGCGTCCGCCATCGTACACGAGGCGACCCACGCAAGGCTCGAGAACTGGGGCATCCACTACTATGAAGCCGTCCGCCCCCGGATCGAGCGGATCTGCGCCAGAAGAGAGTGGGATTTTGCTCGGCGTCTGTCGGGCGTCGACGCGTTGCGAGAAGAGATCGCTTGGAGGCTTGATTGGTGCGGTGAGGGGAGCACGCATTATACCGACCAGAATATGAGCCAGAGCATGGATCAGGGAATTGCGCAGACACTCCGTCATCTGGGAACGCCAGAATGGCTCATAACCCTCATGTTCAGGGTGAGAGATCTACGCGTCGGATTCCGCCGGTTCACGCGACGCATAGCGGGTGCTTTGGAGTGATGAACTCGGGTACGAAACGAAGTGGGGCGGGTCTGGCGGGAAACCCTAATCAACCCGACGATCGCTTCTCCAGAGCCGCCGCGATACCTTCCAAGGCGGCATTCCTGCGCTTGCTTTCGACGAGTTCATTCTCGCACATCTGAGCAATCGTCGGCCCGGACCACCGTCCGGGCGTCTCGGCGTCCCTCCGGCAACACAGCCAGGTCACCGCTGCCAAAAAGGCCGCAGCAGCCAGCCATGACAGCGCCTGCCCCAGGTCAAGGTCCGCGACGGCGCCACGGAAATCGCCCTTGGACAGGTACGCCATGGCGCGATTGCTGTAGGCGTTCCGATCATTTGGATCGAGCGCAATCATCTGGTCGTAGTCGGCGATGGCGCGGTCGAGCTCACCCTTGGCTTGATAAGCGTAGCCGCGGTAGTAATAGGCGTCCCTGTATTGCGGAAAGAGCGCGATCGCCTGACTGCAGTCGGCGATGGTGCGATCAAGGTCCCCCTTCTCTCTGTATGCGAGGCAGCGGTTGTAATAGGCGAGCGCATATTTCGGGTAAAGCGCGATCACCCGGTCGTAGTCCGCGATGGCGCGATCAAGATCGCCCTTGGCAAAGTAGGCGTTGCCTCGGGTGATGAGGGCGACATAATTGTTCGCATTGAGCTGGATGCTGTCAGTATAGTCGTCAATGGCACGGTCGTTGTCGCCCTTGGCCTGATAGGCATAGCCGCGCTCGCCGTATCCGACCTGCTTTCCATAATCCGACAGGCCGCCTTCGAATGCCTGGTTGGTGTCCGCTATCGCCCGGTCGTAGTCGTGCCGTTGGTTGTAGATATGCGAGCGGTTGAGCAGTGAGCTGAGAGCCTTCGGCTCAAGCCGGATCGCCTCGGTGTAGTCCTTGAAGGAGCGGTCGACGCGATCGGCAAGGCTTGTCCACGACCAGGCATAGCCGCGTGTATGATACAAGGCGGAGAGGTCTTGCGCCTTATAGTCACCGCTTTCGATCGCGCGCGTGCAGGCGGCGATGGTCGCGGTAGCGGTTTCCTTCGAGCCTTTCAAACACGCCTGTTGATCGTCGGCTATCGCCGGCCCGCTGACGGCAGCGGCTGCTGAGAGTGCCAAGGCAACCAGCCAGACCGGCGCGGAAATCCCCGTGCGCATACCTCTACTCCCTGCGATAGCGGATATGCGAGCTAACCCGGAGACGGCTTTTCCAGTGCCACCGCGATCCTCTCCAGCAACGCATTGGTGCGCCT
Organism: Bradyrhizobium sp. MV1.5; assembly: GCF_055807615.1. NCBI lineage: Bacteria > Pseudomonadati > Pseudomonadota > Alphaproteobacteria > Hyphomicrobiales > Nitrobacteraceae > Bradyrhizobium > Bradyrhizobium sp. MV1.5. The sequence continues at coordinate 18,367 of NZ_JBVVPL010000060.1, read as the reverse complement.
GCTCTCGGCAATCTGCTGCTCGTAGAGGTCCACCCAGTTCGTGCCGGACGATGAGCGCAAATTCCTGCGCGAAAGCCACAGCCAGACGCCCACCAGCGCCAGGAACGGCAGCCAAGACACGATGAGACTAACCACCCAGGCCGACGAACCACCGCCTGGCCGGTTGAGCAGCGAAAACAAAACGACGAGAGCGCCGACGAGAGCGATCCACATAGCGACAAACAGAATCCGAATACGAGGCTTGGTCATTCCAGTCACGGTAGTTCCCGGGTGGGTATCAGGAAGCGCATGCTATCATTGGTTGATTTTGCTTCCCATGCCCTCGCGCATGCCGTCGTCGCAACGTGGTTAGCCAATCCCTTGCGGCGAGCACCGGCATGTTAAGGTACGCCCTGACTCCGTCCGTCCCTATCGCTAGGGACAGACGCCGGCCGCTTAGTTCGCTAGTCTGCTCTGAACCACACGAAGATCCAGGGGAAGCCGCCTTGAGCACCGCGCCGCGCATCGACATCGACCCGGCCGCATTCTGGGCCGACCCATATCCGATGCTCGCCAAGATGCGCAAGGAGGCCCCGATCGCGTTCGTGCCGCAGCTCGGTTCGACGCTGCTGACGAGCCGCGACGATATCTCGATCTCCGAGAAGCAGATCGACGTGTTCTCCTCGCACCAGCCTGCAGGCCTGATGAACCGGCTGATGGGCCACAACATGATGCGCAAGGACGGCGAGGCGCACCAGGTCGAGCGCCGCGCGATGTTTCCGACGGTGTCGCCAAAGACGGTGAAGGCGCACTGGACCGCGCTGTTCCAGGCCCATGCCGATCGCATCATCGACGCGATCGAGCCCGGGCGGATCGATCTGATGCGCGACTTTGCCTTGCCGTTTTCCGGCGAGTGCCTGAAGTCGATCACCGGCCTCACCAATATCGGCTTTGCGGATATGGACGCCTGGTCACAGGGCATGATCGAGGGCATCGCCAATTACAGCGGCGACGCAGCCGTCGAGGCGCGTTGCCATGCGGCGACGTCGGGCATCGATGCCGCCATCGACGACATCCTGCCGGTGATGCGCAAGCATCCCGACCAGAGCATCCTCGGCGTGCTGCTCGCGTCGGGCATGGCGATGGAAAGCGTGCGCGCGAACGTCAAACTCGCGATCTCCGGCGGCCAGAACGAGCCGCGCAAGGCGATCGCCGGCACGGTGTGGGCGCTGCTGACCCATCCCGACCAGCTCGATCTCGTGCGCCAGGGCGAGGTGACGTGGCTCCAGGCTTTCGAGGAATATGCGCGCTGGATCTCGCCGATCGGCATGTCGCCGCGACGCATCGCAAAGCCGTGGACCATCCGCGACGTCGCGTTCGAAACTGATGAGCGCGTATTCCTCATGTTCGGCTCCGCCAATCGCGACGAGAAGCACTTTGAGCGCGCCGATCAGTTCGACGTGCGGCGTGATACGGCCAAGAGCGTCGCATTCGGTGCCGGTCCGCATTTCTGTGCCGGCGCCTGGGCCTCGCGCGCCATGATTGCCGACGTCGCACTGCCGACCTTGTTCGCCCGCGCCGGCCGGCCCGAGATCGCCGACGACGAACCGGTGCGGATCGGCGGCTGGGCGTTCCGCGGGCTGCAAAATCTGCCCGTGAGGTGGCTGCATTAGTTCGGCAAGGACCGGTCCATCCGCAACGCCGCCATGATGCCATCCTGCTCCTGTTTTGCCCGACGAGTCAAGTTAATTTCGGATAAGCGTAAGTCATTGTTTTCGCACGCCCCGGCTACTGTGCATGGGGTTGTTCTCGCGATTTTTTAATCTCTCGGTCGGGTCGCGGGTCTCGAAGGCTCGATCCTGAGCCACCTTTTGTCGGCGGGCGATCGTACCTAAATAGAGAGGGACCCCCGCTCGGGGACGATGCCATGAATGTAGTGCCCCGCGATCTCATGACCGAAAATGTCGTCTCGCCTGCCGATTTCCGCGGCGCCATGCGCCATCTCACCGGCGGCGTCAGCGTCATCACCGCCGGACGGGGCAAGGACATCACCGGCATGACGGTCACCTCGGTCAGCTCGTTCTCGGTCGATCCGCCGACGCTGATCGTCAGCATCAATCGCGACGCCTCCTCCTTCCCGCTGATCCGGCGCCACGGCGCCTTCGGCGTCAATATCCTCGCCGCCGATCAACTCGACATCGCCGAGCGCTTTGCCGGCAAGGGCGGGCTCAAGGGTGCCGATCGTTTCGCGGGCGCCAGATGGATGACCGCGGAGTCGGGAGTTCCGCTGCTGGTCGGCGCATTGTCCGCCGTCGATTGCGAAGTCGAGGACATCATCGAGCGCCATTCGCATGGCATCATCATCGGGCGGGTGCGAGACGTCAGGAATTCGACCCGCAACGCAGCGCTGGCCTATTGGCACGGCCAGTACGTGGCGGTGGATCAGGACGAAGACGCCGTCAGGCTTGCGGACGTCAGCGTTCCCACCCACGTCCGCCGCGGCATTTGATCGCCGCCGGCCACAGACCGTCCAGGCTGGCCTTTTCGCTTCCATCGCTCTAGAAGCGCTGCCTGAGCCTCCCGCAGGGACAGCAACGGAGCGCAATGATGAAACGCGTCGCGACTTGGGCCTTCTACGCGGTCGGCGCGATTGCGATCGCCTATCTCGCGCTCTACGCCTATGCGATGTTCAGCGGCCATCCGATCGTGCCGGGCGACCCCATCCAGATCTTCCGCAGGCCGGATGCGCCGAGCTATTCGTGAGGTTCTCGCGGACAGGCGCTGTACCTGTTTTCACCCCCGCAAAATCGCCAGCGCCAGCGCCTGCGCGCGCGGCACGATGCTGTCGAGCTCGAGATATTCCTCCGGCGTGTGCGCGAGCCCGCCGACCGGGCCGAGCCCGCAGATGGTCGGCGTTCCCACAGCGGCGGTGAAGCCGGAATCGGCGCAGCCGCCGGAGAACTCGCCTTCGAGCGTGGTGAGACCGGCCTGCTTTGCGGCGGCCTGATAGTTCTCGAACAGCGCCTTTGAATCGGCGCTCTGCACCACCGGCACGAACTCGCCCTTGACCGTCAGCGTCGCGCTGGTGCCGGGCACGTAAGGTGTCGCGATGATCGTCTCGATCGCAGCCATCACTCTCGCGCGATCCGCCGGATCGACGTAGCGCAGGTCGATCTGCCCTTCCGCGTAAGGCGCCGTGGTGTTGACGGACTGCCCGCCCGAGACGAGGCCGACATTGAGTGTGATGCCCTTGTCGAGATCGGTCAGCGCGTGGATATGCACGATCTTGTGCGCGAGCTCGCCGATCGCGCTGACGCCGGCGGCGAAATTGGCGCCGGAATGCGCGGCTTTGCCGGTGATGGCGACATGCATGAAGATGCCGCCCTTGCGTCCCGTGACGATATTGCCGGTCGGGCGGCCCGGCTCGGAATTGAACACCGCGCGCGCGGCGCGTCCTTCGCGCTCGATCACCGGCCGCGAGGAGGGCGAGCCGATCTCCTCGTCCGAGGTGATCAGCAGCTTGATCGGGTGCGGGTTGCCGCCGAATTTGTGGAAGGCGGTTGCCACGAATATGTTCATGACGACGCCGGACTTCATGTCGGCAACACCAGGACCATAGGCGCGCCCGCCCTGGATCGTGAACGGACGCCGTCCGGCCTCGCCCTTGCCGAATACGGTGTCGCGATGTCCCATCAACAGCACCGGCTTCTCGTTGCTGCCGGGCTTTGCCACCTCGGCGTGGATCGCATCGCCGAAAGTACCGTGGCTTTCGCGCCGGAACGGAATGCCGTGCTCGGCGAAATGCCGCTCGAACCGCGCCCCGACCGCATCGACGCCTTCCTTGTCATAGGATCCGGAATCGATGTTCACGACATCGCGCAGCAGGTCGATCATCGCCTGCCGCTGCGTCGCCAGCCAATCCGTGATTTGAGCTTGAGACATTTTGATCCTCGCGTGGTTCTCGGTGGCGCTTATAGGGCCTGGCGCTGTCACGACCTAGTCGGAGAACGCGGTGCGGCCATGTCGCAGTCTGCGGGTTTCGATCCACGCTGCCTCCCCAACGTCGTCCTGGCGAAAGCCAGGACCCATACCGCGGACTATCGAGGGAGGGCGGTAGGAGTACCGAATGACGAATCTTCGCCAAACTCCTCCTTGGGATAATGGGTCCTGGCTTTCGCCAGGACGACATCGAGAGTCTGGAGGCTGTCTGCACTTCACCAACAAAAATGCCCGGGACCAGCCCGGGCATTTGCAGTTTCAATGTTCGGCAGGAGTGCCTACGCCCCCACCATCGGCATGCGTGGATATTCACCCGGCGTGCCGGCCGGCGTAATCGGAATGCCGCCGTCGGAATATTCGTTGAGCTTGTTGCGGAGCGTGCGGATCGAGATGCCCAGGATATTGGCGGCATGGGTCCGGTTGCCGAGGCAGTGCTTCAGCGTCTCCAGGATCAGGTCGCGCTCGACGTCGGCGACGGTGCGGCCGACCAGCGCCCGCGTCACCTGCTCGGCGGCCATGGTGGCATGCGCCACGGCCGGCACGGTCTTGGCGAGATCGAGACGGTCGCCGTCGGGCGTGAGGATCGCATCGGCGCCGATCTCGTCGCCCTGCGCCATCAGGACCGACCGGTGCATGGTGTTTTCGAGTTCGCGGACGTTGCCCTGCCAGCGGTTGGTGGAGAGCACGCGGCGCGCTTCCGCCGAGATCGGGCGCATCGGCACGCCGTTGGCTTCGGCGTATTTCTTCACGAAGTGCTGGGCGAGCTCGAGAATGTCGAGGGGACGCTCGCGCAGGGGCGGGATCTTCAGATTCACGACGTTGAGCCGGAACAACAGGTCCTCGCGGAACGTGCCTTCGCGCACCGCGTCCACCAGGTTGCGGTTCGAGGTCGCGATGATGCGGATGTCCACCGGGACGGGCTTGGTGCCGCCGACACGGTCGATCACGCGCTCCTGAATGGCGCGGAGCAGTTTCGATTGCAGGCGGACGTCCATCTCCGAGATTTCGTCGAGCAGCAGCGTGCCGCCGGTTGCCTCCTCGAACTTGCCGATGCGACGGGCGATCGCGCCGGTGAAGGCGCCCTTCTCGTGGCCGAACAGCTCGGACTCCAGCAGATGCTCGGGGATCGCGGCGCAGTTGATCGAGATGAACGGGCGCTTGGCCCGTGCCGAGCGGGTGTGGACGTAGCGGGCCAGCACTTCCTTGCCTGTCCCGGATTCGCCGGTGATCATCACCGAAGCGTCCGAGCCCGCGATCTGCTGCGCGAGCTTGATCACCTTGGCCATCGCCTCGTCGCGATAGACCAGCTCGCGGGAATCGTTGGCGACGGCAGCCAGCACCGCCGCGATCAGCTCCGGGTCCGGCGGCAGCGGGATGTATTCCTTGGCGCCGGCGTGGATCGCGGCAACCGCGGCGCGGGCGTCGTTGGTGATGCCGCAGGCGACGATCGGCGCGTGGATGTGCTCGGCCTCGAGCCGCATCACGAGATCGCGGATGTCGAGGGCGACGTCGACCAGCAGCAGGTCGGCACCCTTGCCGCCGCGCAGCACGCGCATCGCCTGATCGTGATCCTCGGCGTGGGTCACGGTGGCGCCGTTCGCCATCGCGATCTTGGTGGCGGTGGTGAGCTGGCCCTTCAATGTGCCAACGATGAGAAGCCGCATGTCAGTCTCCTGTCCGTCTGGTCGCGCTGCCGCGCGTCGTCGCTCTAGGCGCGTTCAGTCTTGATGATTTCGGTCATGGTCACGCCGAGCTTGTCCTCGACCAGGACGACTTCGCCGCGGGCGACCAGCTTGTTGTTGACGTAGATGTCGATGGCCTCGCCGACGCGCCGGTCAAGCTCGAGCACGGTCCCGGGTCCGAGCTTCAACAGCTCGCTGACGTCCATCTTGGAGCGGCCGAGCACGGCCGAAACCTGGACCGGCACGTCGAACACGGCCTCGAGGTCGGCGGCGGCGCGCGTCGCGTATTCGTCCTCGTTGTAGCCGACGTCGGTGCCGGCAGGCGGCATCGGGCCGTTGAGATCGGGCAGCGGGACCTGTCCGTCAGTGTCGCTCATGATTTAACTCCCCCTGCGGGACGCAACGTAGCGTCCCACCATTTCGTCGATCTTGGCCGCGATGGCGGCGCGCTCCAGCACGACGCCGCCATCGGCCCATTCGATCCGGCAATCGCCGGTGGCAATCTCGGGCTCGGCCAGAATCACCAGCCGGCCTTCGAAGCCGTTCTGCCTGGCCAGCCGCTCGATGTTCTCGCGCGCGGCGTCGTAGAGCGCGTCGTTGATGCGGACGACGAGATGCGGCGTCGCGACCAGATGCGAGAAGCAGTCCTTGACCAGCGCGACGATCTCGCCGAGCGGCTCGGCGGCGACCAGATCGGCGCACAGCTTGCGCGCCACCGCGACCGCAACGTCGACCGCCTCGGTCTCCATCTTGGATTCGATGTTGCCGATGCCCGAAGCGATGCCCCGGATGGCGATGTTGATCTCTTCCATGGCAAGCGCGACACGGCGGTCGCTCTCGGCCTTGGCCTCGCGCTGGCCTGCGGCGAAGCCGTCCTGATAGGCGCGCGCCTCGGCTTCCGCGACCTTCTGGGCGATCTCGGCCGCGGTTGCGGCCTTCTCGCGCGTCCGGTCAGGCGCCGCGAAGTCGTTGTCGAACAGGAATTTTGCCGGAGCGGCCATCAGTACACCAGCTCGTCGTCGGCGCGGTTCTTGGTCAGCATGATCTCGCCCTTGGCGGCGAGATCCTTGGCCAGGTTCACCAGCAGCGCCTGGGCCTCGTCGACGTCGCGCAGGCGGACCGGGCCCATCGCCGCCATGTCGTCCTGGAGCATTTTGGCCGCGCGCGAGGACATGTTGCCGAAGAAGAAGTTGCGGACGTCCTCGTTGGCGCTCTTGAGCGCGACGCCGAGCTTGTCCTTGTCGACGTTGCGCATCAGGGTCTGGGCGGAGCCGGAATCGAGCTTCACGAGGTCGTCGAAGGTGAACATCAGCGCCTTGATGCGCTCGGCCGATTCGCGATTGTCCTCTTCCAGCGAGGTGATGAAGCGGGTTTCGGTCTGGCGGTCGAAATTGTTGAAGATTTCCGCCATCACCTCGTGGGCATCGCGTCGGCGGGTCTGTGACAAATTGGACATGAATTCGGTGCGCAGCGTCTTCTCCACGCTCTCGATCACCTCCTTCTGCACCGCCTCCATCTTCAGCATGCGGTTGACGACGTCGAGCGCCAGATCCTCCGGGAAGATGCCGAGCACGCGCGCGGCGTGTTCCGGCTTCAGCTTCGACAGCACCACCGCGATGGTCTGCGGATATTCGTTCTTGAGATAGTTGGCGAGCACCTCTTCCTGCACGTTGGAGAGCTTCTCCCACATGTTACGGCCGGCCGGGCCGCGGATTTCGTCCATGATGCCGTTGACGCGCTCGGGGGCCAGATATTGCTGGAGCAGCCGCTCGGTGGCGTCGAAATTGCCCATCAGCGCGCCGGAGGCCGACATTCGCGAGACAAACTCGAGCAGCATGTCCTCCACGGTGTCGACCTCGACGGTGCCGAGCGTCGACATCTCCAGCGAGAGCTGGCGCACCTCGTCATCGTCGAGCAAGCCCCAGATCTTGCCGCCATATTGCTCCCCGAGCGCCAGCATCAGGATCGCGGCGCGCTTCGGCCCCGGTACTGCTTCGGTCTTGGCGCCCGCGCGGCCGACGGCACGCTGACCGAGCGTGGAGATCACGCTGGTGATGTCGTTGGAATTGGCGTTTTGCAGGGCAGCGGCCATGTCAGATCACTTCTCGATTATTTCGCGGGTTCGGTCAGCCATTGGCGGATGATGGCGACGGTCTCGTTGGGATTGCGCTCGGCGAGTTCGCCGACGCGATGGACGGATTGGGCATGGACCTGGCCCTGGACGGTGGCGACGTCGATCGCGCTCGCGGCGCCACTCGGCAGGAGCGGCTGGCTGGCGGGCGCGGCCTCGTCGCTCGCCGGGCCGGTGAGGGCGCCGGAGATGGCGGCTGCGACTTCGTCAGATGCCAGGATGCGCTTGACCAGCGGCCGGACCACCAGGAACAGCACCACCAGGCCGAGCAGCATCATCACGCCGAGCTCGACGAAGTACATGACGTCGTCCTTGGTGAACTGGAGCATGCCGAGCAAGCCGCTCGGCTCCGCGATCGGGGTGGTGGAGGGGGCGTCGGCAAAGCGCAGGTTGACGACCTCGACCTGGTCGCCGCGCTTCTGGTCGAAGCCGATCGCCGAGCGCACCAGCGTGGCGATGCGGTCGAGCTGCTCCTTGGTGCGGTCCTGGTAGGCCAGATCGCCCTTCTCGTTCTTGGAGTAGATGCCGTCGACCAGCACCGCGACCGAGATGCGGTTGACCCGGCCGGCCTCGGTCACTTCGGTCTTGGTGGTGCGGGAGATCTCGTAATTGTTGGTCTCTTCGCTCTTCTTGCTCTGGTCCTTGGCCGCGACGCCGCCGTTCTGCTGGTTGCCCGGCAACTCGTTGTTGACGGTGACCTGGCCGTTGTTGTCGGCGGTCATGCTCTGCTCTTCGCGGGTCTGGCTCGAGCGCAGCACGCGGCCTTCGGGATCGTACTTGTCCGAGGTCTGGGTGATCTTGTTGAAGTCGAAATCGGCGGAGAGCTGGACCCGGGCGCGCCCCGTGCCCACCACGGAGGAGACGATGTCCTCGACCTGCTTGCGCATCCGCTTCTCGAAGGCGGTGCGGCGCTCGTCGCCCATCGCCTGCTCCGGATCGGTCTGGGCGCCGTCGGCGAGCAGCTGCCCGGTCTCATCGACGATCGAGACCCGCTGCGGCTTCAACCCGTTCACGGCCGAGGCGACGAGGTGGCGGATGGCGCGGATCTGCTGGGCTTCCAGCGCGCCGCGGACCCGAACCACGATCGAGGCCGACGGCTCCGGCGCCTCGCGCGAGAACAACGGGCGCTCGGGCAGCACCAGATGGACGCGGGCGGCCTGGATGCGGTCGATGGCGCGGATGGTGCGGGCGAGCTCGCCCTCCAGTGCGCGGAGATGGTTGATGTTCTGGACGAAAGAGGTGGTGCCGAGCGCATCCGACTTGTCGAACACCTCGTAGCCGACGCCGCCGCCCTTGGGCAGGCCGCCCTCGGCGAGCTTCATCCGCAGGCGGGTGACCTTGTCCTTGGGCACCATGATGATGGTGCCCTCGTTGCGCAGCTCGAACTGGATGCCCTGGCGCTCCAGGTCCTTGATGATGCCCGAGGAGTCCTCGACGCTGAGATCGGTGAACAGCGTCGTCATCTGCGGCGTGGTGACGCGCATGATGACGAACGCGAAAAAGCCGACGAGCGCGGCGGTGACCGCGATCATCGCCCCGAACCGGGCGGCTCCGATACCCTTCAGAAAGTCCGCAAGACCTTGCAAGCAACCGCCCCGAGAGATTCGGCTGCTTTCACAGGAAAGGCCGACTGGGCAATTATTGCCTAGGTGATGGTTTCGATATGGTTAACGAAGGTTAAGAGCTGCGACAAAAGTCGCGCCAAAACGAAACATGAAAAAAAACGGCCTCGCGGAGCGAGGCCGATTTTCGTCAAAAGCCGCAGATTTCCGGATTGCCTACTGGCGATATTGTTGGATACGGGTGGTGCGAAGTCCCGCCAGACCATGCTGGTCGATCGAAAACTGCCAGGAGAGGAATTCGTCAACCGTCAGCGTATAACGGCTGCAGGCCTCCTCGAGGGAGAGAAGACCGCCACGGACTGCGGCGACGACCTCGGCCTTGCGGCGGATGACCCAGCGTTTGGTGCCGGGTGCAGGCAGATCCGCAATCGTCAACGGACTACCGTCCGGCCCGATGACGTATTTTACCCTCGGGCGATGGGGTTCTGTCATGGCGTACTCACAAACTCTCAACCACTGAACTCACTCAGGAACCGTACGCCCGCCGGCTTAAAAATCCGCTAAGCCTAAGGCTTCAATACAATTCTCGTTGAAAATGGCTGGAACGCAGCCGACTCGACCGGCGGGACGGTGCGTCCAGGCGGGCCGAGGGGGTGTTCGTAAATACTTTACTAACGAACGAGGCCTGCGCGGGGTGTCGCAAGGCCTCTCGACGTCGTCCTGGCGAACGCCAGGACCCATTACCCCAGCGCGAAGTTTGGCGACGACTCGGGGTCACGTCCTCACGCCAAAACGACTTTCGGTGGCAATGGGTCCTGGCTTTCGCCAGGACGACGCGGAATGTGCTTCGCGCGCCGCCTTTAATTGCTGGCCGTCGCGATGATGCTCTTGACCTGGCTCAGGGTGTAGCTGGCGCCGTCGATGGTCAGCAGCGGCGGCGACTGGGTCAGGTCGACGGACGACACCACACCCTGCACCTGCGCGGCGATGCCGACATTGTTGTTGGCGACGTCCTTGCCCGTGGCCGAGATCGTGTACTTGCCGTCGGGCCATTGCGTGCCGTCATTGCCCTGGCCGTTCCAGGTGAACGGAACGTCGGTGCCGGCGCCGGCGGTGTATTTGCCGGTGAACACGGTCTGGCCGCTCGCATTGGCGATGGTGATGTCGACGGTCGCGTCGCTCGGCACGTTGAGATGCCAGGTCGCCGACGAATTCGTCATGGTCCCGGTGGTGCCGTCGACCAGGGCGGTCTTGCCGACGAAGCCGAGCGCCTGGGTCGCCTGCGTGGTCTGTTGCAGGGTGACGAGCTGGGACAGCGAATCGTTGGTCTTGAGCTGCTGCTCGACGCCGGCGAACTGCACCAGCTGCTGCGTGAACTGGTTGGTGTCCAGCGGATCGAGCGGGTTCTGGTTCTGCAGCTGCGTCGTCAACAGCGTCAGGAAGGTCTGGAAATTGCCGGCCAGCGTCGCGCCGGTGCTCGAGCCCAGGCTCGGGTTCGACGAGGATTTCGGCAGGTCGGTCGTGCCCGAGACGACGGACGGGGCGGTGGCGGCATTCGTGGTGGTCATGATCGAATACTCCTCACACTCTGATGTCGACGCCGCTGCTCGATCCGAGCATGCGGCCGTAGCTGCGCCCGACCGGGGCCGCGGGAACTGCGTCCTCGTCGCTGACGATCAGCCGGCGGGCATTGCCGCCATTGTCGTTGTTCTGGCCGGAGTTCTGCCCCGACGAATTCTGGTCGCGCAGGCTGAAGGACAGCCCGTTGCTGCCGGTCTTGAGGCCGGCATCGTCGAGCGCGCGCTGCAATTGCGGCGCGTCCTGCCGCAGCATCTGCAGCGTCTCCGGCTTCTCGACGGTGAGATGCGAAGTGACCTGTCCGTTGCGGTCGACATTGATGCGGACGTCGATGCGGCCGAGGTCGAGCGGATCGAGGCTGATGTCGAACCGGGTCTTGCCCGCGCGTGCGGCGGCGGCAATTTCGATCGGCACGCCGCTGATCGGAATGGCGTTGGCATTCGCCGCGGTCGCGGTGAGCGTCGCGGTCGAAGCGGTCGCGGCCGAAGTCGTATTGGTCAGCGGCGCTTGAATGGCAGAGGCCGCCTGCGCGCTTGTGTCGGTGGTGGGGACAGCGGCCTGCGTGCCCGCATGGGCATGATGACTTGTCGCCGGTGCCGCATCGGCGGTGCGGTCGGAAGTCCCAGCCTTGGCGTCGGCCGCGTTCGCATCGATTGCCGGCTTGTCGGCTTGCGGATGCGCCGTGTTGGCGGACGCTGCCGTCGCCGGGGTCTGCGCGGCGTTCGCCTTGCCGGTGTCCTGGCCGATATTGGAAACGTCGCTCGCGCCTTGCGCGATGGCTGCGGCCTTGAACGACGTTTTTGGCGTGCCCTGGTCGGCGGCGGCGATCAGGCCGCCATTGGTCTTGGCGTCGGTCGCGGTCGAATCGGTCGTCCCGGTCGCGGCATCGGCCAGCGTCGCCGAGGTGTCGGCATCGACCTTGGCGCTCGCGGTCTTGGCGCTTTTGTCGCCCGGCGTCGCGGTATCGGTCTTGGTGCCGGCGATCTGCGCCGCGATGGATGCGCTGGCGGCGAGGCCGGCGGCGGCGATCGTCAGCGGCGAGGAGGCGGCGCCGGCGGCCTGGTTCGCAGCCGCGTTGGGATCGACCGGCACGGCCACGACGAGTGCGTTCGGATCGGGTAAGGCGGCCTGCGCCGCGTCGATCTGCGCGGCGGCGGCGGTATCGACGGCGGCCGCGAGGCCATCGGTGCCGTCGGCCTTGTCCGCCTTGGTCTGGTCGGACTTGTCCGCAGACTTGTCGGCCGATTTGGCGTCGGACGCCTCCGGCTTGTCCTTGGTCTTGCTATCAGCCTTGGCCGCATCGGCGGTCGAGTCGCTCTTGGCGTCGTTCCTGGCGTCGCTCTTCGCGTCGTTCTTGGCGTCGTTTTTGGCGGACGCGGATTTGTCGGTGTCGTCGCTGGCCTTGCTCTGCGAGGACTTGTCGCTCACTGAGCGATCGCGCGGGCTCTTGTCCGAGGCGGAGGACGATGAATCGGTCCGGCGCGGGGTGTCCTGCGCGGAGGACGCCGCGCTGTCGCTGATCGCCTGGGTGTTGCTGTCCACCAGCGAGCCAAAGGACTCGTTTGCGGAGCTGTCTTTCGGCGCTTGCGACCGGGCAGGCTTTTGCTGCGCGCTCTGGACTTGCACGCTTGCCGCTACATCTGACGTACGACCGACCACAGGCAACCCCTTGGAAACATCTTCGCCATGAGAGGGAGCAAGGAGCGGGCCACCGTCGCGCTAAGTAATTTTAACTAATAAAATCAAAGGTTTAATGATTTGGCGCCCCCGCCGCGAGGCCTTCCCGAGCCCCGCCATTTCTGCCTCCCCGGCAAGAATTGCCGTAAACCTTGCGGGGTCCGTGATTGCTTCACCGGAAGGCCGCCTATATTAAAGAGACAGCTCTCAACCGCTTTCGACCGGGCAGGCCGCGCCCTTCGGGAACTCTCGGTTCCCGGGGATTGCCTTTGTCCCGCCGGAAGCACCCAGCGGATCGCCGAACGCCGCCGTCACAACGCTTTAAGGCCCATGCTCAACAGTCTGGATCTCGAAGGCCGTCCTGAGGATACCAGGGTCGTCGTTGCCATGTCGGGCGGCGTCGATTCATCGACGACGGCTGCGCTCTTGAAGGCGGAAGGCTACGACGTCGTCGGCATCACGCTGCAGCTCTACGACCATGGTGCGGCCACCCATCGCAAGGGCGCCTGCTGCGCCGGCCAGGACATCCACGACGCCCGCGACGTCGCGGCCAAGCTCGGCATCCCCCATTACGTGCTCGACTACGAGGACCGCTTTCGCGAATCCGTCATCGACAATTTCGCCGACAGCTACGCGCTCGGCGAGACGCCGGTGCCGTGCATCGAGTGCAACCGCTCGGTCAAGTTCCGCGACCTCCTGAAGACCGCGCGCGAACTCGGCGCCACCGCGCTTGCCACCGGCCACTACGTCGCCTCTCGCCGCCGCGCCGACGGCTCGCGCGCGCTGGTGTGTGCCGCCGATGCCGATCGCGACCAGAGCTACTTCCTGTTCGCGACCACGCAGGAGCAGCTCGATTATCTGCGCTTTCCGCTGGGCGACATGACCAAGCCCGAGACGCGCGAGCTGGCGCGCCGCTTCGGCCTCGCGGTCGCCGACAAGCACGACAGCCAGGACATCTGCTTCGTGCCCACCGGGCGCTACACCGATATCATCACCCGCCTGCGGCCGAACGCGATGGACCCCGGCGACATCGTCGATCTCGACGGCCGCGTGCTCGGCCGGCACAACGGCATCGCCAATTTCACCATCGGCCAGCGCCGCGGCCTCGGCATCGCGGCCGCCGCACCGCTGTTCGTGGTGCGGCTGGAGGCCGCCAACCGCCGCGTCGTCGTCGGCCCGCGCGAGGCGTTGAAGATGCACCGCATCGTGTTGCGCGACGTCAACTGGATCGGCGATGGCGACATCGACCGCGCCGTCGGCGATGGCCTCGAAATGTTCGTGCGCGTGCGCTCGACCCGCGCGCCCCAGCCGGCGTGGCTGCGCGGCGCCAACGGCCATTACGAGGTCGAGCTCGTCGCCGGCGAAGAGGGCGTTTCGCCGGGACAGGCCTGCGTGTTCTACGACGCACCTGGCGGCCAGGCCCGCGTGCTCGGCGGCGGCTTCATTCAAAGCGCCGCCGCGAAGGCCGCAAGCAGCACGACGAGGCCGCTCGCAGAAGCGGTCCGCGGCTAATCCATGAGATCGGACCGCACTCTCGCGACGCCGGAAGTGCGCCCCCTCTCCCGCCTGCGGGAGAGGGTTGGGGAGAGGGCTCTCTCCACCCGCGATATCTCGCGAGAGGATAAAGCCCTCACCCGCCACGCTCTTGCGAGCGTGCCGACCTCTCCCGCAAGCGGGAGAGGCGCCAGACCGCGCGCTGGGCTGGATTTGATCTCACCAACAGCTATTCAACTCTAGAAACTTTTGCAGGGCAGGGGCATGGCAGCAGACATCTCGCGGGCCGGGGTCGAGAAGGCCTATGGCCGCTGGGCGCCGGTCTACGATCTCGTGTTCGGTAAGGTGTTCGACGCCGGCCGGCAGTCGACCATCGCCGAGGCCGACCGCATCGGCGGCCGCATCCTCGACGTCGGCGTCGGCACCGGGCTGTCGCTCTCGGATTATGCGCGCACCACAAAGATCTGCGGCGTCGACATTTCCGAGCCGATGCTGCGCAAGGCGCAATCGCGCGTGCGGAGCTTGCGGCTCTCCAATGTCGAGGTGCTCTCGGTGATGGACGCCAAAAACCTCGCCTTCCCCGAAAACTTCTTCGACGCGGTGGTTGCGCAATACGTCATCACCGCGGTGCCCGATCCCGAGGGCACGCTCGACGAGTTCGTGCGTGTCTTGAAGCCCGGCGGCGAGCTGATCCTGGTCAACCACATCGGCGCGGAAAAGGGGTTGCGCAAACTCTCCGAGCTCGCGTTTGCGCCGCTCGCCCGCCGTCTCGGCTGGCGCCCGGAGTTTGCATGGGAGCGCCTGGTCAACTGGGCCGCAAACCACGGCGGCGTCACGCTGGCCGAGCGCCGCCCGATGCCGCCGATGGGGCACTTTTCGCTGATCCGCTACCTGAAATCGTGATCGGGGGCGCGGAACACGCGGCCTGACCCGCGCGTTTCCCTCCCATGCGCACCACATCGAACATCATTCTGGCCAGCCTCCTGATCGCCGCCTCCGGCAGCGCGATCGCGCAGGCCCCGCCCGCCCCGGCGACGCCGCCGCAACAAACCGCGCCGCCATCCCCGCAGCACGCGACCAATTGCACGCCGCAGGACCGCCCGAACCGCTCGGCCGATGGCACCACCACCGGCCAGTCCCGGGAACCGCTCGGCGACAAACTGGCAAAATCGGACGGCGTGCTCTGCCCGCCCTCCGGCGTCGACCCCGAGATGCACGCCCCGGCGCCCAGCACGAACGGCGCCATGCCCGTCATCCCGCCCCCCGGCAGCCCCGGCGGCGACCCGACGGTCCGGCCGAAATAACAAATAGTCGCGCCTCTTCGCCTCTCCCCGCCTGCGGGGAGAGGCCGGGGAAACCGCCCCCCGCGGGGGAGGGGGGGGGGGGGGGGGGCCCCCCGCCCGGGGCCCCGGGGGGCGGGTTACCCCCCCCAAAA
>NZ_JBVVPL010000060.1:0-2820 GCF_055807615.1 Bradyrhizobium sp. MV1.5 | reverse complement strand
CGCCCCCCCCCCGGGGGGGGGGGGGGGCCGCCGCCGCCGGGGCGCGGGTGGGCGGGGGGGGGGCGCCCCCCCCCCACGACTCCGGTGCCCGAGTGGCGCGATTCCCCCGCCAAATCGGCCCGAACAGAAGCGGGCGACCTTAGCTTGACAGCCCACCGCCCCCTTCCTTATATGCCGCGCGTTCGCGAGCTAGGCCTTGTCAGGCCCTCGCGACCCTGTGGCGGGGTAGCTCAGCTGGTTAGAGCACGGGAATCATAATCCTGGGGTCGGGGGTTCGAGTCCCTCTCCCGCTACCAAATTTTCCCGCCGACCACTTCGTGGAAATCAGGCGATCAAGTATTAAAAACCCGGCTGATAGTCTGTACGGCGTAAAGGTTTTGATCTCCCGCGCTAAGACGACCCCTCGCATCCGCCAACGTTGCTTTGATCCCCACATCGAAAACGGACTTCTCGATGTAGGGTTGGCGTTCCACGACCCAAACGACAGCCCTCAGGTCACTTGCGAGAGACGCTCATATCGAAGCAGTGAGCCGTGCGAGCGCCTGATCGCCGACGCGACATGATCGCATACTCACTTGTGAGCTGAAGGCGGAAACTTCCGCAGCAACAATGACGCACATTAAGCAAGCTCTTAGGAGCCGACTGTCTACAAATTTGATTTGTGGGGGCAACTTATCAATTCTCCGTTGTTCCCTGTCGATAATGCAACGATGCAAGAGTAAATTCGATTGGCAGCGTGATTTGTTCTTGGTATGTTCTCAATCAACAGCATCATTTCCCGCAGCACGGAGTCGCAATCATGCCCTTATCTGAGAACTTATCACCCTACGCAAAACGAATTGTCGAAGAGAGTCTCGATAAGATTCGAAGCGAACCAACCGCGGATAGTCCTTCCAGAATAAATGGCGTTGTCCGATCGGTGGTCACCCACTTAAGTATCGAAGCGGGACCTGACAGGCGGGACGGAATGGTGAACTCTGCACTTTTGGAAATCGTCCAATCGTACATTAGTCGTTTGGCGAAAGAAACGAGCCACGGCGGCTGAACATGTGAAGGGGCATGAAGGCGCCAGACACGCAGGTTTATGTCATTCGACCGATCGAAGGGCTGGAGCCGGTCAGTTTTGCGAACAGCTCGTAGGCGTATCGGTCGGTCATTCCAGAGATGTAATCAACAAGAAGCAGCAAGCAGGTGTATTGTGACTTTATATCCTTCCGCAGTTGTTTTTGCGAGTATTCAGGAAAAAGCCTGAACAAATGTCCGTCCTTCACATCAAGTTTTTCCACATCGCCGGCTTGGGTGAGTCGGCAGATCATTCCGCCAAAAAGATCCATCAAAGTCATTATCACGTTTATTCCAGCTGCTTCGGTTTCTAGCTTTCTCCGTTCGTAATAGATCTCGTTACCGCACAGAGCTCGAATATTCCCAACTTTGTCGGCGAACTTGGTTGTTTCGATCAACGACGATCCAAATTTGCCAGTAAGCAGTTGCTTCTCGTGCGCTACAAATTGCTCGATAGCAGCAATGCTCAGAGCAGAAATCGCGCAAGAGCGTGCATAAGAAATTCGGTCGTGCGGCTCGCTCGGATCAATTAAGTCGTACCTTCCGCGAAACTGTCCTAGCTCTGCGATCTCGATTAGCGCCTCTTCAGCTTGCGTGAAGCTGATATGTTTCGTTCGGTACGCGTCTTCGACATCCGTAGTTAAGTAGCAGATGTCATCCGCTGCTTCGACGACGAATGCGAGAGGGTGGCGCAAAAAAAGATCGTTACGCACCTTAGTCATTTGCAGGTCGGTAAATATTGAACTTGCGTACTTTGCCTCATCAAAAGTGTATCCGTATTTCTTGGTCTTCGTATCCTTGTTTTTCACGTCACTGAATTTGGACGCATAGGGATACTTGCTGAACGCTCCCAGCGTTGCGTTTGCTAATTGAAGACCTCCCTGATCTCGCCACCCAGTCGTCCGCGTCAGAATTCGAAAGCCCTGCGCGTTTCCGTCAAAATGTAGAAAGTCAAAACGCTGATCAGGATTGCCCAAGACGTCTGCCACGGTCTCGTTGTTGTCGCTCTCGCGCCCAAACCAGCTCTGTATGGCGTACTCGCCCACGTGGCCGAATGGCGGATTGCCTAGATCGTGCGCGAGGCATGCAGCATAAACAATGTCGCCAAATTTATCAGCGTCGCATTCGGCGTCGTGTTCGCAAAGACAACGGCCAATTTCGTACCCAATTGTGCGGCCAACGTTGGCTACTTCGATGGTATGGGTCAGCCGGGTGCGGATGTAATCGAAAACCGGGAACGGATGTACTTGGGTCTTGCCTTGCAATCGCCGGAACGGAGTTGAGTAAATGATCCGCTGAGCGTCCTTCTGGAAGACGGAAATGTGAGGCTCAGACGCTACATCCGGCTTTGATATGTGTCCCGGGAAGAACCGGTTTTCCGAAGTCAGTGACGTCCAGTCCATTTTGGGCTTCCGAATGCTGATAAATGAAAATCGCTTATTCGTAGTATACGAACTCAAGATACTACCTTGAATGTAACCAAAAACAAGCGAAGGCGGCTGGCCGCCCCCTTGAACATGCGACGGTGAGTTGACGGCATATCCAGCAAGGCAACCCCATTCTGAATGCGCTGCAATGCAGTAATATTTGCGCTTTCGGCCCTCCAGACCACCACCCTGTTTCGCCCCTCCGTCAACCTCTCCCCACAAAAATATTCCTCTTTACCGAAATTCGGAAATGACGTATGTGTCGCTCATCCCGGCTCATCCTTGAGGGGCGATCTCGTTGTCGTCTTGATTGCGAGCCGGGCTTGCGGTG
>NZ_JBVVPL010000059.1:22173-35954 GCF_055807615.1 Bradyrhizobium sp. MV1.5 | reverse complement strand
GCGGCCGAGGTGCTCGCGCATCAATCCGGAAAACATCTCCTGTCCCGCGACATCGAGCGCCGTGGTCGGCTCGTCTAACAGCCAGACCGGTCGGCGGACGGTCAGCAGGCGGGCCAGCGAGAGCCGGCGGCGCTGGCCGGCGGACAGGAAGGCGGCGGGCAGATCGGCGGCATGGTCGAGCCCGACGATGGCGAGGCTCTCGCCGGCGTCAAAACGCTCGCCGCCCAGAAAATCGGCCCAGAATGTCAGATTCTCCGCCACGCTCAGGGCCGGCTTCAGGGCGTCGCGATGACCGAGATAGTGGCATTGCTCCGGCAGCGTCAGCTCGGCATCGCCTCCGGCCAGCGCGATCGTGCCGCCCGCCGGAATGAGCAGCCCCGCGATCAGCCGCAGCAGCGAGGTCTTGCCCGATCCGTTGCGGCCCACGACTGCCACGGCTTCGCCGGAGCCGGCGTCGAAATCGAGCCCGGAAAACACCTCGCGCCCGCCCCGCACGCAAATGACCCGGCGTCCGGAAAGCTGCATCTTGTCTCGTATCGATCCGCTCAAAGCCAGGCCTCAGGAAATCTTGGGGTAGCGTACGGGAATTTTTGGCTCGCGGATTGCCGCGGCTCGATTGTGGCTGTGGCGGCGCGGTTAGAAAGCTTCTATAAGCCCGGAACTACTTGATGCAGCAACTCAACCTGCCCCCGCAAGCGACTCAGCCTGCCTACGCTGACGGTGTTAAAATACCCTGCCGGGTATAACTGACAATTGGGATTTCCTACATGACCTCGCTCGACAGCTTCAAATGCAAAAAGACCCTCAAGGTCGGAGCCAAGACCTATGTCTATTACAGCCTGCCCACGGCCGAGAAGAATGGTCTGAAGGGAATCTCGAAACTCCCCTACTCGATGAAGGTCTTGCTCGAGAACCTGCTCCGCAACGAGGACGGCCGCTCGGTCAAGAAGGAAGACATCGTCGCGGTCTCGAAGTGGCTGCGCAAGAAGTCGCTGGAGCATGAGATCGCCTTCCGCCCGGCGCGCGTGCTGATGCAGGACTTCACCGGCGTGCCCGCCGTCGTCGATCTCGCCGCGATGCGCAACGCGATGCAGAAGCTTGGCGGCGACGCCGAGAAGATCAATCCGCTGGTGCCGGTCGACCTCGTCATCGACCACTCCGTGATCGTGAACTTTTTCGGGGACAACAAGGCCTTCGGCAAGAACGTCACCGAGGAATACAAGCAGAACCAGGAGCGCTACGAGTTCCTGAAGTGGGGCCAGAAGGCGTTCTCGAACTTCTCCGTCGTGCCGCCCGGCACCGGCATCTGCCATCAGGTCAATCTCGAATATCTCTCCCAGACGGTGTGGACCAAGAAGGAGAAGATGACGGTCGGCAAGAAGACCGGCACATTCGAGGTCGCCTATCCCGACTCCCTGGTCGGCACCGATTCCCACACCACCATGGTCAACGGTCTCGCCGTGCTCGGCTGGGGCGTCGGCGGCATCGAGGCGGAAGCCTGCATGCTCGGCCAGCCGCTGTCGATGCTGTTGCCCAACGTCGTCGGCTTCAAGCTGAAGGGCGCGATGAAGGAAGGCGTCACCGCGACCGACCTCGTGCTGACCGTGACGCAGATGCTGCGCAAGCTCGGCGTGGTCGGCAAGTTCGTCGAGTTCTTCGGCCCCGGCCTCGACCATCTCTCGGTCGCCGACAAGGCGACCATCGCCAACATGGCGCCCGAATATGGCGCGACCTGCGGCTTTTTCCCGGTCGATGCCGCCGCGCTCGATTATCTCAAGACCTCCGGCCGCGCCTCGGCGCGCGTCGCGCTGGTGCAGGCCTATGCGAAGGCGCAAGGGCTGTTCCGCACCGCCAAGTCGGCCGATCCGGTATTCACGGAGACGCTGACGCTCGACCTCGGTGACGTCGTGCCCTCGATGGCCGGCCCGAAGCGTCCCGAAGGCCGCATTGCGCTGCCATCCGTGGCCGAGGGCTTCTCGCTTGCCCTCGCCAGCGAATACAAGAAGGCCGAGGAGCCGGCGAAGCGCTTTGCCGTCGAAGGCAAGAAGTTCGACATCGGCCATGGCGACGTCGTGATCGCCGCGATCACCTCCTGCACCAACACCTCGAACCCGAGCGTGCTGATCGGCGCCGGTCTTCTGGCGCGCAACGCCGCCGCGAAGGGCCTCAAGGCAAAGCCGTGGGTGAAGACCTCGCTCGCCCCGGGCAGCCAGGTGGTGGCGGCCTATCTCGCCGATTCCGGTCTCCAGGCCGATCTCGACAAGGTCGGCTTCAACCTGGTCGGTTTCGGCTGCACCACCTGCATCGGTAATTCCGGTCCGCTGCCCGAGGAGATCTCGAAGTCGATCAACGACAACGGCATCGTCGCGGCTGCGGTGCTCTCCGGTAACCGCAACTTCGAAGGCCGTGTCTCGCCGGACGTGCAGGCGAACTATCTCGCCTCGCCGCCGCTCGTGGTCGCCCACGCGCTCGCGGGCACCGTCACCAAGAACCTCGCCGTCGAGCCGCTCGGTGAAGGCAAGGACGGCAAGCCGGTGTACCTCAAGGACATCTGGCCGACGACAAAGGAGATCAACGCCTTCATGAAGAAGTTCGTGACCGCGTCGATCTTCAAGAAGAAGTATGCCGACGTGTTCAAGGGCGACACCAACTGGCGCAAGATCAAGACCGTCGAGAGCGAAACCTATCGCTGGAACATGTCTTCGACCTATGTGCAGAACCCGCCCTATTTCGAAGGCATGAAGAAGGAGCCGGAGCCGGTCACCGACATCGTCGAGGCCCGCATCCTCGCCATGTTCGGCGACAAGATCACCACCGACCACATCTCGCCGGCCGGTTCGATCAAGCTCACCTCGCCCGCGGGTAAATATCTCAGCGAGCACCAGGTGCGTCCGGCCGACTTCAACCAGTACGGTACGCGGCGCGGCAACCATGAAGTCATGATGCGCGGCACCTTCGCCAACATCCGCATCAAGAATTTCATGCTGAAGGGCGCCGACGGCAATATTCCGGAAGGCGGTCTCACCAAGCACTGGCCTGACGGTGAGCAGATGTCGATCTACGACGCCGCGATGAAGTACCAGCAGGAGCAGGTGCCGCTGGTGGTGTTCGCCGGCGCCGAATACGGCAACGGCTCGTCGCGCGACTGGGCCGCGAAGGGCACGCGTCTGCTCGGCGTGCGCGCCGTGATCTGCCAGAGCTTCGAGCGCATCCACCGCTCCAATCTGGTCGGCATGGGCGTGCTGCCGCTGACCTTCGAGGACGGCACCTCCTGGTCCTCGCTTGGCCTGAAGGGCGACGAGAAGGTCACGCTGCGTGGTCTCATCGGCGATCTGAAGCCGCGCCAGAAGCTGACCGCCGAGATCGTCTCCGGCGACGGTTCGCTGCAGCGCGTTTCGCTGCTTTGCCGCATCGATACGCTGGACGAGCTCGAATACTATCGCAACGGCGGCATCCTGCATTACGTGCTGCGCAAGCTCGCGGCGTAAGCGCGGATTTGTGAACGGTGGCTCACTTCGAAGTGAGTAGTAGGTTACACGAAGGCGGCCTATCACAAGGCCGCCTTCACGCGTTTGCGGCAGGCTTCAGATGGGCCCGCCCGGCAGAGAACCTCGTCTTGGACGGTTCTTGGACGGACAAATGTGTGAGGCCCGTAAGACTACGGTGACCATCCGGCGGTAAGATTTCCCTCTCACGAGCAATGGTGTGCGGCGTTCGACATGACAACAATGACGGCTTCTCATCTGGTTTCACGCAACGTGATCTCGAGGTGGTCCGGCGCCCTCTGGTCGGGTGCACTTGGTCTCTGTGCGATCGTCGCCGTCATTCGCCCTGCCGAGGCTGATCCCCGCGCCGTTGTCGAATTGTTTACCTCGCAGGGCTGCTCCTCCTGCCCGCCGGCCGACAAGATCATCGGCGATCTCTCCCGCGATCCCTCGATCATCGCGCTGAGCATGCCGATCGACTATTGGGACTATCTCGGCTGGAAGGACACATTGGCCGATTCGCGCTTCTCTGCACGGCAGCGTGCCTATTCACGCATGCGCGGCGACCGCGAAGTCTACACGCCGCAGGTTGTGGTCAACGGCTCCACGCATGTCGTCGGCAGCGACCGCACCGGCATCGAAAGCGCCATCGGCAAAACCGACACGGGCACTGGTGTGATGAGCGTGCCCGTGACGATGTCGCTCGCTGGCAAACAGATCAACGTCTCGGTGGCCGCGAGCAAGGAGCCGACGGCGTCCCACGGCGAGGTCTGGATCTGCTCCATTGCGAAGTCGGTGCCGATCGCGATCAGCCGTGGCGAAAATCGCGGACAGCAGGTCATCTATCACAACGTGGTGCGCAACCTGCTCAAGGTCGGCGACTGGACCGGCCATCCGGAAAGCTGGACGGTGCCGATCGAGAACCTCACGCGCGACGGCGTCGACGGTGCCGTGGTCTATGTCCAGGACGGCAGCCGGGAGAGACCGGGCCCGATGCTGGGCGCGGCGTACACGTCGCTGCACTGATTCCATTCTTTCTTCCTAGGCGTCGTACTCGCTCTCAACCCTCATGGTGAGGAGCGCGCCCTTGCGCGCGTCTCGAACCATGCAGGCCCGGCTGCAGACATCTCAGGCCTCGATCCTTCGAGACACCGCTTCGCGGCTCCTCAGTATGAGGGGAGAGAGTTTGTGCTGAGATGGTGAGATATCCGTCGAGGCAGAAACATCCCGACACGAACAAAACCGACCCAAACAAAAAAGGACCAACTCGCGTTGGCCCTCCTTGTCGTGCGAACAGACCCGATCCTGACGGCCCCGGGGGGCTGGGGGCTGAGGAATCCGGAACCGAAAGGACCGGGTCAACGCACATAGGTCTTTTCGCAATGCAGGGCGGCAGTCGCTTGGCGGAAAAGCGGCGACACTATGATTCCTGCTAACGATCCCGTGACGGTTTGCCGCGACAGAGTTCCACCGTTGCGTGTGGGGCGGATTTGCCCGGATCCAAACTCCGTTTGAGGGCCTTGCGGCGGGGAACAGTTGGCGCGATCATGCAACTGTCATGATCCTTGGTTCCGGGGACGGTCTTCGCGGACGTGGTCATGCTGATGCGACAGGAGGCGGCCTATGAGTCTGTCGGAGGATACCGATCCGAGCGAACAGCGCGCGGCGGCGCGCCCCGCCGCTTCGAATGCGCAGCTGAGCCGCGTGACGTTCAACCGGCTCGAGCTGCACCGTATTTTCAATCTCTACGGCCGGATGGTCGCCGACGGCGAGTGGCGCGACTACGCCATCGACTTCCTCAGGGATCGCGCCGTGTTCTCGGTCTTTCGCCGCGCCTCTGAGGTGCCGATCTATCGTATCGAGAAGGATCCGCGCCTCGCGCGCAAGCAGGGCATGTACAGCGTGATCTCGGCGACGGGCCTGATCCTGCGCCGTGGCCACGAGCTGGAGCGCGTGCTCCTGGTGATCGATCGCAAGCTGGCGGTGGTGTGAGCACCCCCGTCATTCCGGGGCGCGACGAAGTCGCGAACCCGGAATCTCGATATTGTTCGCCCACAACTTCTGGATTCCGGGTTCACGCTGCGCGTGCCCCGGAATGACGGTAGCCTCTACTTCCCCGGCACGCTCTTCGCGCCCTCACCAAGATCCCGCTGCATCATCACGGTGTCCAGCCAGCGGCCGAATTTCAGCCCGACGCTGGGATGCGTGCCGATCATCTTGAAGCCGGCCTTGGTGTGCACGCCGATCGAGCCGGCATTGGCGGAATCGCCGATCACGGCGATCATCTGGCGGAAGCCGCGCGCCTCGCATTCGATGATCAGCCGCTCCAGCAGGAGTGCCCCGATGCCGCGGCGGTGGAAGGATGGATCGAGATAGATCGAGTTCTCGACGGTGAAGCGGTAGGCCGGCCGCGGCCGGTAGGCACCGGCATAGGCGTAGCCGGCGACGCGCCCGTCGAGGATGGCGACGAAATAGGGATAGCCGCCGTCGATCAGCGTGCGGTAGCGGCGCGTCATCTCGGCGAGGTCGGGCGGCTCCAGCTCGAACGTCGCGGTGCCCTCGCGGACGGCCTGCTGGTAGATGGCGGTGATGGCGGGAAGGTCGGCCTCAGTGGTGGGCCTGATATCGGGTGCGGACATGGGGCGAGATTAGAGCCTTCCCGGGACGGCTGGAAGAGGCAACGGTGCTTCCTCATGCTCCGTCATTGCGAGGAGCCCTTGCGACGAAGCAATCCAGAAATGCGCCAGAGGAGGGACTCTGGATTGCTTCGCTTCGCTCGCAATGACGGTGGGTGTTGAGAGGCTCGCCCCAAACAAAAACCCCGGCCTTTCGGCCGGGGCTGGTGTCGTTCACTCTCGCCTCAGCGCTTAGTCGCGCTGGCCGAGGAGCTGCAGGAGCAGCGTGAACAGGTTGATGAAGTTCAGGTACAGCGACAGCGCGCCGGTGATGGCCGCACGCTCTGCGATGTCACCGCCGGCCGAGGCGTAGCCGTAGATGTAGTCGTTCTTCAGCCGCTGGGTATCCCAGGCGGTGAGGCCCGCGAACACCAGCACGCCGACCACCGATACGACGAACTGCAGCACCGAGCTCGCCAGGAACAGGTTCACCAGGCTCGCGATGACGATGCCGATCAGGCCCATGAACAGGAACGAACCCATTCCGCTCATGTCACGCTTGGTGGTGTAGCCGTAGAGGCTGAGCGCGCCGAAGGTCGCCGCGGTGATGAAGAACACCCGCACGATCGAGGTGTGTGTGAACACCAGGAAGATCGAGGACAGCGAGATGCCCATCAGCGCCGCGAACACCCAGAACAGGATCTGGGCCGTCGAGGGAGCGAGACGGTTGATGCCTGCCGAGATCACGAACACCATGGCGAGCGGCGCGAGCATGAACAGCCACTTCAGCGGGCTGACGAACATCGCGTAGCCGAACGGCGTCAGGAACAGCTTGCCGACGCGGACCGCTTCCGGGGTCGGAACGTCAGTCACGGCGGCCATGTAGACGCCGAGCGCGGCAAGGCCGGTGATGGCCAAGCCGATGCTCATGTAGTTGTAGATGCGCAGCATGTAGGCGCGCAGGCCGGCATCGACCGTCGCGGCGTCAACACGCCCGGCGGCCCTGCCGAAAGGAGAAGCGTAGTTACGGTCTAGGTCCGACATGGTCGAATTCCCGTTGGTTGGTCCGGTCCGGCATGAGGGTCGCCATGCCGCCGGTTCGTCAAATTCTATCTCGGATACCGATGTCTGCCGACTAAATTTTGGCTAACAATCGGGACTCCGAACCCACTCGATATGTGGGAAACTAACACATCCGCTGCAACCTTCCACGCGCGGCTGAATGTCGCCCTCGCCCGCAATCCTGGCGAGCAGACGTGGTTAATCGCTGGAATCGTGCGATTTGGCTCCCGCGCAACCGCCCGCTACCATTTGTCACAAATTCCGCAACACCGTGGCGGGCTTTTTGTTCAACGCCAGGAGCGTGCCGGCGAGCCCGAGGCCCACCGTGACGACCAAGGCAGCCGCGACCACGCCGGCGGCGCTGCCGGCCTGCCAGACGAAGGTGAGGGTCATCAGCCGGGTCACGATCATCCAGGCCGCGACGCTGCCGGCGAAAACGCCGAACACCGCGGTGGCGAGCCCGATCAGGAGGTATTCGAGGGCATAGGCGCCGAGCAGCCGCAGCCGGGTCGCGCCCAGGGTCTTGAGGATCACCGCATCGTAGACCCTGTGGCGATGGCCGGCGGCGAGCGCGCCGCCGAGCACCAGGATCGCCGAGATCAGGGTCACCGCGCTGGCGCCGCGGATCGCCAGCGCCAGGTTGGTCACGACCGAGCCGACCGTCTCCATCACCTCGCGCACGCGCACGCTCGTCACCATCGGATAGGCGTCAGCGACCTCCCTGATGATCTTGCCGTCGCCGGCGGCATCGCCGCCGGTTTCCGTCAGCGTCGCGATGTGGGTGTGCGGCGCGCCCTTGAAGGCGTTCGGCGAGAACACGAGGACGAAATTGATGCCGAGGCCCTGCCAGTCGATGGTGCGCAGATTGCTGATCTTGGCGGGGATGTCGCGGCCGAGGATATTGACCACGACCTCGTCGCCGAGCTTGAGGCCTAGGCCGTCCGCGATCTTCTTCTCCATCGAGACCAGCGGCGGGCCGGCATAATCGGCGCTCCACCATTCGCCCTCGACCACCTTGGAGCCTTTCGGCAGCTCGGCGGTATAGGTCAGGCCACGGTCGCTCTGCAGCACCCACTCGGAATCGGTGCTGGGCTTGAGTTCCTCGGCGCGGACGCCACGGGCTCCGACGATCCGCCCGCGCAGCATCGGCACGTCATCGACCTTCGCGCCAGGGGCGATCTGGCGCAGATATGAGTCGAACTGCTCGGCCTGCGTGCTCGGAATGTCGATGAAGAAGAACGACGGGGCGTGCTCGGGCAGCGCCGCCAGGAACTGACGGCGCAGATTGCCGTCGATCTGGGTGATGGTGACGAGCACGGCGAGCCCGAGCCCGAGCGACAGCACGACCGAGGGCGTCAGCGCGCCCGGCCGGTGGATGTTGGCAATCGCAAGCCGCAGCATCGGCCACCGCGTGCGCGGCAGCCGCCGCGCGATCGTCATCAGCAGGGCGGCAATGCCGCGCAGCAGCCCGAACACGATCACGGAGGAGGCCACGAACACCGCCGCGATGCGCTTGTCGAAGGACAGCCCGATCACGACCGCGATGAGCAGCGCGATCACGACGGCCATGAAGACGAGATAGCTCCAGCGTGGCCGATGCCATTCGGAGCTGATGGTGTCGCGGAACAGCGCGGCCACCGGCACGTCGTGCACGCGCCCGAGCGGCCACAGGCCGAAGGCAAGCGCCGTGAGCAGCCCGTAGACGAACGACAGCGCGAGCTCGTCGGCATGCACCGCCGGCACCACCGGCAGCGGCAGCAGCTTGCCGAACAGGCCGACGATCGCGAAGGGCATGGCGGCGCCGAGCGCGAGGCCGATCGCCGAGCCGATTGCGGCGAGCAGGAGAACCTGGGCCAGATAGATACCGAACACGTCGCGCCCCGTGGCGCCGACAGCCTTGAGGGCCGCGATCACCTCGAGCTTGTGGTCGATATGGGCCTTGACGGCATTGGCGACACCGACGCCGCCGACCAGCAGCGCGGCGAGGCCGACCAGCGTCAGGAACTGCGTGAAGCGGTTGATGTTGCGCTCGAGCTGCGGCGAGGCATTGGAGCGGCTGCGGACCTCCCAGCCGGCCTGCGGCGCAGCGTTGCGTGCGTCCGCGATGAAGGCGTCGGTGGCGCGCTCGCTATTGGCGATCTCCGGCAGCTTCACCCGGTAGACCCAGCGCACCAGGCTGCCGGGCTGGACCAGCCCGGTGGCGCGCAGGCCCGCTTCGCTGATCAGGAAGCGCGGGCCGAAGCCGATGCCACCGGCGAGCTTGTCGGGCTCGGCTTCGACGGCGCTGCGGATCTGGAACGTCGCAGCCCCGACGGTGACGCGATCGCCGGTCTTGAGCGACAGCCGCGCCAGCAGCGTCGGATCGGCGGCCGCGCCGAACGCGCCGTCGCGCTCCGCGAGCAGGTCGGACATCGGCAGCGGCGGCGCCAGCGTCAACTGGCCCAGCATCGGATAGGTGTCGTCGACCGCCTTCATCTCGACCAGCGCCAGCTTGCCCTCGGCCGAGCGCGCCATGCCGCGCAGTGTGGCGGCGCTCGAGACGGTGCCGCGCGACCGCAGGAAGGCGACTTCCTCCGGCTTCGCCTCGCGCTGAAACAAGACGAACGACACGTCGCCACCCAGCAGCGTACGGCCCTCGCGGGCGAGGCCGTCGCTCAGGCTGGCCGAGACCGAGCCGACGCCGGCGATGGCCATCACGCCGAGCGCGATGCAGGCGATGAAGACGTAGAAGCCGCGCAGGCCGCCGCGCAATTCGCGCAGCGCGTAGCGCAGCGACAGCGCGACGCCGTTGGGCTTCGTGAACGGTTCAGCAGCGATGCTCATGCCGGTGCCGACTGCGTGTCGATGCGTCCGGAGCGCAGGCGGATCACGCGATCGCAGCGATGCGCGAGCGAGGAATCATGCGTGACCAGCACCAGCGTCATGCCGCGCTCGGCATGCTTGCTGAACAGGAGGTCGACGATCTGTTGGCCCGTGGCTTCGTCGAGATTGCCGGTCGGCTCGTCGGCAACGAGGATCGCGGGATCGGGTGCCAATGCGCGGGCCAGCGCGACCCGCTGCTGCTCGCCGCCGGAGAGCTGGGTCGGATAATGATGCAGACGGTCGCCGAGCCCGACCGATTGCAGCTCCTGCGCCGCGCGCTTGGCGGCGTCGGGATTGCCCGCAAGTTCGAGCGGCACCGCGACGTTCTCCAGCGCCGTCATGGTCGGGATCAAATGGAAGGACTGGAAGACGATGCCGACCTGGCGACCGCGGAAGCGGGCCAGCGCGTCCTCGTCGAGGGCATTGAAAGGCGTGCCGCTGACCACCACCTCTCCGCTATCAGGACGCTCCAGCCCCGCCATCACCATCAGCAGCGTGGATTTGCCCGAGCCTGACGGGCCGATCAGGCCGATCGTCTCGCTCCGGCCCACGCGCAAGCTGATATCCTTGAGGATGTGAACGCGTGCCGCGCCCGTACCCAATGACAGATTGACGTTGGAGATGGCGATGGTGTCGGCCGAACTGTCGGCGAGCGAAGAGGAAGAGATGCGAGTGTCCATGGTCCGGTCATATGGCAACTCCGCACGCGCGGTCGAGAGGCGTTACGGATTGTTCATGCACATAGCCGTGTTGATGTTCGCTTTGATGACGGTCGCAAACCCGGCATGGGCTGAGGCTGCGAAGCCGATCAAGCTGGTGGTTCTCGGCGATTCCTTGAGCGCCGGCCTTGGCCTCCCGGCCCAGGAAGCGTTCCCCACAAAGCTTCAAAAAGCTTTGCAAGACAAAGGCATAGAGGTCGGCATGACCAATGCCGGGGTGTCCGGCGACACCTCCTCGGGGGGCCGTGACCGGCTGGACTGGTCGGTCCCCGACGGAACCGACGGCGTGATCATCGAGCTCGGCGCCAACGATGCGTTGCGCGGCATCGATCCCGATTTGACGCGCACCGCGCTGACCGAGATCGTCCAGCGCCTCGAGGCACGCAAGATCGCGGTGATGCTGTGCGGCATGCTGGCGCCGCCGAATTACGGCGCGGATTACGCCGCGCGCTTCAATTCGATTTATCCGGATCTGGCGAAAAAATTCGGCGTGCCGCTTTATCCGTTTTTTCTCGACGGTGTCGCGGCCGATGCCAAGCTCAACCAGGCCGACGGCATTCATCCGACCGCGGCCGGTGTCGACATCATCGTCAAGAATATCTTGCCTACGGTTGAGGCATTCCTTGGCACCATAGCTGAGCAACGGCGTTGAAAAGCAGGCAACGCTAACCGTAATTCCCAGGGTTTTACCGGGGTGAGGCGCGCGATGCTTCGCAGAGTCACACAACTGCGATAGGAATTAAGGTACCGGTGATTCGTCGCCGGCTCTAAAATTTGGACATGGTCTTTCTGAAGGGATCATGCCCAAGCATCGGGAGTGCGAAACGATGCCGCGTTTGTTCACTGGTCTGGAAATTCCGGCCGAGATTGGCCAGTCGCTTTCCAATTTGCGGGGCGGCCTTCCCGGCGCCCGCTGGATCGATCCCGAAAATTACCACGTCACCCTGCGCTTCATCGGCAATATCGACGGCATGTCCGCCAACGAGATCGCCTCGATGCTGTTTCGCGTCGACCGCAAGCCGTTCGAGGTGAAGGTGCAGGGCTTGCAGAGTTTCGGCGGACGCAAGCCGCGCGCGGTGGTCGCCACCATCGTGCCGAGCAAGCCGCTGATGGAATTGCAGGCCGAGCTCGAGCGCCTGATGCAGCGGATCGGCCTCGACCCTGAAGGCCGCAAGTTCATCCCGCATGTCACGCTGGCCCGGCTGCACGACGCCACCGACCGTGACGTCGCCGATTATCTTTCGCTGCGCGGCTATTTTCCCAGCAAGGCGTTCACGGCCGAACGTTTTGTTCTGTTCTCGTCCCGCGCCTCAACCGGCGGCGGCCCCTATGTGGTGGAGGACGCCTACGAGCTGTGTGAGTAGGTTCTTCTTCACCTCTCCCCGCTTGCGGGGAGAGGTCGGATTGCATCGAAGATGCAATCCGGGTGAGGGGGTACAGGTCTTTTAGACGCAGCAGATTTGGGGTGAGGCCCCGCCCCCCCACCCCCTCCCCCCGGGCGGGCCCCCCACAAACCCCCCCCCACCCCTAGGGGGGGCGCCCGCCCACAGGTCTTTACGACGCATCTCATGTGCGGAGAGGCCCCTCACCCCAACCCTCTCAGCGCGAGCGAAGCTCGTCGCGACCCCGTAAGAACGGGGCGAGGGAGAAAGCGCATAGCGCCCCGCCCCAATTGACGGCTTGCAATTTTCGCCCATCTCTGGCGGTAAAGAGCATGCTCTCGACCCCCAGTTCCTCATTCCGCGAGGCCTATCAGGCCCAGATCGCGTCCGGTGCGATCGAGCCCGACGCTGCGCAGGCCGAAATCGCCGACGCCTATGCGGCGCTCGACCAGCGGCTCGCCGATTACAAGCCGGCGCGCAAGCAGGGGCTGCTCAGCCGCCTGTTCAGCAGCGACAAGGACGAGGCGCCGCACGGGCTCTACGTCCATGGCGAGGTCGGCCGCGGCAAGACCATGCTGATGGATCTGTTCTTCCAGCACTCGACCGTCGAGCACAAGCGGCGCGCGCATTTTCACGAATTCATGGCTGACGTGCACGAGCGCATCTACGATTATCGCCAGGGCATCGCACGCGGCGAGATCGCCGATGGTGACGTCATCGCGCTGACCGCGCATGCGATCTTCGAGGAGAGCTGGCTGCTCTGTTTCGACGAATTCCACGTCACCGACATCGCGGACGCGATGATCCTCGGCCGCCTGTTCGCAAAGCTGCTGGAGCTCGGCACCGTGGTGGTCGCGACCTCCAACGTCGCGCCTGACGACCTCTACAAGGGCGGTCTGAACCGTTCGCTGTTCCTGCCCTTCATCCGGCAGATCACCGACCACATGGACGTGCTGCGGCTCGACGCGCGCACCGACTTCCGGCTGGAAAAGCTTCAGGGCGTGCCGATGTGGCTGACTCCTGCAGACGCTGAGGCTGACACCGCGCTCGATCGCGCCTGGTCGAGGATGTCAGGCGGCGCCAAATGCAAGTCGCGCGATATTTCGATCAAGGGCCGCATCCTGCACGTGCCGTGCTCGGCCCACGGCGTAGCGCGCTTCGCGTTCGCCGATCTCTGCGAGAAGCCGCTCGGGGCATCCGACTATCTCAGGCTGGCGCACGATTATCACACCATTCTGGTCGACCATATTCCAGTGATGGACATCTCCCAGCGCAACGCCGCCAAGCGCTTCATCACGCTGATCGACACGCTGTATGACAATGCCGTGAAGCTGATGGCCTCGGCCGATGCCAACCCGATCTCGCTCTATCTTGCCAACGAGGGCAACGAGGCCAACGAGTTCAAGCGCACGGCGTCGCGCCTGATCGAAATGAGCTCGGAATCCTATCTGGCGCTGCCCCATGGCCGCAAGGATTCCACAGCCAGCGGCTCGACCAAAGGTTTGGTTGAGACTTAAGTCCTATACGGCCGTGGGTGGGGGGGGGGGGGGGGCGCCCCCCCCCCCCCCCCAACCCCCCCGCCCGGGGGGGGGGTGAGGGACGGGGGGGGGGGGGGCGCGCCCCGCCGCAGAGCGGGGGGGTGGGGGGGGGGGTGTT
>NZ_JBVVPL010000059.1:0-22163 GCF_055807615.1 Bradyrhizobium sp. MV1.5 | reverse complement strand
CCCCCCCCCGCCCGGGGCCCCCCCCCCCCCCCCCCCCCCCTAAAACCCCCCCCGTGTGGGTTTTTGGGCGCCGGGCCCGCCCCCCGCCCCCCCCCCCCCCCCCACGGCTCGGGTATGCTGGCCGGATTTTCGGCAAGCCCGACAATTGGGCAACCCGTGACTTGAATGGGGGAGGCGAAAGGGATAACCACCCGTCTCAGTTTTCCCCTCCTTACGTGTCTAAAGGACAGGCTCACATGGCGCGCGACAAGATTGCTTTGATTGGCTCCGGTCAGATCGGCGGAACGCTGGCTCATCTCATCGGCCTGAAAGAGCTGGGCGACGTGGTGATGTTCGACATCGCCGAGGGCGTGCCGCAGGGCAAGGCGCTCGACATCGCGCAGTCCTCGCCGGTCGACGGCTTTGACGCGCACTACACCGGCGCCAACTCCTACGAGGCGCTCGACAACGCCAAGGTCTGCATCGTCACCGCCGGCGTGCCGCGCAAGCCCGGCATGAGCCGCGACGACCTCCTCTCGATCAACCTCAAGGTCATGGAACAGGTCGGCGCCGGCATCAAGAAATACGCCCCCGACGCGTTCGTCATCTGCATCACCAACCCGCTCGACGCGATGGTCTGGGCGCTGCAGAAGGCTAGCGGCCTGCCGCACAAGAAGGTCGTCGGTATGGCCGGCGTGCTGGATTCGTCGCGCTTCCGCTACTTCCTGGCCGACGAGTTCAACGTTTCGGTCGAAGACGTCACCGCCTTCGTGCTGGGTGGCCATGGCGACACCATGGTGCCGCTGGTAAAATACTCCACCGTCGCCGGCATCCCGCTGCCCGATCTCGTCAAGATGGGCTGGACCTCGCAGGCGCGCCTCGACGAGATCGTCGACCGTACCCGCAACGGCGGCGCCGAGATCGTCAACCTGCTCAAGACCGGCTCGGCTTTCTATGCGCCGGCGGCTTCCGCGATCGCGATGGCCGAGAGCTATCTGCGTGACAAGAAGCGCGTGCTGGCCTCGGCCGCCTACCTGAACGGCGAATACGGCGTGAAGGACATGTATGTCGGCGTGCCCGTCGTGATCGGCTCCAAGGGCGTCGAGCGCGTCGTCGAGATCGAGCTCGTCGGCAAGGACCGCGAAGCCTTCGACAAGTCGGTCGGCGCAGTGCAGGGTCTGGTTGACGCCTGCAAGAAGATCGCACCGGATCTTCTGGGCCGCTAAACCCAACAATTCCCGCCGAAGACCGAAACCCGGTCTTCGGCGGTTTCACTTCCGGGCCCCGGCTGTTCAGGCGGGCTCGGATCGGCAGTCCAGAGATCGATGTCAGAGAATCCGGGTTGCAGTTCCTGTGGTATATGGTATGCCAGCCACAAGACTGAGGTGGGCCTACGAGGTCACCGCCCGCGGGTTCAGGGAGCGACCATATGAATATCCATGAATATCAGGCCAAAGCGCTGCTGAACGAGTTCGGCGTCGCGATCTCCAAGGGCGTTCCGGTCCTGAAGGCGGCTGATGCGGACGCAGCGGCAAAGGCACTCCCTGGCCCGGTCTGGGTCGTGAAGAGCCAGATCCACGCCGGCGGCCGCGGCAAGGGCAAGTTCAAGGAAGCATCGGCCGGCGACAAGGGCGGGGTGCGCATCGCCAAGTCGGCCGCGGAGGTTTCCGAATTCGCCAAGCAGATGCTCGGCGCCACGCTCGTCACCATCCAGACCGGACCCGCCGGCAAGCAGGTCAACCGCCTCTACATCGAGGACGGCTCCGACATCGACAAGGAATTCTACCTCTCGATCCTGGTCGATCGCGAGACCTCTCGCGTCTCCTTCGTGGTGTCGACCGAGGGCGGCGTCAATATCGAGGACGTCGCGCACAACAGCCCTGAGAAGATCGTGACCTTCTCGATCGATCCCGCGACCGGCATCATGGGCCATCACGGCCGCACCGTCGCGAACGCGCTGAAGCTCTCCGGCGATCTCGCCAAGCAGGCCGAGAAGCTCACCGCGCAGCTCTATGCGGCGTTCGTCGCCAAGGACATGTCGATGCTGGAGATCAACCCGCTGGTCGTGACCAAGCAGGGCCAGCTCCGCGTGCTCGACGCCAAGGTGTCGTTCGACGACAACGCCCTGTTCCGTCATCCCGAGGTGCTCGCGTTGCGCGACGAGACCGAGGAAGACGCCAAGGAAATCGAGGCGTCGAAATACGACCTCAACTACGTCACCCTCGACGGCAATATCGGCTGCATGGTCAACGGCGCCGGCCTCGCGATGGCGACGATGGACATCATCAAGCTCTACGGCATGGCGCCGGCGAACTTCCTCGACGTCGGCGGCAGCGCCAGCAAGGAAAAGGTCGCGGCCGCCTTCAAGATCATCACCGCCGACCCGAACGTGAAGGGCATCCTGGTCAACATCTTCGGTGGCATCATGAAGTGCGACGTGATCGCCGAGGGCGTCACGGCCGCCGTGCGCGAGGTCGGCCTCAGCGTGCCGCTGGTGGTTCGCCTCGAAGGCACCAATGTCGAGCTGGGCAAGAAGATCATCCGTGAATCCGGCCTGAACGTGGTGCCTGCCGACAATCTCGACGACGCCGCGCAGAAGATCGTGAAGGCCGTCAAGGGAGGCTGAGGGCATGACCCAGGACCATCTCGCTGCATCATCCCCGCTGCCGGAGCACGCGCGTCTTGCCGCGTTCGCCGGTGAATGGAATGGCGAAGAGGTGGTCTTTCCGTCGCGCTGGACAGAGGGCGGGACGGCGACCTCTCGCGTCGTGGCCCACATGGATCTCAATGGCTTCTATCTGATCCAAGACTCGGTCCAGACCCGCGACGGCAAGCAGAGCTTCGCCACCCACGGCATCTTCACCTTCGACCGCGAAGACCGGACCTACAAATTGTTCTGGTACGATTCGCTCGGCTACACGCCGCCCTCGCCCGCCTCCGGCGGGTGGGTCGGCAAGACCCTGACGCTGGTGCGCGGCTCGCTCCGCGGCAATGCGCGCCACGTCTATGAAA
Organism: Bradyrhizobium sp. MV1.5; assembly: GCF_055807615.1. NCBI lineage: Bacteria > Pseudomonadati > Pseudomonadota > Alphaproteobacteria > Hyphomicrobiales > Nitrobacteraceae > Bradyrhizobium > Bradyrhizobium sp. MV1.5. The sequence continues at coordinate 19,172 of NZ_JBVVPL010000059.1, read as the reverse complement.
TCATCGACGACGATTCCTATTCGTTGAAGATCCAGTTCTCGCCGGACGCGGAAGGCTGGGCCGACGTGCTCACCGGCGTCTACCGCCGCATCCACTGACCTCTCACTCGTTAGTTTCGCGAAAGCAGACCTCATGTCCATCCTGATCGACAAGAACACCAAGGTCATCTGCCAGGGCTTTACCGGCAAGAACGGCACCTTCCACTCTGAGGCCGCGATTGCCTATGGCACCAAGATGGTCGGCGGCACCTCGCCCGGCAAAGGCGGCGCGACGCATCTGGGTCTGCCGGTGTTCGACACCGTGCGCGAGGCGCGTGAGAAGACCGGCGCCGATGCGTCGGTGATCTACGTGCCGCCGCCGGGCGCGGCCGATGCGATCTGCGAAGCCATCGATGCCGAGATCCCGCTGATCGTCTGCATCACCGAAGGTATCCCGGTCATCGACATGGTCCGCGTGAAGCGTTCGCTGGCCGGCTCCAAGTCGCGCCTGATCGGGCCGAACTGCCCGGGCGTCATGACTGCCGGCGAGTGCAAGATCGGCATCATGCCGGCCAACATCTTCAAGACCGGCAGCGTCGGCATCGTCTCGCGCTCGGGCACCCTGACCTACGAAGCCGTGTTCCAGACCACCCAGGAAGGCCTCGGCCAGACCACGGCAGTCGGCATCGGTGGCGACCCGGTCAAGGGAACCGAGTTCATCGACGTGCTGGAAATGCTGCTCGGCGACCCCAAGACCGAATCGATCATCATGATCGGCGAGATCGGCGGTTCCGCCGAGGAGGACGCTGCCCAGTTCCTCAAGGACGAGGCCAAGCGCGGCCGCAAGAAGCCGATGGTCGGTTTCATTGCCGGTGTCACGGCCCCTCCCGGCCGCCGCATGGGCCACGCCGGCGCGATCATTTCGGGCGGCAAGGGGGACGCCGGTTCCAAGACCGACGCGATGAAATCGGCTGGAATTACAGTGTCGCCATCTCCCGCTCGGCTCGGGCACACGCTTGCCGAAAAATTGAAAGCCTGATTCACACCTTCGTAATTTTCCGGGCGAAGTTTCGCAGCAAATAGGGTAAATGGTGCCTGTCGCGCTGGTCCTCTGCCGGGGAGCCCAGCGCCAGCGCCGTTTGTTATGCGCGAACCGAAATCGCCAGGAACTCAAGTATGTCTCGCCAAGACGCGAACGCAGCCTTTGCCCTCTCCTCCTTTTTGCAGGGCACCAACGCCACCTACATCGACGAAATCTACGCCCGCTACGAGAAAGACCCGTCCTCGGTGGATGCCGAGTGGCAGGACTTCTTCAAGAGCCTCAACGACCAGCCGGGTGACATCAGCAAGAACGCCCAAGGCCCGTCCTGGGAGCGCGCCAACTGGCCGCTGACCCCGCAGGACGATCTGACCTCCGCGCTCGACGGCAATTGGGCGGAAGTCGAGAAGACGGTCGGTGCCAAGATCGCCGCCAAGGCGCAGGCCAAGGGCGGCGACAAGGGCGGCGGCCTTTCCTCCGCCGACCTGCTCCAGGCCACGCGCGACTCGGTCCGCGCGCTGATGCTGATCCGGTCCTACCGCATGCGCGGCCACTTCCACGCCAAGCTCGATCCGCTCGGCATCGAAGCCCAGCGCAATCGCGAAGAGCTCGATCCGCGGACCTACGGCTTCAGCGAAGCCGATTTCGACCGCAAGATCTTCCTCGACCATGTGCTCGGTCTCGAATACGCCAGCTTGCGCGAAATCACCGCGATCTGCGAGCGTACCTACTGCCAGACGCTCGGCGTCGAGTTCATGCACATCACCAACGCGGCGCAGAAGGCGTGGATCCAGGAGCGGATCGAGGGGCCGGACAAGGAAATCTCCTTCACCCGCGAAGGCCGCCGCGCCATCCTGATGAAGCTGGTTGAAGCCGAAGGCTTCGAGAAATTCTGCGACACCAAGTTCACCGGCACCAAGCGCTTCGGCCTTGATGGCGCCGAGTCACTGATCCCCGCGCTTGAGCAGATCATCAAGCGCGGCGGCAATCTCGGCGTGAAGGAGGTCGTGCTGGGCATGCCGCATCGCGGCCGGCTCAACGTGCTGACCCAGGTGATGGGCAAGCCGCATCGCGCGCTGTTCCACGAGTTCAAGGGCGGTTCGGCCAATCCTGATGCAGTCGAAGGCTCGGGCGACGTCAAATATCATCTCGGCGCGTCCTCGGATCGCGAGTTCGACGGCAACCGCATCCATCTGTCGCTGACCGCCAACCCCTCGCATCTCGAGATCGTCGATCCCGTGGTGCTCGGAAAAGTCCGCGCCAAGCAGGATCAGCACGGCGATCCGCCGGATATGCGCATCTCGGTGATGCCGCTGCTGATGCATGGCGACGCCGCGTTCGCCGGCCAGGGCGTGGTCGCGGAATGTTTCGGCCTGTCGGACCTGAAGGGCTACCGCACCGGCGGCTCCGTGCACTTCATCGTCAACAACCAGATCGGCTTCACCACCTATCCGCGTTATTCCCGTTCGTCGCCTTACCCGTCCGACGTGGCGAAGATGATCGACGCGCCGATCTTCCACGTCAACGGCGACGATCCGGAAGCCGTCGTGTTCGCGGCCAAGGTCGCGACCGAGTTCCGGCAGAAATTCCACAAGCCCGTCGTCATCGACATGTTCTGCTACCGCAGGCATGGCCATAACGAGGGCGACGAGCCGGCCTTCACCCAGCCGGTGATGTACAAGAAGATCGCGGCCCATCCGTCGACGCTCGAGCTCTACGCCCGCCGCCTCATCAGCGAAGGCGTGCTGACCGAGGGCGAGGTCGAGAAGGCCAAGGCCGACTGGCGCGCGCGGCTCGATGCCGAGCTCGAAGCCGGCTCCGGCTACAAGCCCAACAAGGCCGACTGGCTCGACGGTAAATGGGCCGGCTTCAAGATCGCGGATCAGGAAGAAGATGCGCGGCGTGGCGTCACCGGCGTCGACATCGCCGCCCTGAAGGACATCGGTCGCAAGATCACCAAGGTGCCCGATGGCTTCCGCGTCCACCGCACCATCCAGCGCTTCCTCGAAAACCGCGCCAAGGCGATCGATGGCGGCACGGGTATCGACTGGGCGACCGGCGAGGCGCTGGCGTTCTGCACGCTGCTCAACGAGAACCACCATGTCCGCCTGTCCGGACAGGATTCGGAGCGCGGCACCTTCTCGCAGCGCCACTCGGTCCTGATCGACCAGGAAGACGAGAGCCGCTACACGCCGTTCAACCATCTCGGTCACGAGCAGGGCCATTACGAGGTCATCAACTCGCTGCTGTCGGAAGAAGCCGTGCTCGGCTTCGAATACGGCTATTCGCTCGCCGAGCCGAACACGTTGACCCTGTGGGAAGCGCAGTTCGGCGACTTCGCCAACGGCGCGCAGGTCGTGTTCGACCAGTTCATCTCCTCGGGTGAGCGCAAATGGCTGCGCATGTCCGGCCTCGTCTGCCTTCTGCCGCACGGCTATGAAGGCCAGGGACCGGAGCACTCCTCGGCGCGTCTGGAGCGTTATCTCCAGATGTGCGCGGAAGACAACATGCAGGTGGTCTATCCGACCACGCCAGCGAACTACTTCCACGTGCTGCGTAGGCAGCTCCATCGCGAGATCCGCAAGCCGCTGATCGTGATGACGCCGAAGTCGCTGCTGCGTCACAAGCGGGCGGTGTCGCGTCTCGAGGAGCTCGCGAAGGGAACGACCTTCCACCGCATCCTCTATGACGACGCCCAGATGCTGCCGGGCGAAGCGGTCAAGCTCGTTCCCGACGAGAAGATCCGCCGCATCGTGCTCTGCTCGGGCAAGGTCTATTACGACCTCTACGAGGAGCGCGAGAAGCGCGGCATGGATGACATCTACCTGATGCGCGTCGAGCAGCTCTATCCGGTGCCGCTGAAGGCGCTGGTGGCCGAGCTGTCGCGCTTCAAGAAGGCCGAAGTGGTGTGGTGCCAGGAAGAGCCCCGCAACATGGGGGCCTGGCACTTCATCGAGCCCTATCTGGAATGGGTGCTGAACCAGGTGAACGGTGTGAGCCGGCGTCCGCGCTATGTCGGCCGCGCCGCCTCCGCCGCGACCGCCACGGGTCTGATGTCGAAGCATCAGGCGCAGTTGAAGGCGTTCCTGGACGAAGCATTGAGCTGAAAGTTTTTTAGGATGCTGTCATCGCCCGCGAAGGCGGGCGATCGAGTAAGCCGTGACGGCCGTGATGACCACGAACGCCGCGGAGTACTGGATGCCCCGCCTTCGCGGGGCATGACACCTGTGAAATTCATGACCGCATTGGCGATCTCCTTAAGGAAAAGACCATGACTGAAATTCGTGTGCCGACCCTCGGCGAATCCGTCACCGAGGCCACCATCGGCCGCTGGTTCAAGAAGGCCGGCGATGCCGTCGCCGTCGACGAGCCCTTGGTGGAGCTCGAGACCGACAAGGTCACCATCGAAGTCCCAGCGCCGTCCGCGGGCACGCTAAGCGAGATCATCGCCGCAGACGGCACGACCGTTGCGGTCGGTGCGCTGCTCGGGCAGATCACCGAGGGCACGGCCGGCGTCGCAAAGACGCCCGCCAAGCCGGCTGCCGCGCCCGCGCCGGCTCCCGCCGCGGCGGCCCCAGCCGCCGCCCCCGCCGCGGCGAAGGCGCCGCCGGCCGACTCGCCGCTCGCTCCGTCCGTGCGAAAGCTCTCGGCCGAGACCGGCATCGACGCCTCGACCGTTCCCGGCTCCGGCAAGGACGGCCGTGTCACCAAGGGCGACATGCTCGCCGCGATCGAGCGTGCGGCCTCGGCGCCGACCCCGGTCAACCAGCCGGCCGCAGCGGTTCAGGTCCGCGCACCCTCGCCGGCCGATGACGCCGCCCGCGAAGAGCGCGTGAAGATGACCCGGCTGCGCCAGACCATCGCGCGCCGCCTCAAGGACGTGCAGAACACCGCCGCGATGCTCACGACCTTCAACGAGGTCGACATGACCAACGTCATGGCGCTGCGTGCGCACTACAAGGATGCGTTCGAGAAGAAGCACGGCAGCAAGCTCGGCTTCATGGGCTTCTTCACCAAGGCCGTCGTGCAGGGGCTGAAGGACATCCCGGCCGTCAACGCCGAGATCGACGGCACCGATCTGATCTATAAGAACTACTATCACATCGGCGTCGCCGTCGGCACCGACAAGGGTCTCGTCGTGCCCGTGGTGCGCGACTGCGACAACAAGTCGATCGCCGACATCGAAAAGGGCATCGCCGATTTCGGTCGCCGCGCCCGCGACGGCCAGCTCAAGATCGACGAGATGCAGGGCGGCACCTTCACCATCACCAATGGCGGTATCTACGGCTCGCTGATGTCGACCCCGATCCTGAACGCGCCGCAGTCCGGCATCCTCGGCATGCACAAGATCCAGGAGCGGCCGATGGTCGTCGGCGGCAAGGTCGAGGTCCGCCCGATGATGTATCTGGCGCTGTCCTACGATCACCGCGTCATCGACGGCAAGGAAGCCGTGACCTTCCTGGTTCGCGTCAAGGAGAGCCTGGAAGATCCGGCGCGCCTGGTGCTCGATCTCTGATCGCTGATGCTCTGCGAGCGCCGTCGCCTTTCGCGACGGCGCGTGTCGAACCATGGAGGCGCGCGTGACGGATAAAGTCGTTGTCATCACCGGCGGCAGCCGCGGCATCGGGCGGGCGACCGCGATTGCGGCGGCCGCGCGCGGCTTCCGAATCGTCGTCGGCTATGCCAGCAACAAGACGGCCGCCGACGAGGTGGTCGCCGAGATCGTGGCCAGCAACGGCAAGGCCATCGCGGTGAAATGCGACGTCGCCGAGGAAAGCGACATCCTTGCGCTGTTCAATGCCGCGGACGCGTTCGGCACGCTCGGCGCGCTCGTCAACAATGGCGGCATTGTCGGGACCAGCGGCGTGCGCGTCGACGAGATGTCGGCCGAGCGCATCCAGCGCGTGATGGCGGTCAACGTCACCGGCTCCATCCTCTGCGCGCGCGAAGCGGTGAAGCGGATGTCGACCAGGCACGGCGGCCAGGGCGGCGTCATCGTCAATCTGTCGTCCGTTGCTGCCAAGCTCGGCGCGCCCAACACCTATGTCGACTATGCCGCGTCCAAGGGCGCGATCGATTCCTTCACCATCGGCCTCGGCTATGAGGTTGCCGGCGAGGGCATTCGCGTCGCGGGCATCCGCCCCGGCCTGATCGATACCGAAATCCACGCTGCCGGCGGCGAACCCGACCGCGCCCATCGTCTGGCCCATATGGTGCCGATGAAGCGCGTCGGTACCGCCGATGAAGTCGCCAATGCCATTGTCTGGCTGATGTCGGACGATGCCTCCTACGTCACTTCAGCCATTCTCGATGTGTCCGGCGGACGCTGACGCGCCGCGCGGACGCTGGCACATCCCTCAACGCTAAACTTACGGGACTTTCTCTCATGGCATACGATCTCGTCGTCATCGGCACCGGACCGGGCGGTTATGTCTGCGCGGTGCGTGCAGCGCAGCTCGGCATGAAAGTCGCCGTGGTGGAGAAGAACGCAACGCTCGGCGGCACCTGCCTCAATGTCGGCTGCATGCCGTCCAAGGCGCTGCTGCACGCCTCCGAAATGTTCGAGGAAGCCGGGCATTCCTTCGCCAAGATGGGCGTCAGCGTCTCCGCGCCGAAGCTCGATCTGCCTGCGATGATGAATTTCAAGCAGCAGGGCATCGACGGTAACGTCAAGGGCGTCGAGTTCCTGATGAAGAAGAACAAGATCGACGTGCTCAAGGGCGCCGGCAAGATACTCGGCACCGGCAAGGTCGAAGTCTCCGCCGACGGCAAGTCGCAGGTCGTCGAGACCAAGAGCATCGTGATCGCGACCGGCTCGGACATCGCGCGTCTCAAGGGCATCGAGATCGACGAGACCCGCATCGTGTCGTCGACCGGCGCGCTGTCGCTGGACAAGGTCCCCGGCAAGCTGCTGATCGTCGGCGCCGGCGTGATCGGCCTCGAGCTCGGATCGGTCTGGCACCGTCTCGGCGCCGACGTCGTCGTCGTCGAATTCCTCGACCGCATCCTGCCCGGCATGGACGGCGAGATCGCCAAGCAATTCCAGCGCATCCTGGAGAAGCAGGGCTTCGCCTTCAAGCTGGGTGCCAAGGTCACGGGCGTGGATACCTCCGGCAAGACGCTGAAGGCGACGATCGAGCCTGCCGCCGGCGGCGCTGCCGAGACGCTGGAAGCCGACGTCGTTCTCGTCTGTATCGGTCGTGTGCCGTACACGGATGGGCTGGGCCTTAAGGAAGCCGGCGTTGCGCTCGACAATCGCGGCCGCGTGCAAATCGATCCGCACTTCGCCACCAGCGTGAAGGGCGTCTATGCCATCGGCGACGTCGTCGCGGGCCCGATGCTCGCGCACAAGGCCGAGGATGAAGGCGTCGCAGTTGCCGAGATTATCGCAGGCCAAGCCGGCCACGTGAACTACGATGTTATCCCAGGCGTCGTGTATACCACACCGGAAGTATCCTCCGTCGGCAAGACCGAGGAGGAGCTGAAGCAGGCGGGCGTGGCTTATACCGTCGGGAAGTTTCCCTTTACCGCCAACGGCCGCTCCAAGGTCAACCAGACCACCGACGGCTTTGTGAAGATTCTCGCAGATGCGAAGACCGATCGTGTGCTCGGCGTGCACATTATCGGCCGCGAAGCCGGCGAAATGATCCATGAAGCCTGTGTTCTCATGGAGTTTGGCGGCAGCGCGGAGGACCTCGCGCGCACCTGCCACGCGCACCCGACCCGCTCGGAGGCCGTCAAGGAAGCCGCGCTTGCAGTCGGGAAGCGGGCCATCCATATGTAGGTCGCGCCCAGCGCCGAATCGGGCGGGAAACATATGCTACGCCGCCTGCTTCAACCGCTCTGGGTCCTGCTTGCGATCATCTTCCTGATCGAAGCTTGGCTGTGGGACCATCTCGAACCGATCGTCGCGCGGGTTGTCGCAATCATCCCGCTCGCCCGGTTCAAGCAATGGCTGTCGGACCGCGTCGATGCGTTGTCGCCGGCGATGACGCTGATCGTGTTCGCCGTGCCCATCATCCCGCTGTTTCCGCTCAAGCTGGTCGGCCTGTGGCTGCTCACGCACGAATATTGGACCAGCGCGGTCTTCACCATCGTGTTCGCAAAGCTGCTCGGCGTCGGCGTCACCGCCTTCGTGTTCGATGTGACGCGGGACAAGCTGATGGAGATGGCCTGGTTCGAGCGGCTTTATGATCTGATGCTGAAGCTGCGTGCCAAGGCCGCCGAGCTGGTCGATCCGGTCAAGCGGCGCATCAGGGAGCTGATCGCGGGCAACGGCGAAGGCTGGTCCTCCCGCACGCTCCGCCTGATCCAGCGTTTTCGCAAGAGCGTGCACGAAGCGCGCTGATCGTCGCCGCTTGTTCAGGTCCCGTAGCCCGGATGGAGCGCAGCGCAATCCGGGACTGTTGCCCGCGGCCCCGCATTCCGCTGCGCTCCATGCGGGCTACAAATCTCGCCTCGTCCCCTCAATGCAGTCGAGTAGCCCGGATGAGCAAAGCGATATCCGGGATTCCTTATTTTGGCTCCCCGCATGTCGCTGCGCTCATGCGGGCTACGAGTCTCAATGCAAATGCAGCAGATGCGGCAACCACAGACCAAGCCCGGTCATGATGAGCCCAGCGATCGTCAGCAGGCCGGCGACATAGGCGAGTGCGATCATGCCGGTGATGATGGTGGCTGAGGCGAGAACGATGCCGATCTGGAAGGCGGCGGACGCCAGCTCGAAGTGATGATACTTCGCAGTCGCCTCGTCGCGCTCATGCTCGGCGTGCTTGGCCTTTTCGGCTAGCTGCTCGGTGCCTTCGCCGGTCTCGGGCTCGGAGCGGTAGCGCTGCGCGGTCTTCTGCCAGTCCTCGATCTGCTTCTGCACGGCCACCTTGTTGGCCTCGTCGCTCGCCGCGCCGAGGATGAGCTTGCCCTGGTCCGCCATGCTCTGCACCATGGTGCGGCGGATACTCTTGGCTTGGAAGAACGCCCAGAGGTTGGAAGCCTCGACGTTCTTGCTGATCGATTCGGTCTGGGCGCCCTTGCCGAGCGTCTCCGAGATCGCCAGGAAAAGCGCCAGAACGGCAATCAGGAGCGCGATCTTCTTGTTCGAGCCGGACGCGTGTTCGGCGTGCTCGGCGTGCTCCATGCTTTCATGTGCGCTCATAAATCCCTCCTGCTCGGTTCCCCACGATTGACCGAACCGCGGGCGCCGCGCAAGAGGCATGCGCGCCGAGAGGCTTGCTATGACAGCTTCATGTCAGCATCACCGCCGCGGATGCGCGCTGGCATAGACTTCCAGCAGCCGCTCGGCATCGATGCCGGTATAGATCTGCGTGGTCGAGAGCGAGGCATGGCCGAGCAATTCCTGGATCGCGCGCAAATCGCCGCCGCGCGACAACAGATGCGTGGCGAAGGAATGCCGGAGCGCGTGCGGCGTGGCGCTGTCGGGCAGGCCGAGCGCGCCACGCAGCCGCTCCATCGCGAGCTGGATGATGCGCGGGCTCAACGGCCCGCCGCGCGCGCCGACGAAGATCGGGCCCTCCGCCGGCAGCGGATACGGGCACATCGAAACGTATTCCTGCACCAGTGCGAGCACGTTCTGGAGCACCGGCACCATGCGGGTCTTGTTGCCTTTGCCTGTCACGATCAGCACGTCGCCTTCGCCCGGACGCGGCACCTCGCGGCGCGTCAGCCCCAGCGCTTCGGAGATGCGCAGGCCCGAGCCGTAGAGGAGTGCCATCACCGCGGCATCGCGCGCCAGAATCCAGGTCTCGCGATCCTCGCCGGCGCGCTCGTCGGCGTCCGCAAGACGTTTGGCCGACGCCATCGGCAGCGGCTTAGGCAGGCTCTTTGCGACTTTCGGTGCGCGGATCGCCGAGAGCGCCCCGACCTTGCCCTTGCCTTCGCGCTCGAGGAAGCGGCCGAACGAGCGCAGGCCCGCGAGCGCGCGCATCAGCGAGCGGCCGGCGATATCGTCGGCGCGGCGCATCGCCATGAAGGCCCTGATGTCGGTGGCCTCCAGCGCGGCGAAACGCTTCAGCGTCACCCGCTCGCCCCAATGGCCGCAGAGGAAATTCAGGCACTGCCGCAAATCGCGGGCATAGGCTTCCAGCGTCTTCGGCGACAGCCGCCGCTCCGCGCCGAGATGCGACAGCCAGCGCGTCATCTCCTGCGCGATATCGGGATCGGCGCTGGCGAGCTCGATTTGTGGGGCGGCCGCTTTGCTCATGCGCTCTGGACGTGGTGATTCCACTCAGTATATCGCATCACACTCGTTTATCGTTCGCTAAGGCCGCCTTAGGGCGCTAGCCTTGAAGCCCCCGGGTTCCGATTCCCCCTCTATGGATCACACGTCGCGCAGCAACGCCGTCTCCGCCAACGCGACCCGCATGGTCGACGTGCTGGTGCCGGTCGCGCTCGACCAGACCTATTCCTACAAGGTGCCGCGCGGGATGGAGCTGAAGGCGGGCGATATTATCGGCGTGCCGCTCGGCCCGCGCGAGGTGCTCGCCGTGGTCTGGGCCGAAAACGCCAATCCCGATCCGCGCCTGCACAACCGCCTCAAGGAGGTCAGCGAAAAGCTCGACATCCCGCCGTTGAAGCCCGAGCTGCGTGCGGTCGTGGACTGGGTCGCCAATTACACGCTGAGCCCGCGCGGCATGGTGCTTCGCATGTGCCTGCGCATGGGTGAGAACCTCGGCCCCGAGCGGGTGCGCGCCGGCGTGCGCCTGGTCGGCGATCCGCCAAAACGTCTGACGCCGGCGCGGCAGCGCCTGATCGAGGTGCTGTCGGACCGGCTGCTGCACGGCAAGTCCGAGGCGGCCAAGGAGGCCGGCGTTTCGGCCGGTGTGATCGACGGCCTCGTCGACGAAGGTACGCTCACGGTCGAGCCGATGCCGCCGTCTCCGCCGCCGCCCGCACCCGATCCGGATTTCAGCCGGCCGGATTTTTCGCCGCTCCAGCGCGCCGGGGTCGATGCGATGCGCGCGCTCGCGGCCAACGGCAGCTTTCACGTCGCGCTGCTCGACGGTGTCACCGGCTCGGGCAAGACCGAGGTTTACTTCGAAGCGGTGGCCGAGGCGATCCGCCGCGGAAAACAGTCGCTGATCCTGATGCCGGAGATCGCGCTCACCGGCCAGTTCCTCGATCGCTTCGCGCAGCGTTTTGGCGTGCGCCCTCTGGAATGGCATTCCGAGCTGACGCCGCGCACCCGCGCGCGCAACTGGGCGGCGATCTCCGAGGGCAGCGCGCCGGTCGTGGTCGGCGCGCGCTCGGCGCTGTTTCTGCCCTACGCCAATCTCGGCCTCATCGTCGTCGATGAAGAGCATGACCAGGCCTACAAGCAGGACGAGGGCGTGCACTATCACGCCCGCGACATGGCGGTGGTGCGCGCCCATATCGCAAAGGTTCCGATCGTTCTGGCGTCGGCGACGCCCTCGGTCGAATCCGAGGTCAATGCACGCAAGAACCGTTATCAGCGCATCGCGCTGCCGTCGCGCTTCGGCGGCCAGCACATGCCGCATATCGAGGCCATCGACATGCGCCGCGAGCCGCCGGCGCGCGGCCGCTTCATCTCGCCGCGGCTGGCCTCCGAGATCAGGACCGCGATCGAGCGGCGCGAGCAGGCGCTATTGTTCCTCAATCGCCGCGGCTATGCGCCGCTGACGCTGTGCCGCGCCTGCGGCCATCGCTTCGCCTGCACCATCTGCGATGCCTGGCTGGTCGATCACCGCTTCCGTCAGCGCCTCGTCTGTCACCATTGCGGCTTCTCGATGCCGCGCCCGCAAACCTGTCCGCATTGCGCGGCGGAGGAATCGCTGGTCGCGGTCGGGCCCGGTGTCGAGCGCTTGCAGGAAGAGGCGGCCGCGCTATTCCCGGAAGCGCGCACCATGGTGCTGTCGAGCGATCTCATCACCTCGATCGAGACGATGCGCTCCGAGCTGAATGACATCGCGGAGGGCCGCGTCGACGTCATCATCGGCACCCAGCTCGTGGCCAAGGGCCACAATTTTCCGCGGCTCAATCTGGTCGGCGTGGTCGATGCGGATCTCGGCCTGTCCAATGGCGATCCGCGCGCCTCCGAGCGCACCTGGCAATTGCTCAACCAGGTGATCGGCCGCGCCGGGCGCGAGCAGGGCCGCGGCGTCGGCTATCTCCAGACCCACCAGCCCGATCATCCCGTGATGAAGGCGCTGATCGCCTGCGACCGTGAAGCGTTCTACGACAGCGAGATCGATTTGCGCGAACGCACGCTCTATCCGCCATTCGGGCGGCTCGCGAGCCTGATCATTTCCGCCGGCGACCGGCCGAGCGCCGAAGGCTTTGGCCGCCACCTCGTCGCGCTCGCGCCGCGCGACGAGCGCGTGGTGGTGCTGGGCCCGGCGGAAGCCCCGCTCGCGGTCATCAAGGGCCGCTACCGCTTCCGCATCCTGGTGAAATCGGCGCGCGGGTTCGACCTGTCGGATTATCTGCGCAACTGGCTTGCCGTGTGCCCGAAGCCGAAGGGCAATCAAAAGCTCGAGGTCGATGTCGATCCGCAGAGCTTTTTGTAGGCCCCACTGTCATTCCGGGGCGCGACGAAGTCGCGAACCCTGAATCCATTCATCCACCGACCCTGCTGTTCGATGGATTCCGGGCTCGCGCTACGCGCGCCCCGGAATGACGAAGCCCGCCGTCCCCCAAGACGGCGGGCTTGTTTCAGGCGTCGCGCCCCTTAGGAGACGACTTCCGCGGTGACGCGCCCGACGCCGGCGCCGGTGAGGCCGATGGCCCGGGCAGCGCCCGTGGAGAGGTCGAGGACACGGCCGCGAACGAACGGGCCACGGTCGTTGATGGTGACGATGACGCTCGAGCCGCCATGGGTGACCCGCAGCTTGGTGCCGAACGGCAGCGAGCGGTGCGCCGCGGTCATGGCGTTCTGGTTGAAGCGCTGGCCCGAGGCAGTCCTGCTGCCGGACTCGTTCCCGTAAAAGGAAGCCATGCCGGAGAAGGAACGTCCGGTGCCCTGCGACGGCGTCATCGACGCATTGGCGTTACGCCAGTCGGAGGTCGTGTTGGCATCGTTCTGGGCGTGGTGGCGGTGATGATGGTGGGAATACCGGTGGTGATGGCGGGATTTGGCGGAAGCTTCGGTGGCAGTTCCACCGATGAGAAGAGTTGCGGCAACAAAGGCGATCGCCGTACGCGGCCGGGTCACAGAGCCCAGCGTCTTCAAACAAAGCATATATTGGTCCCTAAGCTAGTATTGCCACATATGTGGCAAGTGGAGCCCCCGTAAGTTTGCGAGCGGGACCGCGTTTCGATTCCTAATGAGGCGTGAATTGGGCAGTAAATCAGTTCTGTGTCGCCGTGTAATATCTTGTTACCGGCAGGGATATTCAGCCGACATTCCGTAATATTGGAATTTAACGATTCGTTAACCTATAGATTACTAGTAAATACTGTAAACCGAAGTCATCGCTTCCCGCATTTAGATTTGGGAAAGTATTCGGCGAGTGAAGTCCGCCCGCCCGGAATCACGCCTCAGCGATCCGTGTTCATGGCCGCTATGCGCTGAAGGCAGGAACCAATTGCCGGCGTCGGCTCGGGGGTGGGCTTAGGAGCTGTGGCAATTCCGCGGCATGGCAGGCCGTCGTGGCGTCGTCGCGGACTGCGACGAACTGGCGACAGAACGTCATGCCTTTAATTTGGCGTCATGTTGCACGTGCGCGCCTGCTATGTTAGCAAAGCCGCGATTTTAACGAGCCCGGCACTTCCGTGCGGGGTCGAAAATCGAAGTCCCGCTTGAATTCCAAGGGCTTGGATCGCTAGGCGCCGCTTCGTGGCGACGGTTTTTCCCTTGCGAGTTTGACAGCAAAAAGAGCACGTCTGTGGCTGCAGAAGATACGTCCGTTTCCGGTGTGTCGGGCCGTTATGCAACGGCCTTGTTTGAACTGGCCCGCGACCAGAAAGTGGTCGACGAGGTCAAGGCCGATCTCGAAAAATTCGAGGGCATGCTGAACGAAAGCGCCGATCTGAAGCGCCTCGTCCGCAGCCCTGTGTTCGCGGCCGACGCCCAGTCCAGAGCCCTCTCGGCTGTTTTGGACAAAGCGGGCATCGCCGGCATCTCCGCCAATTTCCTGAAAGTGCTGACCGCCAACCGCCGCCTGTTCGCGGTGGCTGACGTCATCCGCGCCTATCGCGCCCTGGTCGCCAGGTTCAAGGGTGAGGCGACGGCCGACGTCACCGTGGCGGAGGCGCTCTCGGACAAGAATCTCGACGCCCTCAAGGTTGCCCTGAAGTCGGTGACCGGCAAGGACGTCGCGCTCAACGTGAAGGTCGATCCCTCGATCATCGGTGGCCTCGTGGTCAAGCTTGGCAGCCGGATGATCGATAGCTCGCTTCGCACCAAACTCAATTCGATCAAGCACGCGATGAAAGAGGCAGGCTGATGGACATCCGCGCCGCGGAAATTTCCGCGATCCTCAAGGACCAGATCAAGAATTTCGGCCAGGAAGCTGAAGTCTCCGAAGTCGGACAGGTGCTGTCCGTCGGCGACGGTATCGCCCGCGTCTACGGTCTGGATAACGTCCAGGCCGGTGAAATGGTCGAGTTCGAGAACGGCACCCGCGGCATGGCGCTGAACCTCGAAACCGACAACGTCGGTATCGTTATTTTCGGCGCCGACCGCGAGATCAAGGAAGGTCAGACCGTCAAGCGTACCCGCGCCATCGTGGACGCGCCGGTCGGCAAGGGCCTGCTCGGCCGCGTCGTCGACGCGCTCGGCAATCCCATCGACGGCAAGGGCCCGATCCAGGCCGACAAGCGCATGCGCGTCGACGTCAAGGCGCCCGGCATCATTCCGCGCAAATCGGTGAACGAGCCGATGGCGACCGGCCTCAAGGCGATCGACGCCCTGATCCCGATCGGCCGCGGCCAGCGCGAGCTGATCATCGGCGACCGTCAGACCGGCAAGACCGCGATCGCGCTCGACACCATCCTCAACCAGAAGCCGCTCAACGCGCAGCCGGACGAGAACATCAAGCTGTATTGCGTCTACGTCGCGATCGGCCAGAAGCGCTCGACCGTTGCCCAGTTCGTCAAGGTGCTGGAAGAGCAGGGCGCGCTCGAATATTCGATCATCGTCGCCGCCACCGCGTCCGATCCGGCGCCGATGCAGTACATCGCGCCGTTCACCGGCTGCACCATGGGCGAATACTTCCGCGACAACGGCATGCACGCCGTCATCATCTATGACGATTTGTCCAAGCAGGCCGTCGCCTACCGCCAGATGTCGCTGCTGCTGCGCCGTCCGCCGGGCCGCGAAGCCTATCCGGGCGACGTGTTTTATCTGCATTCCCGCCTGCTCGAGCGCGCGGCGAAGCTGAACAAGGATCAGGGCTCGGGCTCGCTGACGGCGCTGCCGGTCATCGAAACCCAGGCCAACGACGTGTCGGCCTACATTCCGACCAACGTCATCTCGATCACCGACGGCCAGATCTTCCTCGAAACCGACCTGTTCTTCCAGGGCATCCGCCCCGCGGTGAACGTCGGTCTGTCGGTGTCGCGCGTCGGCTCCTCGGCGCAGACCAAGGCCACCAAGAAGGTCGCCGGCAAGATCAAGGGCGAGCTCGCGCAGTACCGCGAAATGGCGGCGTTCGCGCAGTTCGGCTCCGACCTCGACGCCTCGACCCAGCGCCTGCTCAATCGCGGCTCGCGTCTCACCGAGCTCCTGAAGCAGCCGCAGTTCGCGCCGCTGAAGATGGAAGAGCAGGTCTGCGTGATCTGGGCCGGCACCAACGGCTATCTCGATCCGCTTCCGGTCAACAAGGTGCGCGCGTTCGAGGACGGTCTGTTGTCGCTGCTGCGCGGCAAGAATGTCGAGATCCTCAACGCGATCCGCGACAGCCGCGATCTCTCCGACGACACCGCCGCCAAGCTGAAGTCGGTGGTCGAAGGTTTCGCCAAGAGCTTCGCATAAGAGAACGGTCGCAAGGCCGGGCTTCTTGTCCCGGCCTTCCGTGCCTCACTGCATGGAAACGAAGACGTGGATGCCCGGGACACGCCCGGGCATGACGACTGGGATAGGCTAGCGGCTTGATCCAAAGGGTCGAACCGCCGGGGTGAACGAAGAATGGCGTCACTTAAAGACATGCGCGTCCGCATCGCCTCCACCAAGGCGACGCAGAAGATCACCAAGGCCATGCAGATGGTCGCGGCGTCCAGATTGCGCCGTGCCCAGCAGGCGGCCGAGGCGGCGCGGCCTTATGCCGACAAGATGAGCGCGGTGATCTCCAACATCGCCAGCGCTGCCGCCGGTTCGCCCGGCGCGCCGGTGCTGCTGGCCGGCACCGGCAAGGATCAGGTTCACCTGCTGCTGGTCTGCACCGGCGAGCGCGGCCTGTCCGGCGCGTTCAACTCCTCGATCGTTCGCCTCGCGCGCGAGCGCGCCCAGGCGCTGATGGCGCAGGGCAAGGAAGTCAAATTCTTCTGCGTCGGCCGCAAGGGCTACGAGCAGCTCCGCCGCCTGTACGACAAGCAGATCGTCGAGCATCTCGACCTGCGCGGCGTTCGTCAGCTCGGCTTCGTCAACGCCGAGGACATCGCCAAGAAGGTTCTGGCCCGCTTCGACAACGGCGAATTCGACGTCTGCACGCTGTTCTACGCCCAGTTCAAGTCCGTGATTGCCCAGGTTCCGACCGCGCAGCAGATCATTCCGCTGACCGTGGAAGAAAAGGCGGCGAACGCGCCGTCGACGTCCTACGACTACGAGCCGGAGGAAGACGAACTCCTCTCCGGCCTGTTGCCGCGGAATATCGCGGTGCAGATCTTCCGCGCGCTGCTGGAAAACAACGCCTCGTTCTACGGCGCCCAGATGAGCTCGATGGACAACGCCACCCGCAACGCCGGCGAAATGATCCGCAAGCAAACCCAGATCTACAACCGAACCCGTCAAGCCCAGATCACCAAGGAGCTGATCGAGATCATCTCCGGCGCCGAGGCGGTCTGACGCACGAACCAAACGACGGTCGTTCAAGTAAAGAATTTCGAAGGAGAGCTTCATGGCTACAGCAGCTACCCAGGTCGGTCGTGTCACCCAGGTCATGGGCGCCGTCGTCGACGTTCAGTTCGAAGGCCATCTGCCGGCCATTCTGAATTCGTTGGAAACCAAGAACGGCAACATCCGCCTTGTGCTGGAAGTTGCGCAGCATCTCGGTGAGTCCACGGTGCGCACGATCGCGATGGACGTGACCGAAGGTCTGGTCCGCGGCCAGGAAGTGACCGACACCGGTCAGCCGATCTCGGTGCCGGTGGGTGCGGGCACGCTCGGGCGCATCATGAACGTGATCGGCGAGCCGATCGACGAAGCCGGCCCGATCCAGTCCGAAGGCAAGCGCGCCATCCATCAGGAAGCGCCGAGCTACACCGACCAGTCGACCGAAGCTGAAATTCTCGTCACCGGCATCAAGGTCGTCGACTTGCTCGCGCCCTACGCCAAGGGCGGCAAGATCGGCCTGTTCGGCGGCGCCGGCGTCGGCAAGACCGTGCTGATTCAGGAGCTGATCAACAACGTCGCGAAGGCGCACGGTGGTTATTCCGTGTTCGCCGGCGTCGGCGAGCGTACCCGCGAAGGCAACGACCTCTATCACGAGTTCATCGAGTCCAAGGTCAACGCGGATCCGCACAATCCGGATCCGAGCGTCAAGTCGAAGTGCGCGCTGGTGTTCGGCCAGATGAACGAGCCGCCCGGCGCCCGTGCCCGCGTCGGCCTCACCGGCCTGACCGTCGCCGAGCACTTCCGTGACCAGGGCCAGGACGTGCTGTTCTTCGTCGACAACATCTTCCGCTTCACCCAGGCCGGTTCTGAAGTGTCGGCGCTGCTCGGTCGTATTCCGAGCGCCGTGGGTTACCAGCCGACGCTCGCCACCGACATGGGCGCGCTGCAGGAGCGCATCACCACCACGCAAAAGGGTTCGATCACCTCGGTGCAGGCCATTTACGTTCCGGCCGACGACTTGACCGACCCGGCGCCCGCGACCTCGTTCGCGCATTTGGACGCCACCACGGTGCTGAACCGCGCGATCTCGGAAAAGGGCATCTATCCGGCGGTGGACCCGCTCGACTCGACCTCGCGCATGCTCTCGCCGCTCGTCGTCGGCCAGGAGCACTACGACACCGCGCGTCAGGTCCAGCAGGTGCTGCAGCGCTACAAGTCGCTGCAGGACATCATCGCCATTCTCGGTATGGACGAGCTTTCGGAAGAGGACAAGCTGACGGTGGCCCGCGCCCGCAAGATCGAGCGCTTCCTGTCGCAGCCGTTCCACGTCGCCGAAATCTTCACCGGCTCGCCCGGCAAGTTCGTCGACCTCGCGGACACCATCAAGGGCTTCCGCGGCCTCTGCGAAGGCAAGTATGACCACCTGCCGGAAGCCGCCTTCTACATGGTCGGCACCATCGAAGAGGCGATCGAGAAGGGCAAGAAGCTGGCGGCCGAGGCGGCCTAAGCTGCGAAGGACGAGCAGGGAGTAGCGAATAGTCGCGCTGCTCCCGCTCCATTCGCAATTCGCTACTCACTATTCGCAGGTTTCAAATGGCCACCTTCCACTTCGATCTCGTCTCGCCGGAAAAGCTCGCCTTCTCGGGCGAGGTCGACCAGGTCGATATCCCCGGCGTCGAAGGTGACTTCGGCGTGCTGGCGGGACATGCGCCGGTCGTGGCCGCGATCCGGCCCGGCATTCTCACCGTGACCACCGGCGGCAAGCACGAGAAGATCATCGTGCTCGGCGGTATCGCCGAAGTGTCCGACAAGGGCCTCACCGTGCTGGCCGACGTCGCGACCTCGCTGGCCGAGCTCGACCGCGCCCAGTTCGCCGCGACCGTCTCGGAGATGGAAGAGGGATTGAAGGAGCATGAGGGCGACGAGTTCGATCAAGCCATCGCCCGGCTCGACCACTTCAAGAGCATCCAGCACGAGCTCAACACCACGGCTATGCACTAAGCCCCGGTGCACCGCGCCGGGGCTCAGGCTGCAAATTCCCGAATAAGTTCAGCGCTCGTCACGGAAGTGGCGGGCGCTGAAACTTTGCTGCACCGCACCGGCCTCTCCCGCAAGCGAGGGCTTTGCTTAATTGGCCGAGCGGGAGTGAGGCTCGATGTGGGGCATTTTTTTGTGCGTGCTCGGATAGCGC